>DASYJS010000152.1:0-5665 GCA_035996225.1 Mycobacterium sp. | reverse complement strand
GTCCGTTCCCGTCCACAGATCGAGCTCCTGCGCGCCGTCGAAGACCGGGGATATTTGTAGCTGCTGGACATCGCCGGCCTGCTTCACCAGCGTCCAAAAATTGCCGAGGCCGTTGTTGGTGTTCGCCTCGAAGCCGCCGTCGGCGACGCGCTCGCCGGTGTTGACCGCGAAGGAGAGACCATCCGTCACGGCGCCGGATTGCGTTCCCGAGGTGATCACCGGCGCGTGGTCGGGATTGCTGATGTTGACGGTCACGTTCTGCGTCGCGGTGCCGCCGTAAGGGTCGCTGACCGTCACCGCGTAGGTCTCGGTGGTCGGGCCGAGCGGCAGGAACTGCAAGTCGCTGTCGGGCAGCGTGAAGGTCCAATTGACGATGCCGCCCGTCCCGGTGCCGGTGGAGTCGTGGCTCAGCACCGGGGTGAACGTCCCGACGTAGTTGCTGCCGAGCGGCGTCGCCGACACCAGATGGGTGTCGATCGTGTCCAGGTCGCCGAAGGTGATCTGGCCGCCGGTCGTCTCGGTGCCGGGCGTGAAATTCGCCCGCATCGAAATGTCGTCGAGGATGATGAAGTCCGTGTTGTGCACGTCGAACTGGAGCGTCGCGTTCGTCCCGGTCCCGGTCACGGTCACGCTGTGAAGGACGAAATTGCCTTGGGTGAACCCGCCGCTGTTTGGGATGCTCTGTGAGAATACCTGCCCGCCGTTCCACAGGATGTTGACGAAGTTGCCGCCCGGCGAACTCGCGGTCGCCGTCCAGAATTGGATCGTGTAGGAGACGCCCGCGACCGTGGCGATCGACTCGCTGAGATGCACCACGTCGGCGGCGCCGCCGGGCGTCCGCAGCAGGGCGGCATTGCTGCCGGAATGCGTGCCGCCGGTGCCGCCCACCGTGTCGCCCGTCTGGCTCGCCACCGTCCACGCGCTGAAGCTCGACTCGAACCCGCCGTTCTGCACGAGCTCGCCAAGCGGCACCGTGAGCGAGAAGCCGCCCGTCACGCTGCCGCTCTGCGGCCCGGACGTAATGGTCGGCGGATGGTTCGGCCCGCCCAGCGTCACCGAGACGGTCGACGTGTCGATGCCGCCGTTGTGGTCGTCAACCGCGACGGTTTCGGTCAATTTGACGGTCTGACCATGCGTCATGAAGGCGAGCGCGCTGTCGGCGATGCTGTAGTTCCAGTTGACAGCGCCGTTGTTCGTATTGGCGCCCGGATTGGTCACGGAGAACGCGCCCTCGATGGCGTTGATCTGGGCTTGCGTCAGGGTCAGCGTCGCGCCATTGGGGTCCTTGTAGATGATGGATGCGACAGTCGCCGATCCGCTCGGGTGGTCGGTGAGATCGACGTCGGTGAAATGGATGACGCCCGAAGCGGTGTCGGTGCCGCCGGCGCCGGCGTTGAACGCGCGGCTTTCCGTCTTGTCGGCGGCCGCGACCACAGGCGCGTCGTTGATGCCCGTGAGGTCGACCTCGACGACCTGCGTTTTCGTGCCGCCCTTTCCGTCGTCGATGGTGACGTCATAGAATTGCTGATAGGTCTGTCTTGCCGCCAGGGACTGGATGTCGGACCGGTTCACGACGAACTGCCAACCGAGGGTGCCGGCGCCGGCGGCCTCGGTGATCGGCGCCAGCGAGAACGTCCCCAGATAGGCGGTGCCGTCGGTATGCTTGGCGCTGTTCTCCGCCCCGAAGCCCGCGGTGTGCGTGTCGTTCACGTCGGGATCGGAAAACGAGATGGTGCCGCCGGTGCTCTGCGTCGCCGCAGCGAGCGACGTCTGCAGCGACACATCGTCGATGTCGATTCCGGCGAGCAACGCCGGCGGGGTGTAGGCGAACGTCAGGTTTTCCAGGTTGCCATTCCCGACCAGGCTGATCGTCTCCTGCTGATAGGCGAACGCGCCGTCGAGCGCGAAGGTGCCGGCCAGCGCGCCGTTCCAAAAGACGTTGACCGTTTCGCCGGGAGCGAAGGACTCGGCCCAGAACGTCAGCGTGTATTGCTGTCCGGCGACGGTCTGGATCGCCTGCGTCAGAAAATCGGTCGGTCCGAATTGAGCGTCGAGCTCGGCCGAGTTCGACCCGGTGTGGGCCCCAGGCGCGAAATTGAACACAAAGACATCGAGAGGTGTGGACGTCGTCCAGGGGCTTAGGTGGCCGGTTTCGAAGCCGCCATTGACCACCAGATTCGGTCCGATCGGCTGGTCTTCGAGGACCGCGCCCAAGGTCGTCCCGCCGGTGATGGCCGGATTCTGGTTCACGCCGTTGATCGTCACGAAGATATTGCTGCTCGCGGTGTCGCCGTCGGCGTCGGTCACCGTATAGGGGATGTCCAGCGTCGCGGTTTCGCCGAACGCGAGGGCCTGGAAGTCCGTGCCAGGATTGATGGTGATAGAGCTGCCGTTGATGACGTAGTGCCCGCTCGTCGGAAGCACGAGGTGGCCGTTGGTCGGGTCCGCCGTGAAGGCGGCGTGCGTCGTGTCGAACGTCACCGACCCGGGACCGTCGGCCCCGAAAGTAAAGTTGGCCGGATTGAGTGTCACGGTGTGGCCGACATTCTCCGACATCGCGTCAGAGACGGGGCTGATCGTCGGCACGTCGTCGGTGACCGTGATCTTGAAGTCGCCCGCGACGAGCGCGACGGTGTCGCCGTCGAAATCCACCGCCTTGATCAGGCTCGACAGGTCGAGCGTCGTGGCATCTTCGCCCGCCCCCGACTCGTCGATCGGATTGATCAGCGTGAAGGTGTAGCTGCCGTCGCCATTGAGCGTGAGGGTGAAGACCTCATGGCCGCTGGCCGGCCCGCCGGTCGTCCAGGCCGTGAGGGTCTGCGATTGCACGCCCGACACGTTGGTCAGCGCCGAGAGGGTGACGGTATCGACTTCGTCGCCATGCGACTTGACGCCGAAGTCGTGCGCGCCGCTCGTCACCGCGAACTGAAAGCCGGCGTTGCTGTTGCTGGCGTCGAGCGCCGGGCCGTCGGCGCCGAGCGTCACCAGGGCGGCCAACGAGCCGCTGGCGGACGCCGACTGGCCCGGGTCGTTGCCGCCGCCGAAGAGATCGCCGCCGACCGGCGCTGCGACGAGTGCGCCTTCATCCACGCCATGGGACGTGTCCGTCTGGCCGGTAAGCACCGGCACGTCGTCGGTGATCGTGACCTTGAGGGCGTTCGCCGCCAGCGCGACGGTGTCGCCGTCGAAGTCGACCGCCTGCACCAGGCCCGACAGGTCGAGGGTGACGCTGTTCTTGCCGTTGCCGGCCGCATCGTCGAGCGGATTGATCAGCGTGAACGTGACGCCGTCGCCGGTGAGCGTGAGCGTGAACACCGCATGGCCGCCGTTGCCGGACCCGCCGTTGGTCCAGGCCGTGAGCGTCTGCGAGGCGCCGTCCGGCCCGTCCGTCACGCCCGACAGGGTGACGAAGTTGACCCCCTGGCCATGCGACATGACGCCGAAGTCGTGCGTCGCGTTGTTGCCGACCGCGAACTGGAAGCCGGCTTTTGCGTTGCCGGCGTCGAAGGCCGGCCCATCCGCGCCGAATGAGACCAGATTGAGTATCGAGCCGCTGACGATCGCCGTGGCGCCGGCGACATTCTGATCGTTGCCGGCGCCAAACAGGTCGTGCGACGCCCCGGCCGCAAGCGCGCCTTCATCGACGCTGCCGGCATCCGTTGCGCCGGTGAGCACAGGCCCGTCGTCGATCACGTCCACCAGGAAGCTGCCGGACACGAGCGGCGTCATGTCGCCATCGAAGTCGATTACCCGCACGAGGCCCGACAGGTCGAGAATGGTCGAATCCGGACCCAGTCCCTGCGGCGGATGCGGATTGTCGAGCGGATTGACCAGCGTGAAGGTCCACTGACCCGTGCCCTCGTCGAGCGCCAGCGTGAACACCGTATGCCCGTCGGCGGCGCTCGCGGTGAGCGTCGCGATGCCGCCCGCGATCACGATGGCGACGGAATTGACCGCCTGGCCGTGCGACGTGAGGTCGAGATCGGCGATCGCGGCCTGTGCGGCCGCCTGGCCGACGAGCTGGAAGCCGCCGGAGGGCTGGGTGGAGGCGGGACTCAGGGCTGCGGGCCCGTCAGCCCCAAAGGCAACGAGCCCGGCGAGCGAGCCGCTCGCGGTGGTCAGGGCGCCCGCGAGGTTGCCGATGCCGAACTGGTCGCCCGGGCTGCCCGACACCAGCCCGCCTTCAGCGACGATGCCGAGCGGCGTGCCGGCGACGAGAATGATGTCGGACAGAAACGTGCCGGCGCTGGCGGCCGCGCCCTTCTCCTCGAAGGTCAGGGTATTCAGCGCGGCGGTGGCCCCGCCGACGAGTCCGGTGAACAGATAGGGCGAGAGCGTAACGCCCGGAAAAATATCGGCGATCTGCTGGCCGCCCCAGAACACGAGCAGCTCGGCTCCGCCGGTCCCACCGGCGCCTCCGTTCCCTGCCAAACCTCCGGCCCCGCCGGTCCCACCGGGGTCTCCGGTCCCGGCGTCCCCGCCCGTCCCCCCAGGCCCCCCCGTTCCTCCAGGTCCCCCCGTTCCTCCGGGCCCGCCAGTCCCGCCGGCCCCGCCATTGCCGAAGAACCCGGCATCCCCGCCCGTCCCGCCGGGCCCTCCGCTTCCGCCATTCCCGAAGAGCCCGCCGGTTCCCCCGGGCCCGCCGGCTCCGCCACTTCCGCCATTCCCGATCAAGAACCCGCCGCTCCCGCCATTCCCGCCGGTCCCTCCGTTCCCGGCCGTCAGTGCGGTGCCGGCAAAGAACGCGAGCGAATAGGTGACGCCGGGCATGACGCCGTTGACGACCTGCGAAATCGTCACGTCGCCCGGCAAGGCGTTGAGGTCGACCATGAAATGGCCGTCCGGCATGAACACGCCCGCGGTCCCGGCGGGAAGGCGTTCGAGCTGGATTCCATTCGGGGCCGGCGGATTGAAGTCGGACGGCGCGATGGTCCAGCCGAGCGATCCGCCGCCGGGCGCCGCGATGACGCCGTAGGTGACGCCATTGAGGCTTGCAGGCGTCCAGTTGCCGGCGGCGAAATCGCCGTTCTGCACCAGGTTGCCCCGGGTGACGGGCACGTCGTCGGTGACCGTGATCTTGAAGTCGTTGGCCAGCGTGACGGTGTCACCGTCGAAGTCGACCGCCCGGACAAAGCCCGAGAGGTCGATGGTCGCCGCGTTCTCGCCCTGGCCGGGCGTATCGTCGAGCGGCTCGAGCAGATTGAAGCTCCACGAGCCGTCACCGTTGACGGTGAGCGTGAAGACGCTGGCGCCGGTCGAATCCTCGGCCGTCAGCGTCGAGCCTGAGACGCTCGCCTGGTCCACCGCGAAGCCGTGCGACACGAGACCCAGCGAGGTCAGCCAAATGCCTGCGGTCGTGGCGTCGACGAGGTGGAAGGCGGTCGGATTCGCGCCATCAGCGCCGAACTTGACGAGCGGCGAGAGCGAGCCGGACACGCCCGATGCGGATACCGCAAAGCCCGGATCGTTGCCGATTCCGTAGCTGTCGGTCGCCGACGTCAGGCCGCCTTCATCGACCGTCGCGGTCACGGACGACGTGCTGAGTACCGGCACGTCGTCGGTGACCGTGATCTTGAAGTCGTTCGAGAGCGTGATGCTGTCGCCGTCGAAATCGACCGCCTTGATCAGGCTCGACAGGTCGATCTGGGTCGTGTCCTCGCCCTGC
>DASYJS010000151.1:0-12043 GCA_035996225.1 Mycobacterium sp. | reverse complement strand
GCTGAGCCGCACCACGGACATGCCGGCCGGCGTCTACGTGCCGGATCCCGTGACGGTTCCCGAAGCCACCAGCCTGCCGAGCGCCGGCGCACCCACAACGCCCAGCGCCCCGCCTCCACCAGGGATGCCGTCCAAGCCCGGTCGCTGACCCGCTTGACCAGCACCTGGTGCAGGGGAGCGTCACATCCAAGAAAAGATTGCGAGTGCTCACTATCTATGATAGGTTCGCTGCAATCAATCGACCTGGAGGCGACAGTGACGTACGACGTGATCATCCGCGACGGATTGTGGTTTGACGGAACGGGTAGCGCGCCGCACACCCGCACCCTGGGTATCCGCGATGGCGTGGTGGCCACGGTGACGGCCGGGACGCTGGACGAGGCTGGCTGTCCTGAGGTGATCGACGCGGCGGGCAAGTGGATCATGCCCGGCTTCCTCGACGTGCACACCCACTACGACGCCGAAGTGCTGCTGGACCCCGGCCTGCGCGAGTCGGTGCGCCACGGCGTCACCACGGTGCTGCTGGGCAACTGTTCGCTGTCGACGGTGTATGCGAGCACCGAAGACGCCGCCGACCTGTTCAGCCGGGTCGAGGCGGTGCCGCGCAAATTCGTCCTCGGTGCGCTGGAAGCCAATAGGACATGGACCACCGCCGCGGAATACATCGCGGCCATCGACGCGCTGCCGCTCGGGCCGAACGTCGGCTCGCTGCTTGGACATTCGGACCTGCGCACCACAGTGCTGGGACTCGAACGCGCCACCGACGACACCGTCAAGCCCACGGCTGCCGAACTGGAGAAAATGGCGGCGTTGCTCGACGAGGCGCTCGAGGCCGGGATGCTCGGCATGTCGGGCATGGACGCGGCGATTGACAAGCTCGACGGCGACCGCTTCCGGTCGCGGGCACTGCCGTCCACCTTCGCGACGTGGCGGGAACGGCGCAAGCTGATCAAGGTGCTGCGCAAGCGCGGCCGGATCCTGCAGAGTGCACCCGATGTCGAGAACCCGGTGTCGGCGCTGATGTTCTTCCTGACCAGCAGCCGGATCTTCGGCCGCGGCAAGGGAGTTCGGATGAGCCTGCTGGTGTCGGCCGATGCCAAGTCGATGCCGCTTGCGGTATATGTCATGGGGCCGGCAACTCGCTTGGCGAACAAGTTGCTGGGCTCCAGTCTGCGGTTCCAGCACCTGCCGGTGCCGTTCGAGCTGTACTCCGACGGAATCGACCTGCCGGTCTTCGAAGAGTTCGGCGCGGGCACGGCGGCCCTGCACCTGCGGGACCAGTTGCAGCGCAACGAGCTGCTGGCCGACAAGGAGTACCGTCGCCGTTTCCGGCGCCAGTTCGACAAGCTCAAGCTCGGACCGTCGTTGTGGCACCGCGACTTTCACGACGCGGTCATCGTCGAGTGCCCCGATAAGTCGTTGATCGGCAAGAGTTTTGGCGCGATCGCCGACGAGCGCGGACTGCACCCGCTCGACGCGTTCCTCGATGTGCTCGTCGAGAACGGTGAACGCAACGTCCGGTGGACAACCATCGTGGCCAACCACCGGCCTAAGCTGCTCAACGCTCTGGCCAACGAGGACAGTGTGCACATGGGTTTCTCGGATGCCGGGGCGCACCTGCGCAACATGGCCTTCTACAACTTCCCGGTGAAGCTGCTCAAGCGGACCCGGGATGCCTACCGGGCCGGCGCGCCCTTCATGTCCACCGAACGGGCGGTGCATCGTTTGACCGGCGAACTTGCGGAGTGGTTCGGCATCGACGCCGGCACGCTGCGGCAGGGCGACCGTGCCGACTTCGTGGTGATCGACCCGGCTGGCCTCACCGACGAAGTAGACGCCTACCACGAAGAAGAGGTCCCCTTCTACGGCGGCTTGCGGCGCATGGTCAATCGCAGCGACGAGGCCGTCGTCGCGACGGGCGTCAACGGCGCCGTGGTCTTCCGCGCGGGCCAGTTCCGCGAGGGCTACGGGCAGACCGTGAAGTCTGGCCGCTACCTGCGCGCGGGTGCGCGTCGTCAGCGCGAGCAGCGCTCCGCGGCGCTGGTGTGAGTGCCCGAAATGGCCAGGACCCAGCAGCAACGTCGTGAAGAGACCGTCGGGCGGCTCCTCGAAGCGTCCATCACCAGCATCGTCGAGGTCGGCTACGCGCGGGCATCCGCCGCCGTGATCACCAAGCGGGCCGGGGTGTCCGTCGGCGCCCTGTTCCGTCACTTCGAGACGATGAGCGACTTCATGGCGGCGACGGCGTCGGAGGTGCTGCGCAGGCAGGTGGACTCGTTCACCAAGCAGGTCACCGAAATCCCGGCCGACCGGCCGGCGCTGGAAGCGGCCCTGACGATTTTGCGGGACATCACCGGCAGCTCCACGAATGCGGTGCTTTACGAACTGATGATCGCCGCGCGCACCGACGAGAAGCTCAACGCCCATCTGCGCGAAGTCCTGGCGCAGTACACCGCGAAGATTCTCGACGCTGCGCGGGCACTCCCGGGTGCCGACGCCATCGGATCCGAGACGTTCCCGGTTCTGGTGGCGTTGCTGACGAACGTCTTCGACGGCGCGGCAATCGTGCGCGGGATTTTCCCGGAACCGGATATCGAGGAGCAACGAATTGCGTTGCTATCCACGCTGATCACCGGGCTAGTGCCGAATCAGGGTTCCTAGCAACGGACTTACAGCGAGCCGATGCTGGACTGCGGGTTGAGCGCGAAACCCCAGTCGAACAAGGCGCCGGCTTGATCCCAGTAGGTCGGCCCGCCCGGCTTCACCAGCCCGTACATCATCGCGACCACCAGGCGGCGCCCACCGCGGGACGCGGCACCGACGAAGGTCTTGCGGGCCGCGTTGGTGAACCCGGTCTTGCCGCCGATGGCGCCCGGATAACGGGTCAGCAGGTCGTCCTGGTTGGTGATGGGTTGATTGCCGTTGTCGCCGGGGAACATCGCCGACGGCTCGGCGGTGATGCGGGCGAACATCGGGTTGGCCATCGCGGCCCGGAAGATGACGGCCAGGTCGTGTGCGGTCGAGGCCCCGGAGCCGTTGGGCCCGTCCAGGCCGGAGGGGGTCGCGGCCTGGGTGCTGGTCGCTCCGAGGGAGGCGGCCTTCGCGTTCATCATGCCCACCGTGACGTCGGCGCCGCCCAGCAGGTGCGCCAGCGTGTTGGCGGCATCGTTGCCGGAAACCAGCAGCAGGCCGTCGAGCAGCTGACGCGCCGTGTAGGTGCGGCCGGGTTTGATGCCGACACAGTTGCACTCGACCTGGGTGTCGGCGACGTCGGCGACGACCGTCGAATCCAGGTTCACCTGGTCCAGGACCACCAACGCCAACAGCACCTTGATGGTGCTCGCGGGCGGGTGGGGCACGTTCTGGTCGCGGTCGGCCAACACCTGACCGCTGTCGAGATCGGCCAGGATCCAGGTCTGGGCCGGGCCGTCGGGGATCGGGACCGAGCCGATCGGCTGCAGACTGTCGGCCCGGGACTCCTTCGCGGTGGCCGCGGCCACGGTGACACCGCAGGTAGCGACCGTGAGCAGAGCAGCGCCTGCGGCGATGAGTTTCCGCATGGGCGCAAAGTTTAACGTCCGGTTCGCCGGGACGCCCATGGAGCCGTTACTTCACGGACACCAGGGCGGAACCGGGCAGAACGGCAGCGGGGGCAGCGGTAGATAGGAAGTCTGGGTGGGCACCGGTCCGGGCGGAGGCGGCTTCTTGAACGGAAGCGACGACCACGAGTAGAAGGCGCCGGTGCCGATGTCGTGGACGCCCGCGTAATCCCAGTAGAAGTCGTGGCAGACATTTGAGTCCCAAGGAAGGGGCCTGCCCGCCGGATCGGGGTCACCCGGGCACCAGCGCTGGCAGGAGCTTCCCGGCGCGCAATCCCCGGGAACGGCCCCTGCGAAACGCTCGGCCGGGCCAAGCCCACCGAAGGCGGCCCACAACAACAGTGCCGTTGCTAAGCAGGCGATTCCTGCTTTCATAGCTGGGATTGTTCTCCTCAATGGCTTTGCGCGGTGCCGCGATTTACCTGGCCTGTCCCCGCGCGCTGCCCGGGGAGGCCGGGGTGTTGAATCGACGGCTATGAGTGAACGAATTGACTACGCACAGGTGGCCCCGCGGGGTGTGAAGGCGCTTGGTGGCGTCCACCTCTACGTGAGCCAGTCGGGTCTGTCGCCGGTGCTGCTGACCAGCGTGTACCTGCGGGTGTCACTGATCAACGGCTGCGCCTACCGCATCGACATGCACTCGCGGGAATTGCGCGATTTGGGGGTCTCGAACGAAAAGATCGCCCTGGTTCCGGTGTGGGAGGAAGCCGGTGCGCTGTTCGATAGTCGCGAGCGGGCCGCCCTGGCGTGGGCGGAAACCGTCACCCGGATATCGCGCACCGGTGCGCCCGACAGCGCGTATGCGGCAGTATCGGCGCACTTCGACGACAAGGAACTGGTCGACCTGACGCTCGCAATCGGGCTGATGAACACCTACAACCGGTTGGCGATCAGCTTCCGTAACCCACCGGCAGCGGCGAATGCGAAAGACGCCGAAACACAGGAGAACTGACCAGCGGTCAGCCAGCAGCGGAGGTGCTTGGCTGCCGGCACCACCCCGGGTGTTGAATCGATGCATGTTGAGCCTGGCCGAAATTTCCGACCGTCTAGAGATCCAGCAGCTGATGGTGGACTATTCCACCGCCATTGATCAGCGCCGATTCGACGATTTGGACAAGGTGTTCACCGAAGACGCACACATCGATTACACGGCGTTGGGTGGTATCGAAGGCCCTTACCCCGAGGTCAAGAAGTGGCTGTCCGAGGTGCTGCCGGGCTTTCCGGTGTACGCGCACATGCTCGGCAACTTCTCGGTCCAGATCGACGGGGACAAGGCCTCGTCGCGGGTAATCTGCTTCAACCCGATGGTTTTTCCCGCCGACCCGGCCAAGAAGCAAGACCAGATCATGTTCTGCGGACTCTGGTACGACGACGAGTTCCTGCGCACCCCGCAGGGCTGGCGGATGACGCGCCGGGTCGAGACGAAGGTCTTCCAGAAGGTGATGTGACGCCGCGGTGAACGTCGTGGCTGGGCGAATTTCTTCCGAAGCCCGTCCTTCTGGCACAATAGGCGGCTGTCCGCCGCGCGACCCGCCCCGTTTTCGGGGTGCTTGTTCGGTGGTCATACACGCGAGGCAAAACCGGACCCGGGCATTCCGTCCCGATCGCTGAATTGCAGCGTGACACACACAGGAGAAATCGCTCAACCATGGCTGTCAAGATCAAGCTCGCGCGGTTTGGCAAAATCCGCAATCCCCAGTACCGCATCGCCGTCGCCGACGCCCGCAACCGCCGCGACGGCCGCTCGATCGAGGTGATCGGCCGTTATCACCCGAAGCAAGAGCCGAGCCTCATCCAAATCGACTCCGAGCGCGCCCAGTACTGGCTCTCCGTGGGGGCTCAGCCGACCGAACCCGTCCTCAAGCTGCTGAAGATCACCGGCGACTGGCAGAAGTTCAAAGGCCTGCCCGGCACCGAGGGCACCCTGCAGGTCGCCGCGCCCAAGCCCAGCAAGCTGGAGCTTTTCAACGCCGCGCTGGCCGAGGCGGACGGCGGACCGACCACCGAGGCCGCGAAGCCGAAGAAGAAGGCCCCGGCCAAGAAGGCCGCGAAAGCCGACGAGCCCAGCACTGAAGCCGCACCCGTAGCCGAGGCCCAAACGCCCGCGGCCGAGCCTGAAAAGGTCGCCGAGGCACCCGCCGAGGGTGGCGAACAGCCCGAACCGACCACCGAAAGCTGACGTCGCAATGAGTACGGTCGTCGTCGACGCTGTTGAACATCTGGTCCGCGGAATCGTGGACAACCCTGACGATGTCCGGGTGGACCTCGTGACGAGCCGGCGGGGTCGCACCGTCGAGGTCCATGTCCATCCCGACGATCTGGGCAAAGTGATCGGTCGCGGGGGACGTACCGCGACCGCGTTGCGCACGCTGGTCGCCGGCATCGGCGGCCGCGGTATCCGTGTCGACGTGGTGGACACCGACCAGTAGCGGAGCGCGCTCATGGAGCTGCTCGTCGGGCGCGTCGTAAAAGCCCACGGCATCACCGGCGAGGTGGTCGTCGAAGCTCACACCGATGACCCCGCCGCCCGATTTGCGGCGGGTAATACCTTGCGCGCCAAGCAATCCCGCGGCAGCGCAGACGGCAAGGGCCACGAGCGCAGCTACGTTGTCGCTGCCATGCGCGATCACGGCGGGCGGCTGCTGGTGCGATTGGACGGAGTGGACGACCGCGACGCCGCCGACGCGTTGCGCGGCAGCCTCTTTGTCGTGGACTCCGACGACCTGCCGCCGATCGACGAGCCGGACACTTACTACGACCACCAGCTCGAAGGCCTGCACGTACGCACCGCGACGGGCCACGATGTCGGCGTCGTCGCCGAAGTACTGCACACCGCCGGCGGAGAGTTGCTGGCGGTACGCCGAAGTGATGGAGGCGAAACCCGGGAAGTGTTGGTGCCGTTCGTGAATGCGATCGTCACGTCGGTGTCGCTGGATGACCGGATGGTCGAAATCGAACCGCCCGAGGGCCTGCTGGATTTGGAGTAGCGGGTGCGCATCGACGTCATCACGATTTTTCCGGCCTACCTGGATCCGCTGCGACAATCGTTGCCGGGCAAGGCGATCGACTCGGGTCTGGTCGATCTCCAGGTGCACGATTTGCGGCGATGGACCCACGATGTGCATCGCTCGGTCGACGACGCGCCCTACGGCGGCGGCCCCGGCATGGTGATGAAGGCGCCGGTGTGGGGCGACGCGCTGGATGAAATCTCGTCCAGTGAAACACTATTGGTTGTTCCGAGCCCCGCCGGTGAGCTGTTCGCCCAAGCAACCGCCCAGCGCTGGAGCGCCGAGAAACACCTGGTGTTCGCCTGCGGCCGCTACGAGGGCATCGACCAGCGCGTCGTCGAGGATGCCGGTCGACGGATGCGGGTCGAAGAAGTTTCGATCGGCGACTATGTGCTGCCGGGCGGCGAGTCCGCGGCCATGGTGATGATCGAGGCCGTGCTGCGCCTGGTGGCCGGCGTTCTGGGCAATCCTGCGTCGCATCGCGAGGATTCGCACTCGCCGGTGCTCGACGGTCTGTTGGAGGGGCCAAGCTATACCCGGCCGCCGAGCTGGCGGGGCCTTGAGGTCCCCGAGGTTCTACTGTCCGGCGATCATGCGCGCATTGCCACCTGGCGCCGGGAGGTTTCGCTGCAGCGCACCCGCGATCGCCGCCCCGATCTCGAGCCGGGCAATCCGTCCAGCGCTTAGAAGGTTGTGGGCCCGATCCGGCCGTTGGGGAACATCGTTTTGACCGCCTGGGTGATCGTCTCGCGCGCCGTGGAGTCGTCGGAGGACTGCAGCGACTCGACCACCACGATGTAGCGGCGGTCCGGGCCCACCACGCCGGTGGACAGATGCATCCACTCAGTGCCGATGCAGCACATCCAGCCTTGCTTGACCGCCACCGGCTCCGCGAACAAACCGTCGGGGATCCCGAACCGCTGTGGGTAGCCGTCTATACCGTTCGGGGTGGATTGGGCCAGGTCGTTGACGATGATCTTGGCCCGCTCCGCGGGCAGCCCTCCGGCCCCGTCGAGCAGCTTGTCGTAGTAGTGGATCACGTCGGTCAGCGAGCTCATCGTGTTCCACCAGCGTCCGTCCGACGGCGGGGTGGTGGACGACAGCCCGTATCGGCTCGCCACCTGGCTGATGATGTTGTCGCCGCCGCCCTGATCCCAGAACTTCTCGGCGGCGCCGTCGTCGGACGACTGCAACATGACGTCCAATGCCTGACGGTCGGTCGGGGACAGGGTGGTCTTGCCCTGGGCTTCCTGTAGTAGCAGGTCGTCGGCGATGAACAGCTTGGCCACCGACGCGGTACCGATGATCTGGGTGTTGCCGTTGGAGAGCAGCTCATGGGTCTTGCGGTCCAGGATGCCCACCGAGAGCGTGGCCCCGCTGGCGGCGGCCTGCTCGGTTGCCTGCTGGATGCGTGTCTGCAGTCCGCCGGATGCGGCGCTGGGCGGCGCCTCCGGCGCCCCGGGCGCCTCGATGGTGTCCAGCAGCAGCTGAACGAGTTGCGGCTGGTGATCGGGCGCGCCGGGGGTGGACTTGCTGGATAGCTTCGTTTGCGCCTTTGCCGCGAGCCTCGCCTCGTCACACCCGGCCAACACCAGCGTCACCGCCGCGATGGCGGCGAGCGCGGTGAGCGGGCGTACACGCATCTGTTCTTCTCCCAGTCCTCCGCCGTAAATATGCATGTGGGCGGCCGTACCGTCCTCCGGCGTAAATATGCATGTGGGCGGCCGTACCGCAATCTGCCCGGGCGTCTTTGCGTTCGGGTTTGCACGAGCGCGTATTGACCCCAGTCATATGTACCACTCACCAGCGACTTCGGCGCGCCATGACTTGCAGGGTTTACCTGTGATTTTCAATGCACGCGGGGTGTCTGGCACAATTGACCAGTTGTCTCCAGCGGTAGTGGGCCGGCCGGGCCGCTTTCCGCCTGCTGCGACATACGACCCGAAGCCCGAAACCCCTCGGCGTAACGACCACCCCCGCGTGCGGCGCAGTTGCCGCACGCCGTGACCGCAAGGAAGTGTCTCTCAGATGAACAGGCTGGACTTCATCGATCAGGCGTCGCTGCGCGACGACATCCCGGCCTTCAGCCCGGGCGACACCATCAACGTGCACGTCAAGGTGATCGAGGGCGCCAAGGAGCGCGTCCAGGTGTTCAAGGGCGTGGTGATCCGCCGGCAGGGCGGTGGCATCCGCGAGACCTTCACCGTGCGCAAAGAGAGCTATGGCGTCGGCGTCGAGCGGACCTTCCCGGTGCATTCGCCGACCATCGACCATATCGAGGTGGTGACCCGTGGCGATGTCCGCCGCGCCAAGCTCTACTACCTGCGTGAACTCCGCGGCAAGAAGGCCAAGATCAAGGAAAAGCGCTGACCGCGCGTGTCTCGGCGGCCGCTGCGGCTCGCTTGTCTGGTCTAGAAGACGCTTTACAAACGCACAAACTGCGCTGGCTACTCTGATCTCGTGACGGATTCCACGGACTCACCTGAGCCCCAGTCCGAGCCTGGTCAATCGGAGCCGAAGGTCTCCACCCGCGCCCCAGACACGCCCTCGAACGAAGCGGCCGAGGCCACCACCCTGCCCGAACCGGGGGATCAGCCCGACGCGGACGAGGCCGAACCCAAGAAGAAGTCCGCGCTGCGCGAGCTCGCGATCCTGGCGATCACCGCGATCGTGCTCTACTACGTCATGTTGACGTTCGTGGCGCGTCCGTACCTGATTCCGTCGGAGTCCATGGAGCCCACGCTGCACGGATGCACGGGTTGCGTCGGCGACCGGATCATGGTCGACAAGCTCAGTTACCGCTTCGGCTCGCCGCACCCCGGTGATGTCATCGTCTTCAAGGGACCGCCGTCCTGGAACACCGGATACAAGTCGATCCGGTCCAACAACACCGCGCTGCGCTGGATCCAGAACACGTTGTCGTTCGTCGGATTCGTGCCTCCGGACGAGAACGATCTGGTGAAGCGGGTCATCGCGGTCGGCGGGCAGACGGTGCAGTGCCGTGCTGACACCGGGTTGACGGTCAACGGCAAGCCGCTCAAGGAGCCGTTTCTGAATCCGGCGACAATGATGGCCGACCCGTCGGTGTACCCGTGCCTGGGCAGCGAGTTCGGGCCGGTCACCGTCCCGCCAGAACGGTTGTGGGTGATGGGGGACAACCGGACCCATTCGGCGGACTCGCGCGCCCACTGCACCAGCACCCCGGCCGACGCGATCAAAGGCATTCTGTGCACCGGCGATCCGATGTCGGGGACGGTGCCGGTGGCCAACGTCATCGGCAAGGCCAGGTTCATCGTCTGGCCGCCGGCACGGTGGGGTGGAGTGGCTTCGGTGAACCCTCAGCAAGGCCAGTAGCCATGGCCACGACGTGGCCGCCGCGGACGGTGATCCGCAAATTATCGGGGCTACGCACCCTGGAATCCGCGCTGCATCGCAGCGGTCTGGGGCCGGTGGCCGGGGTGGACGAGGTGGGCCGCGGTGCCTGCGCGGGCCCGCTGGTGGTCGCGGCCTGCGTGTTGGGGCCGAATCGCTTGGAAAGCCTTGCCGCCCTTGATGATTCGAAGAAGCTCACCGAGAAGGTCCGGGAGAAGCTGTTCCCCCTGATCTGCCGTTATGCGGTGGCCTATCACGTGGTGTTCATCCCGTCGGTCGAAGTCGACCGGCGCGGCGTGCACGTAGCCAATATCGAAGGCATGCGGCGTGCGGTGGCCGGTCTGCCGGTGCGCGCCGGTTACGTGCTGAGCGACGGCTTTCGCGTGCCCGGGCTGCCGATGCCCTCGCTGCCGGTGATCGGTGGGGACGCGGCCGCCGCCTGCATCGCCGCCGCCAGCGTGCTGGCGAAGGTGAGCCGGGACCGGCTGATGGTCGCGATGGACGCCGACCATCCGGGCTACGGTTTCGCCGACCACAAGGGTTACAGCACACCCGCGCACAGCATGGCGCTGAGCCGGCTCGGGCCGTGTGCTGAGCACCGCTATTCGTTCATCAACGTCCGGCGCGTGGCCTCGCCGTCTGGGGAGGGCTCCCGCATGCAGGTGGTGGCCGAATGCAAACCGGACCCTCCGGGCGAGCGCGGCGGATACCCGTGAGGAAAGATGGAAGCAGACTTCTCACCCGGCGACCATGCTGTCCAGTAGCGGCCCGAACGGGGAGTCGGGAAACTGGCAGGGAAAAGGACGTCTGAGCGGATGAGTGGCAGATGAGTGCGGAGGATCTCGAAAAGTACGAAACCGAGATGGAGCTCTCGCTCTACCGCGAATACAAGGACATCGTCGGCCAGTTCAGCTACGTGGTGGAAACCGAACGGCGCTTCTACCTGGCCAACAGCGTGGAGATGGTGCCCCGCAACGCCGAGGGCGAGGTGTACTTCGAGCTCCGACTCTCCGATGCCTGGGTCTGGGACATGTACCGCCCGGCCCGGTTCGTCAAGCAGGTGCGGGTGGTCACCTTCAAAGACGTCAACATCGAAGAAGTCGAGAAGCCCGAGCTGCGGCTACCCGAATAGCGGCCGGCTAATTGGCGGGTGTGGACTCTTGCTCGCCGCTGGACGGCAGGCCGCCCCGCCGTTCGATGACCTCCCGCGCCACATCGGCCAGCTTGATGTTCAGGGTTTGCGAGTGCCGGCGTAGCAGGTCGAACGCCTCATCTTCGGCCATCTCGTGCAGCAGCATCAACATGCCGACGGCCTTGCCGATTTCGCGGTTGCTGAGCAGTCCCCGCCGCAGGCTGGCGGCATCTTCCCCCTTAGCCACCGCGTTGATGGCCACGCTGGCGAACGAGGCCAGCACCGCCGCGCGGCCGGCGGACTCGTTGTCGAACATATTGGGGGTGTCGCTGAACAGGTTGAGCGCAGCCCCTTTGCGTTTGTTGACCAGGAGCCGAAACCCCATGGCTCCGCGCACCGGCGTCTCCTCGACAAGCCTGGCGGCCAGCTTGGGCCACATGGAGGGTGTCGTCAGATCGGTGTCGATCTGGGGAGTCTCTTCCTCGATCGCGTCGACGCATGGGCCGTCGCCGGCGCGGCGTTCCATTTCGTCGATTTCCCACGCGACCCGGTCGCTCGCGCCGACGGTGATGTAGCGATCGTTGTCGAGCATCAACAAGCTGGCGTGGTCGCAGCCGCGGATGGCCAGGGTCGCGGCGACGCAGATCGCCGCGTACATCTCCTTGGCGTCCGAGCCTTGATAAATGATCTCGGCGAGTGCCGCGAACACCGTCGCCGGATCGGCCTTCTCGCCGCCGGGCGGGAATTCCTCCGATTCGTCTGCCATGTGGTGCCTCATTTCTGGCGGTGTCGGCGGCGTGAGCCCCACCCGCTGCGTCCCCATTACCCATCCCTTAGCGACCGATGCAGATGCGGTGCACTACGCCGATAACCGAAGACCCAACAAGACACTAGAACAAACGCGCCCGTTAACCACCGACTTCGGTGTGCGA
>DASYJS010000150.1:0-2030 GCA_035996225.1 Mycobacterium sp. | reverse complement strand
CTCCCCGCGTCAAACCGTGATCTCGGGGCCCACCGACCAGATCGAGGCCCTGATCGAACGGGTGCGTGCCCAAAACCGGTTCGCCAGCCGGGTCAATATCGAAGTGGCCCCACACAACCCGGCCATGGACGCCCTGCAACCGGCCATGCGCGCCGAGCTCGCCGGCCTGACACCACACACCCCGGTGATCCCGATCATCTCCACCACCTACGACAACCTCGACACCCACCCAGTCTTCAACGCCGAACACTGGGCCACCAACATGCGCAACCCCGTCCGCTTCCAACAAGCCATCGCTCGTGCCTGCAGCCCGGCCGGCGGGCCCTACCACACCTTCATCGAAATCAGCGCACACCCACTCCTCACCCAAGCCGTCCTGGAAACCCTGCACAATGCCCAGCACGGAAGTAAGTACGCCTGCGTCGGGACGCTGCAGCGCGACAGCGACGACGCGATCATGTTCCGCACCAACCTCAACAGGGTGCGCACCACCCACCCGCCGCAGACTCCACATCCGCCCGAACCACACCCACAGATCCCCACCACCCCGTGGCACCACACCCACCACTGGCTCCCCCGTGCGACGGTGACGGCACCGACACCAAAGGCGATGCACCACAACGGTTTACCGGACACTGCTGCGGCACAATCCGATTATCTGGACGGTGCGCTCGACTCCTGGTGCTACCAGATGGCCTGGCCGGCGAAGCCCCTTCCACCTATGGAGCCGAATGCCGAGACCGCGGTCGCCGGCCGGTGGCTGGTGCTGTCCGACGCCGACCTGGGCGACGAACTGGCCCGGATCGTGGGGCCGCACTCCGACGTCGACGTTGCGCAGTCCTCGGTGCTCGATGACGAGGCCGTGTTGGGCGCGGCGCTGCGCGGTGTTGACCATGTGGTCTACGCGCCGCCGGTCGGCAAGTCCGTCGACCCGGGGACGGCCTACCTTCTGTTCCATCGGGTACGCCGCCTGGTTGCCGCGATGGCTGCCGGCACCTCGTGGGCCAAATTGTTCATCGTGACCCGCAACGCCCAACCGCTGGCCGAAGGCGATCACGCCAACCCCAGCCACGGGGCGCTATGGGGACTGGGACGCACACTCGCGCTCGAGCACCCCGAAATCTGGGGCGGGATCGTTGATTTGGACGGCTCGGTGCCCGCCGAACTGGCGGCGCCCCAGGTGCTGGGTGAAGTCAACGGCGGCGACGGTGAAGACCAGGTCGTCTACCGGCGAGGTATGCGTCACGTGCCCCGGCTGCAGCGGCGCGCGGTGCCCTCACAAGCGCCGGTGACCCTGGACGCCAATACCTGTCAGCTTGTCGTCGGCGCGACCGGCAACATCGGGCCACACCTGATCCGACAGCTCGCACAGATGGGCGCAAAGACCATCGTCGCCGTGTCCCGCCATCCCGGCCAGCGACTGCACGAACTGGCCGAAAGCCTTGCGGCACAAGGCACGGATCTCGTCACCGTGGCCGCCGACGCCACCGACGAGACCGCGATGAGCGCGCTGTTCGACCGGTTCGGCGCCGACTTGCCCACGCTGGAGGGAATCTATCTGGCAGCCTTCGCCGGGCAGCCGGTCCTGCTCAGCGAGATGACGAACGACGACGTCACGGCGATGTTCGCGCCCAAGCTGGACGCCGCCGCGGTGCTGCACCGACTGTCGCTGGAAAAGCCGGTGCGCCATTTCGTCCTGTTCTCCTCCATCTCAGGCCTGACCGGGTCACGCTGGCTGGCCCACTACACCGCCACCAGCGGCTACCTGGACGCGCTGGCCTACGCCCGTCGCGTGATGGGGCTGTCGGCCACCACGGTCAACTGGGGATTGTGGAAATCGCTGGCCGACGCTGAACACGATTTCAGCCAGGTCAGCATGGGCTCCGGGTTGCTGCCGATGGATGACGAGATCGCGATCGGTGCGCTGGCCCGGGCGATGAGCCCGGCCGCAGGGGTGCATTCCGTTGTCGTCGAAGCGGATTGGCCGCTGCTGGCGGCCGCCTACCGCACCCGCGGATCGCTGCGCATCG
>DASYJS010000149.1:0-11385 GCA_035996225.1 Mycobacterium sp. | reverse complement strand
CCTTTCCAGCTCACTCAGTACCACGGCCGACGCTGGTCGGCGGCCGATGGCTACTTACGCCCAGGGCGGCCAACAGCTCAGCTTGCGCGCCGAGCGAGAGGTACTGCTCAGCGGCGGATCGATCAACTCTCCGCAACTGTTGATGCTCTCCGGTATCGGACCCGCGCAGCACCTGCGCGCCCACGACATCGAGGTCGCGGTGGATCTGGCCGGCGTGGGTGCCAATCTGCACGACCACCCGACGCTGCCAATAATCTGGAGCACCCGCAACGCCACCGACATTCTGGCCCTGGCGCTGGACCCAAGAGCACGTGATCAGTTTGACGCGGGCCGGCCCGGCCCGCTGAACTCCGCGCTGTGCGACGTCGGGGCCTTCTTCTCCACCACCGCTGACCCCGCGGCACCGAACATCGAAATCCACACTGGGCCCACGGCATTCGCCGACGGTCTGGTCCCGCCCCCGACACCGTCGTTCACCGGGACCGTCTCGCTGCTCGACCCGGCTAGCCGAGGCACGGTGCGCCTGAATTCGGCCGACCCCACCCATGCCCCACTGATCGACCTCGGCGTCTATCGCGAGGGGGGCGACTTCGTCTCGCTTCTCGCCGGCGCGCGCGCATTCATCGAGATGAGCGCCACCGGCCCTCTCGGCGCGCATTTGCACACGATGTTCTACCCGACCCAAGACCGCCCGGACAGCGCCGAGTTCGCGGCGGCCGCCCGGGTCCACACCCAGACGATGTATCACCCGGTAGGCACCTGCGCGATGGGCACCGGTGAACGCGCCGTGGTCGACCCCATGTTGAGGGTGCGCGGTGTCGACGGTCTGCGGGTCGTCGACGCCTCGGTAATGCCAGTCGTGGTGCGCGGCAACACCAACGCCCCGACCATCATGATTGCCGAGAAGGCGGCTGATATGGTTCGCGGCGCCTCGAGCTACCGGACGCTGATCACCTCGGCCTAAGCCGACGAGCCCGCCCGCAGCGTCTGCAGCGCCTTGTCGGCGTGGGTGTCCATGCTGAACTCGCTGGAAATGACGTTGAGCACCGTGCGGTCGGTGTCGATGACGAACGTCGTGCGTTTGACCGGCATCAGTTTGCCGAGCAGACCGCGCTTGACGCCGAACTGAGTGGCGACCGTGCCCTCGTTGTCCGACAGCAGCGGGTAGTCGAACTTCTCCTTATCGGCGAACTTGGCCTGCTTTTGCACGGCATCGGTGCTGATACCGACGCGGTTGGCGCCGACCGAGGCGAATTCGGAGGCCAGGTCCCGGAAGTGGCAAGCTTCCTTGGTGCAGCCAGGGGTCATTGCGGCGGGGTAGAAGAACAGGACCACGGGGCCGTCGGCAAGCAGGGCGCTGAGCTTGCGCGGCGTTCCGGTCTGATCGGGAAGTTCGAAGTCGGCCACGGTGTCACCAGTTTTCATGGCCGTCAGGCTACGCCCGGGGCGAGCAACCCTATCTGCGAGGATGGTTTGGTGCACCCACACCTCGCCGACACGACCTCACGGGAGGAATTTCGCGTGCTTGCGGCCGGACACCGCGTTGTTCCGGTGACCCGGAAGGTGTTGGCCGACAGCGAGACGCCCCTGTCGGCCTACCGCAAGCTCGCCGCCAATCGACCCGGCACTTTCTTGCTGGAGTCCGCCGAGAACGGCCGATCGTGGTCGCGATGGTCGTTCATCGGGGCGGGGGCGCCTTCGGCGTTGACCGTGCGCGACGGCGAAGCGGTGTGGCTGGGCGCGGTTCCGCAGGATGCGCCCACCGGCGGCGACCCGCTGGAGGCGCTGCACGCCACCCTTGAGCTGCTCGCCACCGCGGCGGTGCCGGGGCTTCCGCCGCTGTCGAGCGGCCTGGTCGGGTTCTTCGCCTACGACATGGTGCGGCGCCTGGAGCGTCTGCCCGAAATGGCCGTCGACGATCTGCATCTGCCGGACATGCTGATGCTGCTGGCCACGGATGTGGCGGCGGTCGACCATCACGAGGGCACCATCACGCTGATCGCCAACGCCGTGAACTGGAACGGCACCGACGAGCGGGTCGATGAGGCTTACGACGATGCCGTCGCGCGCCTGAACGTGATGACCGAGGCGTTGGGCCAGCCGTTGTCGTCGACGGTTGCCACTTTCAGCAGGCCCGAGCCCCGATACCGGGCGCAGCGCACGGTCGAGGAGTACGGCAAGATCGTCGACTACCTCGTCGACCAGATCGCGGCCGGGGAAGCCTTCCAGGTGGTGCCCTCGCAGCGCTTCGAGATGGATACCGACGTCGACCCGTTCGAGGTGTACCGGATTCTGCGGGTCACCAACCCGAGCCCCTACATGTATCTGCTGCATGTGCCGAATAGCGCTGGCGCGACCGACTTTTCGATCGTCGGCTCGAGCCCGGAGGCGCTCGTCACCGTCGCCGACGGCCGGGCGAGGACGCATCCGATCGCCGGTACGCGGTGGCGCGGGCAGAACGAGGAAGAAGATCAGCTGCTGGAAAAGGAGCTGTTGGAGGACGACAAAGAACGTGCCGAGCATTTGATGCTGGTCGACCTCGGCCGCAACGACCTCGGCCGGGTCTGCACGCCGGGCACCGTTCGCGTCGAGGATTACAGCCACATCGAGCGTTATAGCCACGTCATGCACCTGGTGTCCACGGTCACGGGCATGCTCGGCGAGGGCCGCACCGCGTTGGATGCGGTGACGGCGTGTTTCCCGGCCGGCACGCTGTCCGGCGCACCCAAGGTGCGGGCCATGGAGCTGATCGAAGAGGTGGAGAAGACGCGCCGCGGCGTGTACGGCGGCGTGCTCGGATACCTCGACTTCGCCGGCAACGCCGACTTCGCGATCGCAATTCGCACCGCGCTGATGTGCAACGGCACCGCATACGTCCAGGCGGGCGGCGGGGTGGTGGCCGACTCCAACGGCCCCTACGAGCACACCGAGGCGACCAACAAGGCGCGAGCGGTGCTGAATGCGATCGCCGCCGCCGAGACGCTCACCGCCCCGGACGCGCCCCGCAATGGCTGATGCCCGGCCGGACCGGCGGGCCCGGCTGACCATCGGCATAGCCCAGCTCCTGCTGGTAATCGCCGCCGTCGCGCTGTGGACGGCGTCGCGGCTGCCGTGGGTCGTCGTCCGGTCGTTCGACGGGCTGGGACCGCCCAAGGAAGTGACCCTGTCCGGCGGGTCGTGGTCGACTGCCCTGCTGCCGTCGGCGCTGCTGATGCTGGCCACGGCCGTCGCTGCGCTCGCGGTGCGCGGCTGGGCGCTGCGGGCGCTAGCGGGGCTGCTGGCCGTGGTCAGCCTGGCGATCGCCTATCTGGGCGTCAGCCTGTGGGTGGTGCCGGACGTGGCGGTGCGCGGAGCAGATCTCGCCCATATTTCCCTGGTGACGCTGGTGGGAAGCGTCCGGCACTATTGGGGAGCGGGGTTCGCGGTGTTCGCCGCGGTGTGCACGTTGATCGCCGCCGTCCTTTTGATGCGGTCGGCGACGTCCGCTCGCGCCGGGGCACGAAAATATGCCGCTCCGGCGACCCGCCGCTCAATTGCGAGACGCAAAGGCGCCGAGGGGGCGATGCTGGAGGAGCCGGGGGCGCCAGAGATGTCGGAGCGGATGATCTGGGACGCACTCGATGAGGGGCACGACCCGACCGATCGGCCCCGCGAGTCTGACACCGAGGGTCGGTGACGGGTCGCGAGCCGACGGTCGCTACCCTTCATTGACGTCGTCGAAACCGGCTCGGAACCGGTTAGGTGACCGTGAGTGACAGCGGGAAGGGAAACGACAGGTATGAGTCCGGCGACTGTCCTTGACTCCATCCTCGAGGGAGTCCGGGCCGATGTTGCTGCGCGCGAAGCCCGTATCGGCCTGCCCGAGATAAAAGCGGCCGCCGCGGCGGCGCCGCCACCACTCGACGTGATGGCCGCCCTGCGCGAGCCCGGGATCGGCGTCATCGCCGAGGTCAAACGCGCCAGTCCCTCGGCGGGTTCGTTGGCGCCCATCGCCGATCCGGCCAAGCTGGCTCAGGCATACGAAGATGGCGGCGCCCGGATCATCAGTGTCTTGACCGAGGAGCGACGCTTTCAGGGCTCCCTCGACGACCTGGACGCTGTTCGGGCCGCCGTCTCGATTCCGGTCTTGCGCAAAGACTTTGTGGTGCAGCCCTATCAGATTCATGAGGCGCGTGCGCACGGCGCCGATATGTTGCTGCTGATCGTCGCCGCCTTGGAGCAGTCGGCGCTGGCCTCGATGCTCGACCGCACCGAATCACTTGGCATGACAGCGCTTGTTGAAGTGCACACCGAGCAAGAGGCCGACCGGGCGCTGAAGGCCGGGGCTCACGTAATCGGGGTCAATGCTCGTGATCTCGCGACGCTGCACGTGGATCGGGATTGCTTCGCGCGAATCGCTCCCGGGCTGCCCAGCAACGTGATCAGGATCGCCGAGTCCGGAGTTCGTGGCACCGCAGACCTGTTGGCCTACGCCGGTGCCGGCGCTGACGCCGTCCTGGTCGGTGAGGGTTTGGTCAAAAGTGGTGACCCTCGTGCTGCCGTTGCCGATCTGGTGACCGCGGGCACCCATCCGTCCTGTCCGAAACCGGCTCGTTAGTCTTGAAGAGCTACTAAAGAGCCCCTGCGTTGAAACGTTGAACCCGATGAGCCATCCCCGCGTTGAGCCTTGGTGATGGTAGAGATAGCTCGCCCCGCCCTTCCGCTTACAAGCGAGGCCCTCGCAGAACCCACCCGGCACGACCCGGACCCGGGTGGGCATTTCGGCGTCTACGGTGGCCGCTACGTCGCCGAGGCGTTGATGGCAGTGATCGAAGAAGTCACCGCCGCCTACGAGAAGGAACGCGTCAATCCAGAGTTCCTGGACCTGTTAGACGACTTGCAGGCCAATTACGCGGGGCGGCCATCGCCGCTGTACGAGGCCACTCGCCTGAGCGAACATGCGGGTTCGGCACGCATCTTTCTCAAGCGAGAAGACCTGAACCACACCGGTTCTCACAAGATCAACAACGTGCTCGGTCAGGCGTTGCTGGCCAAGAGAATGGGCAAGCACCGGGTGATCGCCGAGACCGGCGCCGGGCAGCACGGCGTCGCCACCGCCACCGCCTGTGCACTGCTCGGCCTGGATTGCGTGATCTACATGGGCGCTGTCGACACGGCGCGCCAAGCGCTCAACGTGGCACGGATGCGGCTGCTGGGCGCCGCGGTCGTCTCGGTCGACACAGGTTCGCAAACGCTCAAAGACGCCATCAACGAGGCGTTCCGGGATTGGGTCACCAACGCCGACAACACGTACTACTGCTTCGGCACCGCGGCGGGACCGCACCCGTTCCCGACGATGGTGCGTGATTTCCAGCGCATCATCGGACTGGAGGCGCGCGTTCAGATCCAGGCCCAGGCGGGCCGGCTGCCCGACGCCGTCACGGCCTGCGTCGGCGGCGGATCCAACGCCATCGGAATCTTCCACCCATTCATCGACGACCCCGGCGTGCGGCTGGTCGGATACGAGGCGGCCGGCGACGGCGTCGAGACCGGCAGGCATGCAGCGACATTCACCGGCGGTTCGCCCGGGGCGTTCCAGGGGTCGTTCTCCTATCTGCTGCAGGACGAGGACGGCCAGACGATCGAATCTCATTCGATCTCAGCGGGTTTGGATTACCCGGGAGTGGGCCCGGAACACGCGTGGCTCAGGGAAACCGGGCGCGCCGAGTACCGGCCTATCACCGACGCGGAGGCGATGGACGCCTTTGGGCTGCTCTGCCGCACCGAAGGCATCATCCCGGCCATCGAATCCGCCCACGCGGTCGCCGGTGCCCTCAAGCTGGGCAATGAATTAGGCAGCGGCGCAGTCATTGTGGTGAACCTGTCGGGCCGCGGGGACAAGGACGTCGAGACGGCCGCGAAATGGTTCGGCCTGTTCGACGAGCAGGGCAAGCGATGACGGTGGAGCAAAGCCAGGCAAGCAGGTTGGCTCCGCTTTTCGATTCGTGCCGGGCGGATAGCCGCGCGGCGCTAATCGGTTATCTGCCCACCGGTTATCCAGATGTGCGGACTTCGCTGGACGCGATGATCGCACTGGTCGAGTCGGGTTGCGACCTCATCGAAGTCGGCGTGCCGTATTCCGATCCCGGCATGGACGGTCCGACGATCGCCAGGGCCACTGAGGCCGCGCTACGCGGGGGGGTGCGAGTCCGCGACACATTGGCCGCGGTCGAGGCGATCAGTCTGGCCGGCGGTCGTGCGGTGGTCATGACGTATTGGAACCCGGTGCTGCGCTACGGGATTGATGCGTTCGCGCGGGACTTGGCATCGGCAGGCGGGCACGGATTGATCACTCCGGACCTCATCCCCGACGAAGCTCAAGAATGGATGGCCGCGTCCGAGGAACATCAGCTGGATCGGATTTTTCTGGTAGCGCCTTCGTCGACACCGCAGCGACTGGTGACCACGGTCGAGGCATCGCGCGGATTCGTCTACGCCGCGTCGACGATGGGCGTGACCGGGGCACGGGACGCGGTGTCAAACGCCGCACCCGAGTTGGTGAGCAGGGTCAAGGCGGTGTCCGACATCCCTGTTGGCGTGGGCCTCGGCGTGCGATCGCGAGAGCAGGCCGCACAGATCGGGGGCTACGCCGACGGTGTCATTGTCGGTTCCGCATTGGTGTCGGCACTCGGCGACGGTCTGCCTAGCTTGCGTGCCCTGACCCAGGAATTGGCCGAAGGTGTGCGAGTGTCGACATCATGACGATGTTGCCCACCTATTTCCCTAGTCCACCGCAAGGTGTGTGGCACCTTGGGCCGTTGCCGATTCGGGCCTACGCGTTGTTCATCATCACCGGGATCGTGGTCGCGCTGATGATCGGCGACCGGCGCTGGGTAGCCCGCGGCGGGCAGCGCGGGGTGATTTATGACATCGCGCTGTGGGTGGTGCCGTTCGGTTTGATTGGCGGCAGGCTCTACCACCTGGCCACCGACTGGCGGACGTATTGGGGCCCGAGCGGCGCCGGGCTGGGCGCGGCGCTGCGAATCTGGGACGGTGGGTTGGGCATCTGGGGTGCGGTGGCCCTCGGCCTGCTCGGCGCGTGGATCGGTTGCCGGCGTCACGGAATTCCGCTACCGGCCTTCACCGACGCGGTTGCTCCGGGAATCATCTTGGCGCAGGCCATCGGTCGGCTCGGCAACTACTTCAATCAGGAGCTCTACGGCCGGGAAACCACGGTGCCGTGGGGCCTGGAGATCTTCTACCGCCGCGATCCCACTGGATACATCGACCCGCATTCGCTCGACGGAATCTCGACCGGGCAACTCGCGGTCGTCGTGCAACCGACGTTTCTGTATGAATTGATTTGGAACGTCCTGGTTTTCGTCATCCTGATTTACATCGATCGGCGGTACGCGATCGGTCACGGACGGCTCTTCGCGGCGTATGTCGCGCTCTACTGCGTTGGGCGCTTCTGGGTTGAGCTGCTGCGTGACGACAGCGCCACACACATCGCCGGTGTCCGGATCAACTCGTTTACATCGACTTTCGTGTTCATCGGTGCCGTGGTCTATATCGTTTTGGCGCCGAAGGGTCGCGAAGATCCCGAAAGTCTGCGGGGCAACACTGACGTCGGCGACGAATCGGCGGAATCTGAGCCAGAAGTCGAGCCGGCCGACGAACTAGCGAGTGTCGCTGCGGCTTCCGCGGCGACGGCGGCGACCGCAGCCAGTGCGGGCGACGACGGCGAGCAACCGGAGGCCGAGGCCGTCGAGGCGTCAGCCGAGGAGCCGGAAGCCGAAGATGCGAAGGCCGAGGAACCTGAAGCTGCGGAACCCGAGGCTGAAGAGGCGAAGGCCGAAGAACCTGTAGTTGAAGAGCCGGAGGCCGTAGAGCCTGAGGTGGAGCAGCCGGGGGCTGAGGAGCCGAAGGCCGAGGAACCTGAAGTTGAAGAGCCGGAGGAACCGGCAGCCGAAGAGGCTGCGGCCGAGCCGGAGGAACCGGCGGCTGAGGAGCCGAAGGCCGAAGAATCTGAAGTTGAAGAGCCCGAACCGGAGGAACCGGCGGCTGAAGAGGCGAAGGCCGAAGAGCCTGAAGTTGAAGAGCCTGAGCCCGAAGCGGAGGAACCGGCAGCCGAAGAGGCTGCGGCCGAGCCCGAGGAGCCCGAAGCTGAGGAGCCGCAGCCCGAGGCAGTCGAGGCAGCAGCTGAGGAGCCCGAACCGGAGGAGCCGGAAGCCACAAAGCCGGAGCCTGAAGAGCCCGTAGCCGACGAGCCCGAGGCCGAAGAGCCGGAAGCCGAGCCCGAGACTGCGGAACCCGGGACTGAGGTCAGCGAAGCGGAAGAAACCGCCGACGTAGCCGAGGAGAACGAGCCGGAATCAGCCGCCGCTGTCGAGACCAAATCCGACGAACCCGCAGCTGACAAGGCCGCAGACGAGTCGCTGGCCGGCGGGGACGAAAAGGAAACTCGCAGGCGCTGGCCGCTCCGGCTGAGGAGTCGGCGCTCGGGCCGCTAGCAGGCCGACATGCCCTGATTATTGAGGCTGGGGTACGCCCAGTCGATCTGGCATGCTGAAACCGTGACCGATCCGTCGTGGAGCGATGCCCCAGACTCAGGCGCACAACCACCGCAGCCATCGGGATATCCGCCGCCGTATCCGCCCCCGTACCCGGGGCCCGGCGCGTCGTACGACTCGGTCGCACCCTACGGCCGTCATCCGGTGACGGGGCTGCCGTATTCGGACAAGTCGAAGACCGTGGCGGGTCTGTTGCAGCTGCTCAGCCTGGTCGGCATCGGCGGTCTCGGCCGCTTCTACATCGGCGACGTCGGATTAGGTGTCGCACAACTGCTCGTGGGTTTGCTCACCTGCGGAGTCGGTCTGATCTGGAGCATCATCGACGCCATCCTCATACTGACCGACAAGGTCAACGACCCACAGGGTCGCCCACTGCGCTATGGAACCTGACGCGGTCTCCCGGACGTCGGGAGATCGAGGTCAGCACGGCGGGCAGCGGCACCGCCGCTACATCGCAGCCGGTACCGGCGTGCTGCTGGCCGGAGCCCTCGGCTATGTCGGACTCGTCGACCCGCACAACGCGAATTCGGCCTACCCGCGCTGCCCGTTCAAGTGGCTCACGGGCTGGGACTGCCCCTTCTGTGGCGGGCTTCGGATGACACATGACCTGCTGCACGGCCACCTAGCGTCCAGCATCAACGACAACGTATTCGTGTTGGTCGGTCTCCCGGTCTTGGCCGGTTGGCTGTTGATGCGGCGACAGCAGGGCCGGCGATCGCTGCCGATACCCGCGGTGATTACCCTCACTGTCGCAGCGATCGCGTGGACGGTGCTGCGTAATTTGCCTGGCTTTCCGCTGGTTCCGGCGATTCTCAGCGGATAGTTGTGCAGGCCGTGGCCGCCATCTCGTGATTTCCCGACGGCTCGCTGTGTGGCCACCTTCAAGTCACCCCGATAACCAACAGCGCGACTAAGGTGGTTAGACGTGAGTAGACGCGGAAAGATCGTCTGCACCCTTGGCCCTGCAACCCAATCGGATGAGCTGATTCTGGCGCTGGTCGAGGCCGGAATGGACGTCGCCCGATTGAATTTCAGTCACGGCGACTATGCCGACCACAAAGCCGCTTATGAGCGGGTGCGCGCCGCCTCGGATGCGACCGGGCGCGCCGTCGGTGTGCTCGCCGACCTGCAGGGCCCGAAGATCCGGCTCGGGCGTTTCGCCACGGGGTCCACCTATTGGGCGGACGGAGAAACGATCCGGATCACCGTCGATAACTGCGAAGGTACCCACGACCGGGTTTCGACCACCTACAAGAGGTTGTCCAAGGACGCTGTGGTCGGCGATCGGGTTCTGGTCGACGACGGCAATATCGGGCTGGTGGTCGCGGGCATCGACGGCGACGATGTGATCTGCACGGTGGTCGATGGCGGCCCGGTCAGCAACAACAAAGGCATGTCGCTGCCCGGGATGAACGTGACCGCACCAGCCTTGTCGGACAAGGACATTGACGATCTCATCTTCGCGCTGGACCTGGGCGTCGACCTGGTCGCGCTGTCCTTCGTGCGCTCGCCGTCGGATGTCGAGCTGGTCCACGAGATCATGGATCGGGTCGGCCGGCGGGTACCGGTGATCGCCAAGCTGGAAAAGCCGGAAGCGGTCGACAATCTCGAAGCGATCGTGTTGGCCTTCGACGCCATCATGGTGGCGCGTGGCGACCTGGGCGTCGAGCTTCCGCTGGAAGAGGTTCCGCTGGTGCAGAAACGGGCCATTCAGATGGCCCGGGAAAACGCCAAACCCGTCATCGTGGCAACCCAGATGCTCGACTCGATGATCGAGAACTCGCGGCCGACCCGCGCCGAGGCCTCCGACGTCGCCAACGCCGTACTCGACGGCGCCGACGCGCTGATGTTGTCCGGCGAAACGTCGGTGGGAAAGTACCCGCTGGCCGCGGTCCGCACCATGTCGCGCATCGTGACCGCGGTCGAGGACAACTCCACCGCCGCCCCGCCGTTGACCCATGTGCCGCGTACCAAGCGCGGGGTTATCTCCTATGCCGCCCGTGACATCGGCGAGCGGCTGGACGCGAAGGCGCTGGTCGCCTTCACCCAGTCCGGCGACACTGTGAAGCGGCTGGCGCGGTTGCATACCCCGTTGCCGCTGCTCGCGTTCACCGCCTGGCCCGAGGTGCGCAGCCAGCTGGCGATGACGTGGGGCACCGAGACGTTCATCGTCCCCATCATGGACTCCACCGACGAGATGATCCGTCAGGCCGACAAATCGCTGCTTGACCTGGGCCGTTACAAGCGGGGTGACCTGGTGGTGATCGTCGCCGGTGCCCCGCCTGGCACAGTAGGGTCAACCAACCTGATCCACGTGCACCGGATCGGGGAGGACGACCTCTAACCCGTCAGGAGAGCCTGTGCCGGCCGGCAATGAGCCGAATACCGATTTCGACGAATTGCTGGCGGTGCTGGACCTCAATCGCGTCGACGACGACCTGTTCGTCGGATCCCATCCCAGCAAGAACCCGATGCGGACCTTCGGCGGGCAGCTCATGGCGCAATCGTTCGTCGCGAGCAGCCGCACCCTGATCCGGGACAACCTGCCGCCCAGCGCCCTTTCGGTGCATTTCATCAATGGCGGCGACATCGCCAAGGACATCGAATTTCACGTGTTCCGGTTACGCGACGAACGGCGTTTCGCCAACCGGCGCGTCGATGCGGTACAGGACGGCGTGCTGTTGTCCTCGGCGATGATCTCGTACATGTCCGGCGGTCCCGGCCTCGAGCATGCTGTGCAACCGCCGCCGGTGGCGCAGCCCCACACGCAACCGTCGATCGGAGAGCTGCTGCGTGGTTACGAGGAGAGGGTCCCGCACTTCGTCAACGCCCT
>DASYJS010000148.1:0-10581 GCA_035996225.1 Mycobacterium sp. | reverse complement strand
CGGTTACCCGGTCCTGAACACAAATCAGGCCCACTCGAAAGTGGGCCTGACCTGGTGGTGGCAGGTACTGGATTCGAACCAGTGAAGCTTACGCGACGGATTTACAGTCCGCTCCCATTGGCCGCTCGGGCAACCTGCCGCCTAGCAGGTTACAACGAGCGGGTAGACAATTCACAAACGGCTAGGAGCAAGGAGGAAAGGCGATCGCATGGCCGACTCATCGTTCGACATCGTCAGCAAGTTCGATCGGCAAGAGGTCGACAACGCGCTTAACCAGGCCGCCAAGGAGCTGGGCACCCGCTTCGACTTCCGCGGCACCGACACCAAGATCGCGTGGAAGGGCGACGAGGCCGTCGAGCTGACGTCGTCCACCGAGGAGCGCGTCAAGGCCGCCGTCGACGTGTTCAAGGAAAAGCTGATTCGCCGCGACATCTCGATGAAGGCCTTCGACGCCGGCGACCCGCAGGCCTCCGGGAAGACCTTCAAGGTCACCGGCACCCTCAAGCAGGGCATCGACAGCGAGAACGCGAAGAAGATCACCAAGCTGATCCGCGACGACGGGCCCAAGACGGTCAAGACCCAGATCCAGGGCGACGAAATCCGCGTCTCAAGCAAGAAGCGTGACGACCTGCAGGCCGTCCAAGCGCTGCTGAGGCAGGCCAACGTGGACGTGGCGCTGCAGTTCGTGAACTATCGCTAGCTTGCGCAGACCTACACGTCGCCATGACGGATAAGTGTCCGCAGTGCGGTTTCGTCTACGACCTGACGCAGGCTGCAGCCGCCGGGGAGGCCATTAACGAGCGGGTCAGTGCCGCCGTGGCGATCTTGGGCGACCGCGAGGTGGACGTGCGGTCCAGGCGCCAACCCGCGGTGTGGTCTCCGCTGGAGTACGGATGTCATCTGCGTGACATGCTGCTTGTCCAGCGCGAGCGGGTGCTTGCCGCCCTTCGGGTGGATCGGCCGGACTGCACCGCGATGGGACGTGACGAGCGGGTGGTGCACGACGGGTATGCCGACCAGGAGCCCGCCGACGTGGCCCGTCAGCTCGGTGACGCGGCACTGATGTTCGGCAACGTGTTGGGCCGCTTGTCCGCCGACGACTGGAACCGCGCGGTTGTCTACCACTTCCCGGAAACCAGCGAAAGGTCGTTGCGGTGGGTCGCCGTGCACACCATGCACGAAGCACAACACCACCTCGGCGACATCAGCAGCCAGGTGTGATCCGCCGGGTCCGCTGATCCAACCGACCGGGCGGTCCTACGCTAGTGACCAGTCCCACACCGCAAGCGAGGTTCACGATGACCGTGACTCCCCAGGAAGCCACCGGCCGGCCGCCGGCCGAGGCCGGCAACTTCGACGTCATCATCGTCGGCGCCGGGATCTCCGGTATCGGCGCGGCCTACCGGATCGCCGAGCGCAACCCCCGCATGACGTACGCAATCCTGGAGCGCCGCGAGCAGATCGGCGGCACCTGGGATCTGTTCCGGTATCCCGGTGTGCGTTCCGACAGCAGCATCTTCACGCTGTCGTTCCCCTTCGAGCCCTGGACCCGGAATGAAGGCGTCGCCGACGGCGAGCACATCCGCGAGTACCTGACGGCCACCGCACGTAAATACGGGATCGATCGTCACATCAAGTTCAACAGCTACGTCCGTTCGGCGGACTGGGATTCGTCCACCAACACCTGGACGATCACCGTCGAGCAAGGCGGCGCCCCCACCGTTTACCGCAGCAAGTTCGTGTTCTTCGCCTCCGGCTACTACAACTACGACGAGGGCTACACGCCCGACTTTCCCGGCATCGAGCGATTCGGCGGCACCGTCGTCCACCCCCAGCACTGGCCCGAAGACCTGGACTACACCGGCAAGAAGGTCGTGGTGATCGGCAGCGGCGCTACCGCGGTGACCTTGCTCCCCTCGCTGTCGGACCGGGCCGCAAAAGTGACGATGCTGCAACGCTCGCCGACGTACCTGATTTCGGCGCCGAAGTACAGCAAGATCACCACGGTCGCACGTGCCCTGTTGCCCCGCAAGGCTTCTCATCTGGCTATCCGGATGTACAACGCATTGACCGAAGCCGTGTTCTTCTTCATCTCCCGCAAAATGCCTGGCTTGATCAAGCGGCTGCTGCGGCGCAAGGCGGTCGACAGCCTGCCCGACGGGTACGACGTCGACGTCCACTTCAACCCGCGATACAACCCGTGGGACCAGCGGATGTGCCTGATCCCCGACGCCGACCTGTACAACTCGATTGCCGAGGGCGGCGCCGAGGTCGTCACCGATCAGATCGACCATGTCGACGCCACCGGCATCGCGCTGAAATCCGGCACCCATCTCGACGCCGACATCATCGTCACCGCCACCGGTCTGCAACTGCAGGCGCTGGGCGGGGCCGCGATCAGCATGGACGGCGAAAAGGTCGATCACCGTCAGCGTTTCGTCTACAAAGCGCACATGCTCGAAGACGTGCCCAACCTGTTCTGGTGCGTGGGTTACACGAACGCGTCCTGGACGCTGCGAGCCGACATCACGGCGCGTGCTACGGCCAAACTGATGGCGCACATGGCTTCTCACGGCTACGCCCATGCCTATCCACACCGCGGCAACGAGCCGATGGCCGAGAAGCCGTCCTGGGATATCAACGCGGGCTATGTGAAGCGGTCGGCGCACGAGCTACCCAAGTCGGGCACCAAGCGGCCGTGGAATGTGCGGCAGAACTACCTCGCCGACGCCGTCGATTACCGGTTCGACCGTATCGAGGAGGCAATGGAATTCGGCCGCGTCGCCGACCGGGCGCCGGTGGCGGGCTAGGTTCGCTAACCGGCCGCCGGCGGTCGAGCCATCACCGCCGGTTTGAATCCGTAGCTCGGCACGTTGCGCCAGCTATTTTGTCCGCCCATCGAGCCGAACGGCGCCATCGGCAAGGCGTTCATGCCGTTCGCGGCTGGGGTCGCCGCGCTGACCAGAGTCGGCATCCCCGGGTTCGTCACCGCGTTCACCGGAGCCCAGCTGGGCGGGACCGACAGCGCACCTATTGGCAGCGCGCGTCCTAGACCCGCCGCCGCCCCTCCGACGTTCCCCAGACCGGCGCCGGCCGCTCCCATCGCATTGGCCCCGCCCTCGGCCGCCTTCGCCGCGGCCGAGGCCGCAGGCGCCAGACCCTTCGCAAACGAGGTCATGGCCGTGATGCCATTGCTGATCTGGCCGAAGGACTGTGCCGTCTGCACGCCCACCTGCCCCGAAGAGACGTACGGGACCATGTACTTCGAGTACATCCCGGCGAGGTCGTCGAACGGCGTGTTGGCCGAGAGCCAATCATCGATCGGCTTGAGGTTGCCAAAGCTGGCCTGCGGCACAGGGTTCGGAGTGTCGGCGGCAGCCGCCAGTTCCTGAGCACCAGTCTGGGATGAATTGGCGACGGCTTGCGCGACGGCGGCTTCCTGCGCGACCGACGCGCCCGGCTTGATCGCTTCCTGCGGCTCGTCGAAGTCGCCCAACTCGGTGGCCGTCGCCGACGACGCCACGTAGCCGTACATCGCCGCGGCATCCTGCGCCCAAAACTCGTAGTACTCCGCCTCGACGGCTGCGATGGCAGCGGTGTTCTGGCCCAAGACATTCGTCGCGATCAGCTCGGCCAGCAATACGCGGTTGGCCGCGATCACCGGCGGGGGCACCGCCAATCCGAACGCCGTCTCAAACGCGCCCGCGGCCGTCGCCGCCTGGGTGCCCGCCAGCTCGGCGCTCGCGGCGCTGGTTTGCAGCCACGCCACACACGGAGCCGTCGCCGCCGCCAGCGCCAGCGCCGACGGGCCCGACCACAGACCGCTGGTCAGCGCGGAAATGATCGACTGGAAGGAGGACGCGTTGGCGAACAACTCGCCGGACAGCGCGTCCCAGCCCGCCGCGGCGGCCAACAACGAACCCGGCCCCGGGCCGGCGTACAGACGACCCGAGTTGATCTCGGGCGGCAACAGCGCATAGTCCACGGTGCTGTCCCCGCTCGCTCAGAGCGCCGACGCCGCGGCGCTCGCGGCCTCGGTCGCCTCATAGGACCCCGCGCTCTCGGCCAACGTGGCCGCCAACAGCTGATGAATCGCGACGGCTCTGGCAGCCAGTGCCTGATATCGCGCCGCATGGGCAGCAAATTGCGCCGCCGTCAACGCGGACACCTCGTCGGCGGCCGCGGGAACGACCCCGGTCGTCGGGCCGGCCGCGGCCGCATTGCCGACGCTCAACGCCGCGGTGATCGACTGGAGATTGCTCGCCGCCGACGACAGCTGGTCTGGATAGACAGTTACGAAGGACATACCGTTTTCCCCTTCAGTGAATCGTGTTCCCGGTTGCCGCGAAACGCTACGAGGGTTTGGCTAATTCAACGGACTCGATTTCTCGGAATTGCTCTGAACGTGGCCTTTTGCCAATACTCAGACTGATTTTTATCCGCACAAATTTCGCATCGATAATCGCGCCGATCGTTGCCGTACGCGTCTGGGCACTGGCCTTGTGGGGCTTCGCATTTGAACGAAATGCCGCTCACCCTCTATTCTATGATTTCGGCATGGACCTGCGGCCGGCTGCCTTTCCGGGCCCAATTTATCTCGTCGCGAAGTTATGAACTATCCATGCGCTCTCGATAAGAGCGCCCATTTATCGCTCCGGCTTCTGATCGGACGCAAAAGTTGTCATGCCTGTTTATGAATTCAGCATGGAATGCCGGCAACCCAGCGCCGGACTGCTCGCCATGTGCTGACACCGCGGCCGCCAAACCGCGGCCCACACTCCGCGTGAACTGCTCCGGCGTGAACTGCTACTAAATGTGAGGTTTCGGCAATACGCTGAACTCCATGGCAGCCGAGAAGCGTGAACCCAAAGTCGTTGTCCTTGGAGGCGGTTCCTGGGGAACCACGGTGGCGTCCATTTGCGCACGCCGAGGACCGACGCTGCAGTGGGTGCGCTCCGACGAGACCGCCAACGACATCAACGGGCAGCACCGCAACACTCGCTACCTCGGAAACGACGTGGTGCTGAGCGACACGCTGCGTGCCACCACTGACTTCTCCGAGGCCGCCAATTGTGCCGACGTCGTCGTGATGGGCGTGCCCTCGCACGGATTCCGCGGTGTGCTCACCGAATTGGGTAAAGAACTGCGGCCCTGGGTGCCGGTGGTGTCGCTGGTCAAGGGGCTCGAGCAGGGCACCAATATGCGGATGTCACAGATCATCGAGGAAGTACTGCCCGGTCATCCGGCCGGCATCCTGGCCGGCCCGAACATCGCCCGCGAGGTAGGCGAGGGATACGCCGCCGCGGCAGTACTGGCAATGCCCGACCAGCATTTGGCGACGCGGCTAGCAGCGTTGTTCCGCACCCGGCGCTTTCGCGTGTACACCACCGACGACGTGGTCGGCGTCGAGATGGCCGGCGCACTGAAGAATGTCTACGCCATCTCGGTCGGGATGGGCTACTCCCTGGGCATCGGCGAGAACACCCGCGCACTTGTCATCGCCCGGGCGCTGCGTGAGATGACCAAGCTGGGCGTGGCGCTGGGTGGCAATCCGGACACCTTCCCCGGGCTGGCGGGCCTGGGCGACCTGATCGTGACGTGTACCAGCCAGCGCAGCCGAAACCGCCACGTCGGTGAACAACTCGGCGCGGGCAAGCCGATCGACGAGATCATCGCCTCGATGAACCAGGTCGCCGAGGGCGTTAAGGCGGCCAGCGTGGTCATGGAGTTCGCCAACGAATTCGGGCTGAACATGCCGATCGCCCGCGAAGTCGATGGGGTGATCAACCACGGTTCGTCGGTCGAGCAGGCGTATGAGGGTCTGATCGCCGAAGTCCCAGGACACGAGGTGCACGGCTCCGGGTTCTAGTCAATCCCGAAAAGCCCTGCGCCGCAGGCTAATTAGCGCCAAGTAACTAGGCGGATCGGAAGCGCAGCGCCACACCGTTCATGCAGTAGCGCAGGCCGGTCGGCGCTGGGCCATCGTTGAAAACATGCCCGAGGTGCCCGCCGCAACGGCCACAAAGCGCCTCGGTGCGTGCCATGCCCAGGCTGTTGTCTTGCCGCTCGAGTACCGCGTTGCCCAAGGCTTTCCAGAAGCTCGGCCAACCGGTGCCGCTGTCGAACTTGGTGGTTGACGAGAACAGGTCCTGTGCACAGCCGGCGCAGCCGAAGGTGCCGGACCGGTGCTCATCGTTCAGCGGTCTGCTGTAGGGCTGCTCGGTGGCCGCCGTACGAAGCACGGCGTACTGCTGTGGTGTAAGAAGTTGCCGCCATTCGGCGTCGGTGTGACTGACTTCGTATGTCTCGGTCGACGTGCCCGGCGCACCGGCCGCGGCGGAGGCAGTCAGTGCGCCACACCCGACGAGCACGCCGAGACCCGCGGTGCCGAGCAGCATGCGCCGTCGGGTCACTGCCGGCCACGAGTGCGGTGGTGTCGAAGCAGTCATCTTTCCAACCATAGGCCGACCACGCGGTGCCTCGACCGGCTTTGATCGCACCTGCGATAGCGACTGCGTCAGCCCCGCGCCATTTCTTCCAGCCGGCGGATGCGGTCCTCGATCGGTGGGTGCGTCGAGAACATCGAGCCGATGCGCTCACCCGCACGGAACGGGTTGGCGATCATCAGATGCGCCTGGGTGGCCAGCCGCGGCTCGGGCGGCAAAGGGGCCGCCTGCACGCCACCGGAGATCTTGCGCAGCGCCGACGCCAACGCCAACGGGTCGCCGGTCAGCACCGCACCCGACTCGTCGGCCTGGTACTCGCGCGACCGCGACACTGCCAGCTTCACCACCGTGGCCGCGATCGGGCCCAGCAACGAAACCAGCAGCAGCGCAAAGGGATTCTCGCCATCGCGGTTGCCACCGAACATACCGACCCACAGGGCCATGTTGGCCAGGGCAGTGATCACCCCCGCCAGCGCGCCGGCCACACAGGAGATCAGGATGTCGCGGTTGTAGACGTGCGACAGCTCGTGGCCCAGGACGGCGCGCAGCTCGCGCTCATTGAGGATGTCCAGGATGCCGGTGGTGCAGCAGACCGCGGCGTTACGCGGGTTGCGCCCGGTGGCGAAGGCATTGGGTGCGTTGGTGTCGCTGATGTACAGCCGGGGCATCGGCTGGTGGGCGGAGGTGGCCAGCTCACGCACGATCCGATAGATCATCGGTGCTTGAAGCTCGGAAACCGGCTCCGCGTGCATCGCCCGCAACGCCAGCTTGTCACTGTTGTAGTACGTGTAGACGTTCATGCCGATGGCGAACAGCACCGCCAGCCACATCATCGTCGGCCCGAACAACCGCCCGACGAACACGATCATCGCGGACATACCGGCCAATAGGAGGAAGGTTTTCAGCCTGTTGGCATGGGGATGCCAGGTCATCGTGCCCTCCTTGAAAAGACTTAGAACACTCGTTCCTGCTGACTAACGTCAATTGAACGCCCGGGATGACCTTCCGGGTTCCAGGACCCGCTATCCGTGCCGGCTGATCGTGTAATCGACCAATGCCTCCAGCGCGTGCCGGCCGGCCACATCGGGCAAAAGGGCCAGCTCACGGCGCGCTTTGGCGGCGTACTGCGCGAGAAATTCCTTGGCCTGGGCCATGCCCGGCGACACCCGCAATAGCGTCAGCGCCTCGACCACCGCGTCCTCGTCTTCGACGGGCCCGGCCAGCAGCTCGCGCAGCCGGTCGCCGTCCGGCCCTGGTTGACGCAGCGCGTAGACCATCGGCAGGGTGTGCACTCCCTCGCGCACATCGGTACCGGGCAGCTTGCCCGACTCATGGGAGTCGCTGTCGATGTCGATGATGTCGTCGGAGATCTGAAATGCGGTGCCCACAATGCCGCCGACCCGACTCAATCGGGCGACCTGATCGTCGTCGGCTCCGGAGAACATCGCGCCGAACTGGCCGGCAGCGGCAATCAGGCAGGCCGTCTTCTCGTACACCACCTTCAGGTAGTGCTCGACCGAATCCGCGCCCTCGGCGATGCCGCGAGTCTCGCGCATCTGCCCGGTGACCAGCTGAGCGAAGGTTTCAGCGATGAGCCGCACCGCGTCGGGCCCCAGCCGCGACACCAGCCGCGACGCCGTAGCGAAAAGGTAGTCACCGGCCAGGATCGCGACGTTGTTACTCCAGCGCACATTGGCCGTCTGAGCGCCGCGTCGGACCTCAGCCTCGTCCATCACGTCGTCGTGGTAGAGCGTGGCCAGGTGCACCAGCTCGATGACCGCGCCGGCGATCGTCACCTCCACCGCATCCGGGTTGGGGCCGATCTGCGCGGCCAGCACGGTGAACAACGGCCGGAACCGCTTGCCACCGGCCTTGAACAGATGCGTCAGCGAATCGGTCATGATCTCATCGGCGCTGCGCAACTCGACATCCATGAGCTGCTCAATCTTTGCGACGCCGTCCCGCACCGTGGTGGCGAACGCGGCGTCGCCGAAGTCAACGCCCGCCACCACCGTCGCCGGAGTACTCACGCGACCAACATACTGGTGGGCGTGGAGACCAGGCTTGGCGTGGGGGCCGACGTGGTGGTCGTGGGCGCCGGCCCCGCCGGTTCGGCGGCGGCCGCCTGGGCCGCTCGCGCCGGTCGCGACGTACTCGTCGTCGACTCGGCCAGCTTTCCCCGCGATAAGCCCTGCGGCGACGGGCTGACACCGCGCGCGGTCGCCGAGCTGGAGCGGCTGGGGCTCGGCGACTGGCTGGATACCCGCATCCGGCATCGGGGGCTGCGGATGAGCGGCTTCGGCGGCGAGTTGGAAGTGGATTGGCCCGGCCCGTCCTTCCCGTCGACCGGCAGCGCGGTGGCCCGCCTCGAGCTGGACGACCGAATTCGCAAAGTCGCCGAGGAATCCGGGGCGCGCATGCTGCTCGGCACCAAAGCGGTTGGCGTGCACCATGACTCATCGAGAGGGGTAACCTCAGTGCTGTTGGCCGACGGCACCGAGGTGGGTTGCCGCTGGCTGATCGTGGCCGACGGGGCCCGCTCTACACTGGGCCGCAAGCTGGGCCGGCGCTGGCATCAAGAGACGGTGTACGGCGTCGCCGCCCGCGGGTATCTGGCCACCCCGCGCAGCGAGGACCCTTGGCTGACATCGCATCTGGAACTCCGCTCCCCCGACGGCGCCGTACTGCCCGGATACGGCTGGATCTTCCCGTTGGGCAACGGCGAGGTGAACATCGGCGTCGGAGCGTTGTCGACGTCGAGGCGGCCGGCCGACCTGGCGCTGCGACCGCTGATCTCCTATTACACCGACCTGCGCCGCGACGAGTGGGGCTTTACCGGTGAGCCGCGGGCAATCTCGTCGGCGCTATTGCCGATGGGCGGCGCGGTTTCCGGGGTGGCCGGGCCGAACTGGATGCTGATCGGTGACGCCGCGGCCTGCGTGAACCCGCTGAACGGCGAAGGCATCGACTACGGGCTGGAAACGGGGCGGCTGGCCGCCGAGCTGCTGGACACGGGCGACGCGTCGAAGCTGTGGCCGTCGCTCTTGCAGGACCACTACAGCCGCGGATTCTCGGTCGCACGCAGGCTGGCGCTGCTGCTGACCTTCCAGCGCTTCCTGCCCGCGACGGGACCCCTCGCGATGCGGTCCACCACGCTGATGACCATCGCCGTGCGGGTGATGGCGAACCTGGTCACCGACGACGACGCCGACTGGGTGGCGCGGGCATGGCGCGGCGGCGGCCGGTTCTCGCGGCTCATCGATCGTCGAACGCCGTTCAGCTGAACCAACTTTTCACCGCCAATCCAACGCGCGCACAATATCAACTTCGTTGACATGCATCAGGGTAGTTGATATATGCTGGGAGCATGACTCAACCAACTGATTTCGAGTTTGAAACGGCTTACCGCGGTGAATCCGCCCAGTTCGGTGAGGGAGTGCGCCCGCCTTGGAGCATTGGCGTCCCACAACCGGAGCTGTCCGCGCTGATCGACCAGGGCAAGTTCCACGGCGACGTGCTCGACGTGGGCTGCGGGGAAGCCGCGATCGCGCTCACACTGGCCGAGCTCGGGCACAAAACCTTGGGACTGGACCTCTCGCCCACCGCGATCGAGCTGGCCCGTCGCGAGGCCGAGAAATGGGGCCTGACAAACGCCACCTTCGAGGTCGCCGACATCAGCTCATTCACCGGACATGACGGCCGATTCGGCACCATCGTCGACAGCACCTTGTTCCACTCCATCCCGGTCGAGGCACGCGAGGGCTACCAACAGTCGATCAGCCGCGCCGCCGCTCCTGGCGCCTCGTACTTCGCCCTCGTCTTCGACAAGGCGGCCGCACCGGAAGGCCCGATCAACGCGGTCACCGCCGACGAGCTGCGCGACGCGGTGTCCACATACTGGACCGTCGACGAGATCCGGCCGGCGCGTATCTACGCCAACCTGCCGGACAACTCTCCCGAGTTGCCGTTCGTCGGAGTCCGCGACGAATCCAACGGTCTGAAGTCGGTCAGCGCCTGGCTGTTGATCGCCCATCGGGACTGATCATCCCTGAGACCGAGTCGTCATCGCGGTGTATAGTCCGGCTAATGAGGGGTACCAAGCTGCTTACTAGCTTTGCCATGGCGGCAGCGGCAA
>DASYJS010000147.1:0-5054 GCA_035996225.1 Mycobacterium sp. | reverse complement strand
GCGGGGTGCCGCTGCATGTCGACGGTGCGCGCATCTGGGAGTCGCAGCACCACTTCTCCCGGTCCCTTTCGGAGATTGCGGCGCACGCGTCGTCGATCTACGTGTCGATGTATAAGGGCATCGGCGGACTCTCGGGCGCTGTGGTGGCAAGTGACGTCGAAACCATCGCCGAGGCGCGTGTCTGGCGCACACGCTACGGAGGCAATCTCTTCCAGCAGTTCCCCGCGATCGGTGCCGCACTCGACGGGCTGGACAACAGGCTTGACCGGATGGACGGATGGGTCCGTCACGCTGTCGTCGTCGCCGAAGGTCTCGCTGCTCTGCCCGAACTTCAGGTCATGCCTGACCCACCCCACATCAATGAATTCTGGGTCTACGCCGACCTGCCCGCCGACGCACTCAACGGCGCCGTCCTGGAACACCTCGAAGCCACCGGCGAACGGTGGTTGCATGGGTGGTGGACGGACGACGAGGGAAGAGCCGTCGCCGAAGCCACCATCCGCGACGAAGCCCTCAACTGGACCGCCTCCGACGTCACAGAAACCGGGCGCAGCATACTCGGCCGAGCCCAACAGCTCAGCTCACCCTGAGCCATTCGCGCACGGCGGCAACAGGGTTGAGCCGATATCGGCCTTGAGCTGCTCCTCACTCGTCGATTGCTAAGCGCGCATCCGACGATCGTGACGTTCTCGTCCATCGGCGGCTGTGTGAGCGCCGTGAGCTCGCCGCGGCGTGACAGGATTGCCGGGTACACCACGGATAGGGCATCGAATGCAGCAGGAGGAACGGTCGGAGGGCGCCGGGCGACCAGCGAACGCGACGGCGGGGCCGGCAAGACCGCGCCGGACGTGGCGTGGCCCGAGCCCGATCTTCCTCGGTCTCCTCGTGCTCGCGATCGGTTCCGGTTGGGCGCTCTGGACGGGCATCGGATCTCCCGGAATTCTCGCGTTCCTCTTTATCGCGACCGGCTGGGTGATCTCGTTGTGCCTGCACGAGTTCGCGCACGCTCTCGTGGCGTACCGCTACGGTGACCACTCCGTCGTGTACCGCGGTTACCTCACCCTTGACCCGCTGCGATACACCCACGTCGTCTACAGCCTCATCCTGCCGCTGGTCTTCGTGCTGCTCGGCGGTATCGGGCTGCCCGGCGGGGCCGTCTTCATCGACCAAAGGGCGCTCCGCAGCCGGTTCGCCAGCACAGCGGTCTCGGCGGCCGGGCCCTTGACGAACATCGTGCTCGCGATCGGGCTCGCCCTCGCCCTGGCGACTCACGGGTCTGATCACGCCGACTTCTGGTCGTCGATCGCGTTCCTGCTGTTCCTGCAGGTGACCGCCGCCGTGCTCAACGTGCTGCCGGTGCCAGGCTTCGACGGCTTCGGGATCATCGAGCCCTACCTGCCCCGGGGCTGGCTCATGCGGGCGGCAAGGGTCGCGCCCTACGCGATCCTCGTCCTCTTCGCGCTGCTCTGGATCCCCGTGATCAATCAGGGGTTCTTCACCGTGATCCTCGACATCGTGACGTTACTGGGCGTGCCGACCGGGCTGATCGGCTCCGGCTACCAGCTGTTCCGGTTCTGGCTGGGGTAGCCGACCTCGCTCGATAGGCGCGGATCGTCATGACGCGCATGAGGGTGCGCCGCACGCTTGCGGCGGCGCACTCTCATCTCGTACCGGGCTACTTGGCGACGTCCGCCAAGTACCGCTTCACGGCCTCGGCCGCCGCTTCGTGGTCGACGACGTCCGGCTCCCCGGAGGTACCGATCGAGCCGACCATCTCACCGTCGATGAAGATCGGGATGACGCCGCCCCAGAACTTGGCGCCCTCGTCCAGGCCCTCGGCGATGGACGGGTCGGCATCGTGCTTGAACCGGGCCAGCAGCGAGCTGTGGCCGAACTTCTTCACGACGAGGATCTTGCCCTGGATGACATCCGCATTGCCCTGCCCGGTGCGGCCAATCTGTGCGCGGTAGGCGAGTTCGTCACCGATGTGGATGTCGACCGCAAGGTTACGGTCCCACTCGCGAATGACTCCCAGCGCGATCTCGCCGAGCTTCACCGCGTCGTCGCGGGTGAAGGAGGAAACGTTGGCGACGGGCTCGTTCTCGAGCTGCTCGATCGTGTACGTGGGTTCGGGGCGGGCCATGGCTGTTCCTTTTGTTCTTGTGGGAATGGCAGGTGGGCGGATGCTTCGCAGCCGTCGCGCAAACACCCGACAGTTTATCTGGGCGCCCCTGACCTTCTGCCGGTTGGGTAGCGAGTCCTCTGTCGGTTGAGTAGGCCGTCCACGGCCGTATCGAAACCGACACTGGTGCCGGCCTTCCCCGACCACTCGCATAAACTAACCCCTCGGGGCGAACCGAACGGAACCCCACACCCCGCATGATGGGCTCAAATCACGCTGCCACCGGGGCCGCCGGCTGGCTCATCCTCACCACCCAAACGACGATCCCCACAGCATGGCTGAACGAATCGATGGGATGGTCGCTCCCTGACCTCGTTCTCGGCTTCGGGTGGGGCGGGCTCTCCGGGCTCGCGATCGTGCTGGGCATGTTCCTCGTCGCCGGAGCCGCGATGGCACCCGACTCCGACCATCACTCGGCGACAATCGCCTCGTCGCTCCCTCCAGTGTCCCAATGGGTGTGCTCGGGAATCGGGATGGTCTCCGGAGGGCACCGGCACGGCACCCACTCCATCGTCGGCGTCGCGGTATTCACCGCGATCGCCTATGTCGCCGGTCTCTGGCGAACGGATGTCGGGCCGCTGGCCAATGTTGGGATCGGCGCCGGCATCCTCGCGGTACTGCTGATCGCGTTCGCCGCAAAAGCGTTGAAGACGATCCCCGACACGATGAGAAAAACGCCGTGGTTGGTGGGTCTGATCGGCGGTGTCCTCATCGCTGTCCTGGGCCCCGACCAGACCTGGTGGCTGCCGGTGGCGGTCGGGCTCGGATGCACGATCCACCTGCTCGGTGACATGCTCACCACGGAGGGGATCAACCTGGTCTGGCCGGTCGCGATCAAGGCGCCGAAGATCCTTCACGGCGTGCCGGTGCTGAACACGGTCTGGAAACCGAACGGGTTCCTGGCCCTGCCGGTGCTCGGCTCAGCCGGGTCGCTGCGGGAATACCTTGTGCTGGTCCCCGTGAGCATCTACGTCATCGCAGTCACCGTGCTCGTACTTGCGACCGCCGGGTAGGGCTCCCACTCGCGGTTGCCTCCCACCGCGATCTCGCGGAGCTTCCACGTAGTCGCGGGCGAAGGAGGCCGACCGGCGGGCTCGTTCTCGAGTTGCTCGATCTTGTGGCTTCGGGCGGGCCATGGTTGTTCCGTTGGTCCTTGAGGGCATCGCGGTGAGCGGATGCTTCGCACCCGTCGCGCACACACCCGCCAGTTTATTTGGGGCGCCTCATGTTAGCTTCATTGCGCATTTTCGGCCTTGTCGGGCGAAATAGCCGCCACCATCCTTGCTCACCTGGTGCCGCTTGGGCTGGGAACAAAGAGCAGCGACATCGGCCACAAGCCAGTTCTCATACATTCGATTCTTAAGAACTACGTGGATCGAAACGACGAAAGAGCAAGACACGGCGCATGGACCGGTGACGCAATCAACAGACCGGCGGCATAAAACCGGCGAGGTTCAGGCGCCTCGCACCGCGTGGCCACGATCCATTGTCTAGGGATACTTCTAGTATCTTCATATGTCCCTGGTACACCGCATTCAAGAGGCTCCTACACGTGCTCCGCTCTCGCCGGGGAAGCTGATACCGTTTCCGGTTCAGGGTCCCCGAGCCGACATCGTTCTCGGCGACGTGCTGGAATATCTGCGGAGCCTGCGTGACGAATCTGTCCAACTTGTGGTGTCGTCACCGCCATACAACGTCGGCAAGGAATACGAGCAGCGACTTTCTCAGAAGGACTACATCGCTTGGCAGTCGCTCGTCATTAAAGAGTTGGTGCGCGTTACAAAGCCTGGAGGCTCGATCTGCTGGCAAGTCGGTAACGGAATTGACAACGGTGAGGTCATCCCGCTCGATGCGATCTTCTACCCAATCTTCAAATCACACGGGCTGAAGCTCCGTAATCGGATAATCTGGACCTTCGGCCATGGGCTCCACGCACGACGCCGGTTCTCAGGTCGCCACGAAAGCATCCTCTGGTTCACAAAAGGCGATAACTATGTCTTTGACTTGGACGCTGTCCGCGTCCCGGTCAAGTATCCGAACAAAAAACACTTCAAGGGCCCCCGTCTAGGCGAACTCTCCAGCAATCCCGCGGGAAAAAATCCTGGCGATGTATGGGAAATCCCCAACGTGAAAGCTAACCACCTCGAAAAGACAGCGCATCCTTGTCAGTTTCCGGTCGGCTTAGTCGAGCGTCTCGTGCTTGCCCTAACACTGCCAGGAGATGAGGTTTTGGACCCGTTCTTAGGTTCGGGCAGCACTGTCTTGGCGGCAGTGAAGAACGGTCGGATCGGCATGGGTGTCGACAACACCCCCGGATATGTCGAAATTGCACAGGCACGTCTGGCCCAGCTCCGGCAAGGCACCCTGCGCACCCGCCCCATGAACAAACCGGTTTTCGAACCTGGCGTAAAAGAATGAAGCTTCATACCAGTTACTCGTTCCACGGTGGCCTGGAGGAATGGGCGTCGCGCGACCTTTATGAGTGGAGCACTGACATCTTTGACGCTCCAAGCGTCCGCGTTGGTCCGAGTTCCAGCGAAGGTATCCGCGAGCACGTTCAGACTCGGCTTTCGACCGCCGGGTGGGCCTTGAACTGTGTAATCGAACCCGGATATTCACTCACGGTGACAGCCAAGCACAAAGATCTTGCCTTTCAGATTCAGACCGGAAACGTGAGCCGCGCTGCGTACGATCTCCTCAAACTCCAGCACTTGTACGTGTCGCGTCAGATCGAGGCGGCATGTTTGGCGATGCCCTCTCTCGCGGCCGCCGCTAACATGGGCTCAAACTTGGCCAATTCTCAGAGGCTGTCGGACGAGATCAGGTTGTTTAGCCGACAGATCACCGTCCCGCTTCTAGTCATCTCATTCGA
>DASYJS010000146.1:0-5872 GCA_035996225.1 Mycobacterium sp. | reverse complement strand
GATGGACCTATCACCATCATTGCCGGCGAGCAGGTGGCTCGCGACGACGCCCGGTCCGAACTCGAGGAGCTGCGGGCCCTGCTGCGCGCCCAGGTGGCATCTGTGCCCGACGCCAAAGATGTAGCCGGCACACCAGGTTTCGGTTCATCGTCAGCACTCGGTGTGACCGGTGTGATGGGCCATCCCGGTGTGGCCGACGCGGTGGCGGCGAGCGCCGTATGCCTAGTGGTCGGCACCCGGCTGTCGGTGACCGCCCGCACTGGCCTCGACGACGCGCTTGCGGCGGTGCGGACGGTCTCAATCGGCTCGGCACCCCCATACCTGCCGTGCACGCACGTGCACACCGAAGACCTGCGAGGATCGCTGACGATGCTGACCCGGGCGTTGTCCGGGGATGGGCGGGCAAGGGGACTGCGCGTGCCCGATTTCGTCGCAGACACCGAACTCAGTCCGCCCCCCTTTGCCGGTGCGGGCGTGCGCTACCGCGATGCCATGGTCGTGCTCGATCACGTCTTGCCCGACGGAACCGACATCGTCGTCGACGCCGGCAACACGGGCGCAGCCGCAATCCATCACCTCCCCGTTCGCCGGGACGGTCGGTTCGCGGTCGCACTCGGCATGGGCGGCATGGGCTACAGCTTCGGCGCCGGTATCGGGATGGCCTTTGGCCGCGCGACGAGCAACGGGCCTAGCCGGCGCACCGTGGTCATCGCGGGGGACGGGGCGTTCTTCATGCACGGCATGGAGGTGCACACCGCCGTGCAGTACCGGCTTCCGGTGACTTTCGTCCTGTTCAACAACAACGCCCACGCCATGTGCGTCACCCGCGAGCAGCTGTTCTACGACGACCTGTACAGCTACAACCGGTTCGCTCCCAGCCAGCTGGGGGCCGGCCTGGCGGGCATGTTCCCCGGGCTGTCTTCGGTCGACGTGGCCGACATCGACGCACTACCTGCAGCACTGGAACGGGCGATGGCCGTCGACGGACCGTCGGTGGTCAGCATCGAGTGCGCGGCCGACGAAATCCCGCCATTCGCAGCGTTTCTCAACAGACAACCCAGCAATCACGTTGTCGAACAACAGATCACAACACAAAAGGGGGACCGATTCCATGTCCATAGCAGCGCTTAACGATATCGCCGTCCATAGCGGCACCACCGAGCCCATCGAGGGGGTGTTCCGTATCGAGACCTCGCCACTAGACGAGACCGCCCCTATGTTCATGGCGAAGATGCGGTCGGTGTACCCGCACGAGGAGGTCTTCGGCCAGTACTGCACGGTCAACGACTACGTCGACTGCCCGCCCGACGAGCTGTTCGAATACTTGGCCCACACCCGCAGCCTCGAGGAGTGGACCTATACCCTGCGTGACTTCAGCCCCACCGAGGAGTCCGGGCTCTGGCTGGCCTACGACCGATTGCTTCCGGACACCGAGATCTACACCCGTACGGTGGCCAACGCGCAGGCCCGTACCGTCGACTACCACTGCGCCTGGGACCAGGGCAAGCACCTGTGGATGATCTACCTGATGCGGGTCCTCGACGCGCAGGTGGTGCTCGGCAAGCCGGGTTCCGTTGTGCTCTGGACCAATTGCCGTCACTCGTTCTACGACCACAACCCGTATCCCGAGGCCGCCCCGACAGAGCGCACAGGCTGGGTGGGCGACTTCTGGGACATATTCGGTGCCGGTCATGGACTCGAGCTGAACAACCTCAAGTCAATCGCCGAATACCGCCACCGTAACGGACTGCCGATCACACCGGACTGGATGAGTAGATCATGAACCAACCGACCGTCAGCCTGACCGACGTTTCCACCTATCTGCCCGGCGAACCCATCGGCGCCGACTACTACGCGCACTTCGCCGGCTCGGACGACCTGGCGGCCAACCTGATGTTCCGCGCGCCCAAGTTCCGCCATCACGTAGGGCCGGACGAAAGCGCAACCGACATGGTCGAGCGAGCCGCACAGGGCCTGATCGAACGGCACGGCCACGACGTCATTGCCAACGTCGACGTGCTGATCACCCACGCCCAAATGCCCGACATGCCGTTCTACGGCGGGGGCGGCGCCATCGCGCACCGCTTGGGCATGCGTCCTGACTGGGTGCTGGATCTGCACAACGGCGGGTGCGCGGCGTTCGTGCTGGCTCTCAAGGTGGCCCGTCAACTGCTCGCGTCCGGACAAGGCCGCACAGCGCTGATCGCGATAGCCCAGAACGCAGCGGGCCAGGTTTTCGACCAGCCCGGGGTGCGCCGCAAGGCGCAGTCGTCCGTGCCCGGTGACGGCGCCGCGGTCGGACTGGTCACACTGTCGGACGAGTCGCCGATACTCGACATCGAGTGCCGTACCTACGGCGAATATGCCGGCGACATGACGCTCGCCATCGATCCGCCCCGCAAGTGGTGGCAGCCCGGCCCCGGTGAGGCCAGCATCGGGTTCACCGAAACCAAGATCATGAAGGTGCTCGCTCGCGGCAATCGGCAGGTCCCCGAAGTGGCGCTTGCCGTCTGTGATCGAACGGGCTTGGCGTCCAAGGACATCGACCTGCTGGTCACCAATCAGCCAAACCGGATTTTCCTGCAGAACTGGCGCGAAGCGCTCGAGGTGCCGCGCGAACGCCATCGCGACACTTTTGATCAGTGCGGCAACCTGTTTGGCGCCGGCATCCCGATCAACCTGGATCATGCGATATCCGACGGCCAGGTCAAGGCCGGCGACGTCGTGATGATGGCCGCGTTCGCGCACGCCGGCGACTTCGCGGGTGCGGCGGCGGTCCGCTGGGGCGGGCGAAGCTGATGCAACCTTTGATGGAGGCGATCCCCGTCACCGAGGATATGCTCGACGCGCTGCCGAACGCGATCGATTCATTCGCGTTGTCGCTCAACGAGAACCCATTCCCGCCGCTGCCGGCGGTGCGCTCGGCGCTGATCCGCTCGATCGATGCTGCCAACCGTTATCCGGAGTTCCTGCCCGAACAGCTGCGCCGCTTGATCGCCGGTCACATCGGGGTCAGCGACGAGCAGGTCGTGCTGGGAGCAGGTGCTAGCGGGGTGGTGATGCAGGTCCTGCATGCGGTGACCCGACCCGATGATCGGATTGTGCTGAGCGAACCGACTTTCGACGGGTATCCGATCTTCACCGAGATGGCCCACCTGACAGCGGTCACTGTTCCGCTCGACGAGCGCGGTCAGCACAACCTGGAGGCAATGGCCGAGGCCGCGGCGGACGCCAGGGTCGTCGTCTTGTGTCGGCCCCACAATCCGACCGGGACCCTGGAATCCGTCGCCGATGTGCATCGATTCCTGCGGCGCGTACCGGACGACACCGTCGTGGTGCTGGACGAGGCCTACATCGAGTTTGTCGCCCCCCAGCACCGCATCGACGGACCGGATCTGATCCGGTGCTTTCCGAACGTCGTTGTATTGCGCACATTTTCGAAGGCCTACGGGCTGGCCGGACTTCGTATCGGGTACGGTTTCGCGGCCCCAGAACTGGCGAAGATCTTGTGGAGCATGCAATTGCCGTTCGGGATGGGTATCACCAGTCTGGCCGCAGTGGCGGCATCCTACGACGCCGAAGACCAGTTGCGGCAACGCATTCTGCGAATCGCCGGTGAGCGGGATTACTTGTGTCGGCGCCTCCGGGCAATGGGCGTATACACCACCGACGGGCACGCCAACTTCGTCTACCTGCCGGCTGTCGGGCGACCCTGGCGAGAGATATTCGGCGACACCGAGCTGAAGGCCCGCTACTACGCTGACGGCGCCGCTCGGATCACCGTCGGAAGCCGCGCGTCCACCCAAGCGGTATTGGCCGCAGTGGCAAAGTCGGGCTGACCAAATCGAGTCCTGGGTTAGCAGAAGGAGATTCGAGATGAATCCGTTGGTGATGGTCTACTTTTCAGCAGGCGCGTCGTTCGCCGGACTTGGCTTGCTGAAGCTGCAAGCGCGACTTGAGCTTTGGGATTACCAACGGCATGCAGAGGATTGAAGTGAGCCGTCAATTGAGGCACGGGGACACAATGACTCGTCCGCTTCGGGTCCTCGTTGTCGGCGCCGGCGTGGGCGGCATTTCCATTGCTCGGGGATTATTGCGCGAAGGACATGACGTCACCGTCTTCGAACGGCGACCGGATATGCAGGCAGCTGGCGGTGCCGTAACCATCTGGTCCAATGGCGCAACGGTTCTGGGGCAGCTGGGGGTCGATATGGACGGGGCTGGTCAGCCGCTCTCCACCCTGCGGGTCGCAACATCCACGGGTCGTCCGGTCGCCACGTTAGACCTGACTGTGATCGCGGACCGGTTGGGCGCACCAGTTCGGATGGTGCCACGTCGAGTCCTGCTTGACCGGCTGCTGGAAGGCTTTCCGACCGACCGCATCTGGTGCAATGCCCGAGCGGTCGGGGTCGTCACCACGCAAAACGGAGTTCGGCTCGAATTCGAAGACGGTAGCTTCGCCGAAGGAGATCTGCTGATCGGTGCCGATGGCCTGCACTCGATGGTTCGAGACGCCGTCGGCGCGCAATCCGCGGAGCCGACCGGCTGGTGCAGCTGGCAGGGACTGGCCACCCTTCCACACATCGTCGAAGAGCAGGTCGCACAAATGATTATCGGCGAGCACGGAAGCCTTGGCCTGTGGCCGGCGGGAGGTTCGGATGTGCAGTGGTGGTTCGATTTGCCGTGGTCGCCCGACTTCGTCAGGCCGGGCCATCCGATCGACCTGATCCGGTCCAATTTCTCCGGGTGGTCCGACGCGGTCGATCGTGTACTTGCGACATTGACCGACGAGGATCTAGCCCCTTCGCCGTTCCCGCATTTTCGGCATCCGATCCCCCGCTCGGGCCAAGGCGCGGTGACGTTGCTCGGCGATGCCGCACACACGATGCCGCCCACCCTTGCGCAAGGGACCAATCAGGCGCTGCTCGACACGATGGTGTTGTGCAAGGCGCTTTCGGATTTCCGAAAAGGCGCCAACGGGCTGCGTAGCAGCAACCGTGATCTCGCCAGCGTGCTGCGCTGGTACGAGAACACCAGGCGCCGCCAGGTCAAGGCCGTGTCCTGGGTGACCACGTTGCAAGTATCCCGCAGTGAGTCCGCGCTGAGACCGGCGGCAATGATCTCGGACCGGTTCATGACCTGGGTACTGACAAGGTTTCTGCGTTCGGTGAGTCACCGCCGGATATCCGCGGAGATCGGCCGAGATCTCGGTGCCGCGACGAGCCCCCACCTTGTCGAAGCCAGTGAAAGCCAATGCATAACTTGAACAAGTCGCCCACCAAGGTGCCGCCCGCGAAGCTGGCCCGCGTTGTCGAGTGGATTCGCCACTACCTGAATCGGCTCCAGCAACGGCTGGCACCGGCGCCGGCAGCAATGATGGAGATGATCGTTTCCACCTGGACGTCGCAAGCGATCACTGTGGCGGCCCAACTCGGTGTCGCCGATGCCCTCGCCGACGGCCCGCTGCCGATCGAGGAGCTGGCCGCCCGGGTGGGGGCGGACGCGGACGCGTTACACCGGCTGCTGCGGGCCTTGATCAGCAAGGGCATCTTCCGTCGTCGTCGCGACGGTCGCTACGAGCTGAATTCCCTTGGCGGCACCCTGCGTTCGGACGCACCGATCTCGATGACATGGGCGGCGCAGTTCTACGGATCGGGGGAGCAACGCGAACGCTGGAGCCTGATGGTGGATTCGATCCGAACCGGAAGGTCGGTCGTCCCGGCATTGCGCGGCATGGAGAGCTTCGACTACTTCGCCGGGCAGCCCGAGCTTGCCGAACTTTTCAACCAGACGATGACGAGCGTTTCGGAGCTGACGGATGGGCCGGTGGTCGCTGGTTACGACTTCAGCGCCTACCCCACGATCGTCGATG
>DASYJS010000145.1:0-7038 GCA_035996225.1 Mycobacterium sp. | reverse complement strand
GAAAGTGGCTATGACAACCTGGTTTTGGCGGGGGACTGGACAGATTGCGGCTATAACGCCGGATGCATCGAGGCCGCCGTCATGTCCGGTTTGCAGGCGGCCAACGCCTTACTCGGCCGCGGCCACTGGTACCGGATCCGCGGGTTCTACCTCCCGTGACCGTTAAGCCAACCGCGCGACGTGCACGGTGACGCCAACGGCGGCAAGCCTTTTGAGCAGCGCGTCACCCATCGCTGAGGCCGGGGTCAAAACACCATGCCGTTCGGGCAGCTGGTCCCGGTCCCGCACCAGCGTGAGCGCGCTCTCGCCGAGCAACACTGCCGTCGCCGCGTAGCCGGGGTCGCCGTCCTGAGCCATCGACGACACATACCGCGCGCCGCTAGTCGTTGTCGCGTAGGTCTCGACCCGGTAATGACCGCGCGGTACGTCGTCGCCGTTCGGCCGCGGGATCAGGCTCTCGAACAGCCCCGGAGGCAACATCCGCAGGTATGCACCGCCGAGCCTGGAGGCGCCGCTGATGGTCGCGTTGGTCATCGCCGCCATCACGGGCGCAACGGGAGACGAACCCATGCTTGCCGCCTCTGAATAGCGAAACCGGCGGCCGTATTCCCATCCGAGCAATGCGTTGGTGCGCCGGACGCATCGGGTGTTGTAAAGCGCCATCAAGTACCCGCTGGTCCACAAACCGGCCATCTCAGGGGCGAGCTCTTCGCCTCTGTGCAATGACACGTCCGGCTGAGGCCCCAGGTCCGGCTCGGCTGCGCGATCGGGACTCAGGCTGTACGGGTCGTCGAGCATCCGTCGTGTCGCGGGATCGCCGAACCCGGCGCGCATCAGCTCGAGCATCGTGTCGACGGTCCCCCGGGAGAAGCCCATCGCGTAGTTCGCGGTCCGCAGGACGAATGCAGTGTCGGCCAATTCGCCTGCACGGTCGGTCACCACCCGTTGGTGCAGCGCATACACGGTCAAATCCGAAGGGATGGAGTCGAATCCGCATGAGTGCACGATCCGGGCGCCGGTTTGGACCGACTGCTCGTGGTGGGCGTCGATGCTCCGTCGAACGAAGGGGACCTCGGCTGCCAGGTCGAGGTAATCGGTTCCGGCAGCAGCACACGCAGCAACGACCGGCAGCCCTTGGGATGCATAGGGTCCCACTGTGCTGATCGCCACGCGCGTTCGGACGGCCAGTTGTTTTAGGGATTGCGGGTCGCCGGCGTCGGCGACGATCAGCGGCCAGTCGCGGGTCTCGTCGGGCAGTGCCTGCCGCAGATCGTCCAGCCGCTGCGCCGAGCGGCCGGCCAAGCCGACCCGGAGTCCGCTGCCCGCCAGATATCGCGCGGTCAGTTTGCCGACCGAACCGGTCGCGCCGTAGAGCACGATGTCGAGGTCACGCTGCGCGGCGTGCATGGCCGTTGACGCTACCCGAGGATCCCCGTTGCCCGCCCGCGCCACAGATGTAGACAGACGCCGATTGATAGGCGGTTTGGGCGGTTTGCTGTCATGCTCATGGGCATGGCGGTCATCCCCCAAACCGTCTACGCGCGAGATGGCGACGTCAACCTCGCGTACCAGGTCGCCGGTAGCTCAGGGCCCGATCTTCTATTCGTTCCCACACCCAGGTTTCCCATCGACCTGATTTGGGACGACCACACGGTCGCCGATCATCTTCGCCGGCTCGCCTCGTTCGGCCGATTGATCCTGACCGACCTGCTGGGGGTGGGCAGCTCGGATGCGGTGGCGATCAACGAGCGTCCCGCGATGCAAGCATGGACGGACGGGCTGATCGCGGTCCTCGACGCGGCCGGCAGCGAGCGCGCGTCGGTGTTCGGGATGGCGGGATCGGCGCTTCCGGCCATGCTGTTGGCGGCAAGCCATCCCGAGCGTGTGCGATCGCTTGTCCTGTGGAGCCCGTACGCGTACTTCTTGCGCACGCCTGATCAGCCATTCGCCATTCCGGAGCGGGCCTTGAACAACCTGTCCGAGGTTGTCGGCCGAACCGCGGGGACCGGTTCGGCGGTTGAGCTGCTTGCGCCGAGCTGGAGCCGGGATGTGGCGAAGCGGCGCTGGTATGGCCGCGGTGAGCGACTCGCCGGCGGCCGGGGATATTTCAAGGCAGTCAGCGATCTGTTTCAACACACTGATTTGCGGCCGGTGTTGGAGAGCATTCAGGCGCCGACATTGGTAGTGCACCGACGAGGCGACCGTTTTGTCGTCCCGGGCCATGCCAAGTACGTGGCGGAACGGATTCCCCATGCGCGTCGGGTCGAGTTCGACGGCGATGACCACGAGTGGTTCGCGGGGGACTCCGACCTGGTGCTCGACGAGATAGGTTCGTTCCTGACCGGCGCCCGACGGTCGAGACCGAGCAATCGTGTGCTGTCCACGGTGCTGTTCACCGATATCGTCGGATCGACAGAGCGCGCAACGGCTTTGGGTGACCACGCGTGGAACTCGATACTTTCCGCGCATAACCAAGCCGTCGAGCGAGAGGCGAGCGATGCGCGCGGCAAGGTCATCAAGTTCACCGGCGACGGTGCACTCGCGACGTTCGACGGCCCGGCCCGAGCGATCAACTGCGCGTGCGCAATTCGAGACGCGGTCGGGGATCTGGGCCTGCATATTCGCGCCGGATTGCACACGGGTGAGGTGGAGGTCGAGGATGGCGATGTGCATGGCATCGCGGTCCATATCGCGGCGCGGATCATGGGGATCGCACGACCCGACGAGGTTTTGGTATCCGGCGCAGTCCCGCCGCTGGTGCTGGGATCCGGGCTCGCGTTCGACGACCGCGGCAGTCACCTATTGAGAGGCGTGCCGGACCGCTGGCCTGTCCTGGCCGTGCACGGCAGCCCAAACTGACTTACCCGCGCAGTGCGGAGGCAAGATTCCAGGCACAGCAATGGGGTCGCGGTGGACGGCGGGCTCCTCTGCGTGGACAGTAGGCCTGGATCTGGACCAAATCCACAGTCGCAAGTGACTGGCAGGGGCAATTGTCAGTGGGAGTGCTGATGTCCGGCGTTCCCGCGATGACTGACCACGCGTCCGAGTAGCCGGCCGGCTTTTCGGCGAGGTAGCGGGGCGTCGATTTCCGCAGCTGCGGTCCTGACATCTCCTTTTCTTGCGGCCGCAGGTAGGGTCGAAACGGTGTGCGGAGCCACCGGTGAGGTGCGACTCGACGCTCGGGTGCCCGACGTAGCGGCGGTATCGGCCATGGCTGCTGTCATGGCACCACGGGGGCCGGACGGTGCGGGCGTCTGGTCACAGGGACGCGTCGCCCTCGGGCATCGTCGCCTGAAGATCATCGACCTGACCGAGGCGGGTGCCCAACCCATGGTCGACGCCGACCTGGGCCTGACGATCGCCTGGAACGGCTGCATCTACAACTACAAGCAACTCCGCCGCGAGCTCCAGGGCCACGGCTACCGGTTCTTCTCGACCAGCGACAGCGAAGTCCTGCTCAAGGCCTACCATCGCTGGGGCGATGACTTCGTCGGCCACCTCAAGGGCATGTTCGCATTCGCCATCGTCGAACGCGACAGCGGCCGGGTGTTGCTCGGTCGCGACCGGCTCGGCATTAAACCCCTCTACCTGTCCGAGGACAGCAAACGCATCCGATTCGCGTCGACGCTGCCGGCGTTGCTGGCCGGCGGCGGCGTGGACACCCGGATCGACCCGGTCGCCCTGCACCATTACATGACGTTCCATTCCGTGGTCCCCGCGCCGCTGACCATCCTGCGCGGAGTGCGCAAGGTCCCGCCCGCCTCGCTCGTCGCCATCGAGCCCGACGGCCGGCGCACCGTAACGACCTACTGGTCGCCGGACTTCAGCAGGCGAGACGACCGTTCCGACTGGTCCGAGCGGGACTGGGAAGATGCCGTGCTCGCCTCACTGCGCCTCGCGGTCGAGCGCCGACTGGTCGCCGACGTGCCGGTCGGCTGCTTGCTGTCCGGCGGCGTCGACTCCAGCCTGATCGTGGGCCTGCTCGCCGAGGCCGGACAGCACGGGCTGTCGACGTTTTCCATTGGCTTCGAGTCGGTCGGCGGCGTTGAGGGCGACGAATTCCGCTGGTCGGACATCATCGCCGAACGGTTCGGCACCGATCATCACCAGATCCGCATCGGAACCGACCGGATGCTGCCCGCGCTCGACGGGGCGATCGGCGCGATGAGCGAACCGATGGTCAGCCATGACTGCGTCGCCTTCTACCTGCTCAGCCAGGAAGTCTCGCGCCACGTGAAGGTTGTGCAGTCGGGCCAGGGTGCCGACGAGGTGTTCGCCGGCTACCACTGGTACCCGCCGATGGGTTTGCCGGCCGCCGCGACCCTGGAGGGTTCGGTCGCCCAATACCGTGGCGCCTTCTTCGATCGCGACGCGGCAGGCGTTGCGGCGATGCTGGGGCCGGGGAGCCTGGCGCCGGGCGATCCCAGTGAGCGCTTCGTCAGTGAGCACTTCGCACACGCCGGGGCCGAAACCGGTATCGACCGTGCGCTGCGGCTCGACACGACAGTGATGTTGGTGGACGACCCGGTGAAACGGGTAGACAACATGACCATGGCCTGGGGATTAGAGGGCCGGGTTCCGTTCCTCGACCACGAGTTGGTCGAGCTGGCGGCGGCCTGCCCGCCGGAGTTGAAGATCGCGCACGAGGGCAAGGGCGTCCTCAAAGAGGCTGCGCGGCGGGTGATCCCGTCGGAGGTCATCGATCGTCCCAAGGGCTACTTCCCGGTTCCCGCGCTGACCCACCTCGAAGGGCCCTATCTCGATCTCGTCCGCGATGCGCTCTATGCGCCAATCGCCAAGGAGCGCGGGCTGTTTGACGCCGAGGCGGTCGATGCGCTGCTGGCCGACCCGAACGGCAAGCTGACCCCACTGCGCGGCAATGAACTCTGGCAGATCGGGCTGCTCGAGCTGTGGCTGCAGCGCCACGGTGTGACGGGCCCGGCGGCATGACCACCATCGATCCTTCGGGCGACCATACCGAGGCGATCACGCTCGGCCTGCACGACGCATCGCCGCCCCACCTGGTGGACGCGATGGCCAAGGATGTCGAGCTCGAATTAGGTTGGGGCAGACTCATCTTCGGCCAGACCTTCGCTGATCCCGACACGCTGTCCGAAGCACTGCGACGGGAAGCACCCGGGCGACGCGACATCTGCATCTACGCGCGCGAGTCTCACGTGGTGATAGCCAGGGCACCGACTGAGCTCTTCATCGATCCCAGTCACACCTATCGACTGCGCTTTACCCCCTCGCACGACGAAGACCTGGCGCCTTCACCGCTCGGCGTGACGGTGCGCACATTGAACGACCCGTCCGATGCCGATGCGATGAACCGCGTATTTGTGCGATGCGGAATGGTCCCGGCGCCGGTGGACACGATTTGGGACAACCATCTGCATGCGGAGGCGGTCACCTATCTGGTTGCGGCGCGTGACGAGGACGGTGCGGTGGTGGGCACCGTGACCGGCGTCGACCATAAGGTGTTGTTCTCCGATCCGGAGCACGGGTCGAGCCTGTGGACCCTGGCGGTCGACCCGGCCGCCGCGCTCCCGGGGGTCGGCGATGCTCTGACCCGGGCGATGGCTGAGCACTTCCGTAGTGCGGGCCGCGCCTACATGGACCTGTCCGTCGGACACGACAACGCCGCCGCCATCGCCCTCTACGAAAAGCTAGGTTTCCGCCGCGTTCCCGTGCTGGCGATCAAGCGGAAGAACGCCATCAACGAGTCACTGTTCACCCCGCCGCCGGAGACGGTCGAGGATCTCAATCCCTACGCCCGCATCATCGCCGACGAGGCGCTGCGCCGCGGAATCCGAGTCGAGGTCCTTGATGCCGAGACGGGCGAGATGCGACTCACTTACGGCGGCCGCAGCGTGATTACCCGCGAGTCGCTGTCCGAGTTCACCTCGGCGATCGCAATGTGCCGGTGCGACGACAAGCGCCTGACCCGGCGCATGGTCTCCGAGGCGGGCATCACCGTGCCGCCTGCCCGCCTGGCCACTTTCGACGACGACGACTACGCCTTCCTACGAGAGGTCGGCGAGGTCGTCGTCAAACCGACTCGCGGAGAACAGGGCAAAGGCATCACTGTGGGCGTCACCGACGAAAACGGTCGCGACGAACTTGCTGTCGCCCTGGCACGGGCGCGCCAGCAATATCCGGAGGTGCTGATTGAGCAGCGGGTGCAAGGCGATGACCTTCGGTTAGTGGTGATCGACGGCCGGGTGGTTGCCGCAGCACTGCGGGTGCCCCCCGAGGTCATCGGCACCGGCGAGCACAGCGTGCGGGATTTGATTGCGGCCGAGAGCCGACGGCGCTCTGCGGCCACCGGCGGCGAGTCCCGCATCCCGCAAGACGACCTCACCGAGTCGACCGTCCGCGATGCCGGGTGGATGCTGGACGACGTGCTGCCCGAAGGAACCCGGCTGCGCGTTCGCCGCACTGCCAACCTCCATCAGGGGGCCACGATCCACGATGTCACCGCTCAAGTGAATCAGGAACTGTGTCGGGTGGGGGTGGCGGCGGCTGAGGCGATCGGTATCCCTGTGACGGGCATCGACCTGCTTGTCCCCGACGTCACCGGTGATGACTATGCATTCATCGAAGCCAACGAACGACCGGGGCTTGCCAACCACGAACCGCAACCCACGGCCGCTGCCTTTCTCGACTACCTCTTTCCCGGGCAGCCCGGTCAGCCGCTGGTCTGGACTCCTGAGGAGCCAGGATCTCACCACGATTGATAGCGCGGTGAACTAACTTTCGAGCTCGTCGAACCTGGCGAGCGCGGTGTCGAGGTCTGCCTCGTCGAAGAATTCGCCGCGGTTGATCAGGTCGCCGTCGACCGTGAAGACGTTGGTTATGCGCCACTCGGCGTCGAAGCCCTCTCGTGACGTCGCCTTAGCCACATGGGTGACGACCGCTCCGAGGTCGGTTAGCCGATGAACGGCCACAATATAGAGGCGGCTTCCCACCGAGTCGTCCCGAGAAGCACGCAGGTATTCCATCAGGTCACCGGGCGCCAGAATTGCCCCACGGCGA
>DASYJS010000144.1:0-3713 GCA_035996225.1 Mycobacterium sp. | reverse complement strand
CGAACAGCGCCGTGGGGGCGATCAATCCCATGAGCCATAGCCGACGCTTCTTATCCCGCCAGACCGGTACATCGGGTGCGTCAGCCGCTTGGGCCATGTGAGTGGTCATATGCCAAACCTCCTTGTGAGTCACTACCACGTTGGATTTGGACAATACCGCCATATGCGTCTTGTGTCTAGACACGGGACGCTATTTTGTAAAGCAGAACTGCTACGCCGCCTGGTCGGCCTGTCGGCGGCCCTGCAACGAATGGCGGTATCCGTATCCGAGGTAGATCATGGTCCCCACTACCAGCCACACACCGAACCGGACCCAGGTCAGCGCGGTGAGGTTCACCATGAGCCACGCGCAGGAAGCGATCGAAGCGATCGGCAGGACCGGCACCCACGGAGCCCGGAATCCGCGCTCCAGGTCCGGCCGGGTCCGGCGCAGGACGATGACTCCGGCGGACACCAGGACGAACGCGAACAGGGTTCCGACGTTGACCATCTCCTCGAGCTTGGTGATCGGGAACACCGACGCCGTTGCCGCGATCACGAGCGCGAGGAGCACGGTGATCCGGACCGGCGTCCCGCGGGAACTGGTCTTGGCCAACGTCCGCGGCAACAACCCGTCGCGCGCCATCGCGAACAGGACCCGGCACCCCCCGAGTACCAGCACCATCACCACGGTGGTCAGCCCGGCCAGTGCCCCGATCGCGATGATCTTGCTCGCCCAATGGATCCCGTTCACGGTGAATGCCGTGGCCAGGTTCGCCGGCTTGCCGCCGGGGACGGTCTTGAGCTGCGTGTAGGAAACCATGCCGGACAACACGACGGAGACCGCAATGTAAAGAACGGTCACGATCGCCAGCGAGGCCAGGATCCCCCGCGGCACGTCACGCTGGGGACGCTTGGTCTCCTCGGCCATCGTCGCGACGATGTCGAACCCGATGAACGCGAAGAACACAATCGATGCACCGGCCAGCACGCCGTACCACCCGTAATGGCTGCTGTGTGCCCCGGTCAGCAGCGACAGCACCGACTGGTTGATGCCGCTGGCCTCGTGCCCGGTTTCCGGCTTCGGAATGAACGGCGAGTAGTTGGAGCCTTTGATGTAGAAGACGCCGACCACCACGACAAAGATCACCACCGACACCTTGATGGCGGTGATGACCGCGGAAATCCTCGACGACACTTTGGTGCCCACGGCGACCAGCGTCGCCACCACAGAGATGATCAGCAACGCGCCCCAGTCGAGGTCGATCGAGCCTAAATTGACTGTGCCACCGGCGAATCCGAACACCGCCCCCAGGTAACTCGACCAGCCTTTGGACACCACGGCGCCACCGATTGCCAATTCCAGCAACAGATTCCAGCCGATGATCCAGGCCATGAACTCACCGAACGTGGCATAGGAGAAGGTGTACGCGCTGCCCGCGACCGGCAGCGTCGAGGCGAATTCGGCGTAGCACAACGCCGCCAACGCACAGGTGACCGCGGCAATCGTGAACGATATCCAGATCGCCGGGCCGGTGATATCGCCGGCGGTCGATGCGGTGACCGTGAAGATGCCGGCGCCGATCACCACGGCAACGCCGAACACCATCAGGTCCCACCAGGTGAGGTCCTTGCGCAGCCGAGTGTCCGGCTCGTCGGTGTCGCCGATCGACTGTTCGACCGACTTGGTACGCCATCGGTTGGCCATCTGCCGCCCTTTCATGAACCGTCCGTTGGACCGCACAGTACTGGGTACTCTCCCGGGATGCCGGACTCCCCAGACACGCGGAACCACGCAGTAGTGATCGGGGCCAGCATCGCTGGTTTGTGCGCCGCGCGGGTGCTCTCGGATTGGTATTCCCAGGTCAGCGTCTATGAGCGGGACGAACTGCCGAGCACCCCGGCAAACCGCGCGACGATCCCACAGGATCGGCATTTGCATTTGCTGATGGCCCGCGGGGCCACCGAATTCGACACCCTGTTCCCGGGCCTGCTCAACGATATGGTGGCCGCCGGCGTGCCCATGCTGGAGAACCGGCCGGACTGCATCCACCTAGGCGCAGCGGGCCATGTGCTCGGGACGGCACACACCCTGCGTGACGAATTCACCGCGTACGTGCCCAGCCGTCCACACCTGGAATGGCAGCTGCGCAGGCGTGTCCAAGACATCGACAACGTCGCGATCGTGCGGCGCTGTGTCGCGGAGCCGCGCTTCGACCGCGGGCAGCAGCGGGTGACCGGCGTGCTGCTGGACCCCGTCGATCGCGGGGGCGGAGACCCGGAGTTTGTGCGCGCCGACCTCGTCGTCGACGCGGCAGGTCGCGGCACGCGGCTGCCGGTGTGGCTGACGCAGTGGGGATATCAGCGTCCCACCGAGCAAACCTTGGACATCGGCATCAACTACGCCAGTCACCAGTTCCGCATGCCGGAGGGATTGATTCAGGAGAAGGTGGTCGTGGCGGGCGCCTCCCATGACCAGTCACTGGGGATGGGCATGCTGTGTTACGAGGACGGCACCTGGGTGTTGACCACCTTCGGCGTGGCCGGTGCCAAGCCGCCGACGACGTTCCCCGACATGGTTGCGCTGGCGGACAAACTGCTCCCGGCGCATTTCACCGACGCGCTGGCGCAGGCCAAACCCCTTGGCGCGCCGGCATTTCACGCTTTCCCGGCCAGCCGATGGCGGCGCTACGACAAGCTGGACCGCTTCCCGGCCGGAATCGTCCCCTTCGGCGATGCCGTGGCCAGCTTCAACCCCACCTTTGGTCAGGGCATGACGATGACGTCGCTACAGGCCGGCCATCTGCGGCGGGCGCTGCGATCCGTGGACGGGGACCTGGCGAGTGAACTCAGCCGGGCGACCGCCAAGACCACCTTTCCGGTGTGGATGATGAACGCCATCGGCGACATCACTTTTCACCACGCCGGCACCCCCGGGCCGATCCCCTGGTGGTGGCGCCCGTCGGGGGCACTATTCGACCAGTTCCTTGGGGCCGCCGAAACCGAACCCGTTCTCGCCGAATGGTTTTTGCGCCGGTTCTCGCTGCTCGACAGCCTCTATATGGTCCCGCCGCCACGGATCATCGGCCGGACCATGGCCCACAACCTGCGGATGTGGCTGCGCGAGCGCCGCGAGTTGCGGCGGGCCGCCAAACAACGGGCCGTCACAAACCTACGGTCGCCCTGAACAACTTGGCGGGCTCATGCGACACCAACCCCACCGGGCCGTCGTCGGCCGCCACCCAGGCCGCCATCCCGCGCTCCAACGCGAGCGAACCGGATTTGCCGTGCACCATCGTCGAACCCTCGGCGCACAACAAGATCTGCGGGCCGTCATGGCTCGGTGACGCGTCGACCTCGTGGCCCAGATGCTCACCCTCGAGGGTCAGCAGCGCGACCGCGAACTCGTCGGCCGGAGTGTCGTAGACAAGCCCGACGCCCTCGCGGTGGACTTGGGGACGCAACTGCGCCTCGGCGGTGGGCGCGAAGTCCAGCACCCGCAGCAACTCGGGCACATCGACGTGCTTGGGCGTGAGGCCGCCGCGTAACACGTTGTCGGAGTTGGCCATAACCTCCACCGCAAAACCGCGTAGATAGGTGTGCAGGTTGCCGGCCGGCAGGAAGAGCGCCTCGCCCGCAGCCAGGCTGATCCGGTTGAGCAACAACGACGCCAGCACACCGGCGTCTCCGGGGTAGCGTTCGCCGAGTTCCAGCACCGTTTTGGCTTCGGCCGC
>DASYJS010000143.1:0-17557 GCA_035996225.1 Mycobacterium sp. | reverse complement strand
TCCTGCGGTTGCGCAAGGCTGCCCGCAAGCGCGGCATGCCGATCTACGCGGTCGCTCCGTTCGCCACCCGCGCGCTGAGCAAGATGTCTGGCCGGCTGCTCCAAACCGTGCCCGGTGCAGAACCGTCGACGCTGGACGGTCTGGCCACCGGCGAGGTGGGTGACCTGCTGTCCACGGCCGGGGCGGTCATCATGGTCGGAGAACGCCTGGCCACGGTGCCGGGCGGGTTGTCCGCGGCGGCCCGGCTCGCCGACACCACCGGGGCCCGGCTGGCCTGGGTGCCGCGGCGTGCCGGGGAGCGTGGCGCGCTGGAGGCCGGGGCGCTGCCCGGACTGCTGCCCGGCGGTCGTCTCGTGGCCGACGACACCGCGCGCGCGCAGGTTGCCGCGGCGTGGAATGTCGACGAATTGCCCTCTGCGGCAGGGCGTGACGTCGACGGCATTCTGGCCGCGGCGACGGACGGAAGTCTGGGCGCGCTGATGGTCGGCGGTATCGAGCCCGCCGACTTCACGGATCCGGATGCGGTGCTCGCCGCGCTGGACGCGGCCGGTTTCGTGGTCAGCCTGGAACTGCGGCACAGCGAGGTCACCGAACGCGCCGACGTGGTGTTCCCCGTCGCGCCCACCACGCAGAAGGCGGGCGCATTCATCAACTGGGAAGGCCGATTCCGCAGCTTCGAGGCCGCCCTGCGCGGCAGTACCCAGCAAGCCAGCCAGTCGGATCATCAGATACTCGACGCGCTGGCCGACGAAATGGGCGTGTATCTGGGCATGTCTACCGTCGAGGGGGCCCGCGCGGAAATGTCGGCGCTGGGCAACTGGGATGGCAAGCGGCCCAGCGGCGCACCGGTGCAAGCGACTGAGCGGCCCCAGCCCGGCCAAGGCGAAGCCGTGCTCACCGGGTGGCGAATGATGCTCGACAACGGCCGTTCGCAAGACGGCGAACCGTATCTGGCGGGGACGGCACGCAAACCCGTGGCACGGTTGTCACCCGATACCGCGGCCGAGATCGGCGCCGCGGAAGGCGACACGGTCACGGTCAGCACGCCGCGCGGATCAATCAGCCTGCCGCTGAACATCACTGACATGCCCGACCGGGTGGTGTGGCTGCCGCTGAACTCGCCGGGCTCGGCGGTGCAGCGGGATCTGGGCGTCACCATCGGCAACATCGTGCGAATCGGAGTGGGCTCATGACCGCCTTCGGACACGACACCTGGTGGCTGGTACTGGGCAAAGCGCTGGCCATCTTCGTGTTCCTGATGCTGAACGTGCTGGTCGCAATCCTGCTCGAACGCAAGATCCTGGGCTGGATGCAGCTGCGGCCCGGCCCCAACCGGGCAGGGCCGTGGGGCACCCTGCAGAGTCTGGCCGACGGGATCAAGCTGGCGCTCAAAGAAAGCATCACCCCGCGCGGCGTCGACTGGTTTGTGTACATGGCGGCGCCGGCCATCTCCACGATCCCCGCGTTCACCGCGTTCGCGTTCATCCCGTTCGGCCCCGAGGTGTCGGTGTTCGGTCACCGCACGCCGCTGCAGCTGACCGATCTGCCCGTCGCGGTGCTGTTCATCCTGGGACTGTCGGCGATCGGGGTCTACGGCATCGTGTTGGGCGGCTGGGCATCCGGCTCCACCTACCCGCTGCTGGGCGGGGTGCGGTCCACCGCACAGGTCATCTCCTACGAGGTGTCGATGGGGCTGTCGTTCGCGGCCGTCTTCCTGTTCGCCGGCACCATGTCGACCTCGGAGATCGTGGGGGCGCAGGACCGGGTCTGGTACGTGTTCCTGTTGCTGCCGTCGTTCATCATCTATCTCATCTCGATGGTGGGCGAAACCAACCGCGCCCCATTCGACTTGCCGGAGGCCGAGGGTGAACTCGTCGCCGGGTTCCACACCGAGTACTCGTCGCTGAAGTTCGCGTTGTTCATGTTGGCCGAATACGTCAACATGATGACGGTTTCGTCGCTCGCCACGGTCATGTTCTTCGGCGGCTGGCATGCTCCCTGGCCGATCGACATGTGGGCGGGAGCCAACACCGGCTGGTGGCCGGTGCTGTGGTTCACCGCCAAGATGTGGACCTTCCTGTTCATCTATATGTGGTTGCGCGCCAGCCTGCCCCGGCTGCGCTATGACCAGTTCATGGCGTTGGGCTGGAAGCTGCTGATCCCTGCGTCGCTGGTCTGGGTGCTGATCGCGGCGGTCATCCGCACGCTGCGCAACGAGGGTTACGCACATTGGACCCCGATTCTGGTGGTCAGCAGCATCGTGTTCGCCACGGCGCTGGTGCTGGTGCTGCGAAAGCCGTTCAGCCCGCCCGGCATTCGCGCGCTGGAGCGACAGCTCCGCACGCATCGCGACGCAATACCCCCGGCACCGACATTCCCGACGCCGCCGCTACCGGGCAAGGTTCTGACGTCGTCAGTCAGTGCGAGCAAGGAGAAAGCACGTGGCTAAATTCCTCGACGCCGTGGCCGGATTCGGCGTGACGTTCACAGCGATGTTCAAAAAGCGCGTCACCGAAGGGTATCCGGAAAAGCCGGGCCCGGTCGCCCCGCGCTATCACGGCCGTCATCAACTCAACCGGTACCCCGACGGCCTGGAGAAGTGCATCGGGTGCGAGCTGTGCGCCTGGGCCTGCCCGGCCGACGCGATCTACGTCGAGGGCGCCGACAACACCGACGAGGCAAGGTTTTCGCCGGGAGAACGTTATGGCCGGGTCTATCAGATCAACTATCTGCGGTGCATCGGCTGCGGTCTGTGCATCGAGGCCTGTCCGACCCGGGCGTTGACGATGACCAACGACTACGAGATGGCCGACGACAACCGCGCCGACTTGATCTACGAAAAGGACCGGCTGCTGGCGCCGCTGCTGCAAGACATGCTTGCCCCGCCGCACCCCAGGGCCGACGGCGCCACCGACAAGGACTACTACCAGGGCAACGTCACCGCGGATGGCCTGCGCGAGAACCTGAACACCGGAGACGCGCGGTGACCACCGTGCTTGCCACCACCCTGGCGACCGATACCATCATTCGCACCTCCACCGGCGAAACGGTGGCGTTCTGGGTGCTGGGCGCGCTGGCCGTGATCGGCGCACTCGGGGTGGTGATGGCCGTCAACGCCGTCTACTCGGCGATGTTCCTGGCGTTGACCATGATCATCCTGGCGGTCTTCTACATGATCCAGGACGCGCTGTTTCTGGGTGTGGTTCAAGTCGTCGTCTACACCGGCGCGGTGATGATGCTGTTTCTGTTCGTGCTGATGCTGATCGGCGTGGACTCCGCGGAATCACTGAAGGAAACCCTGCGCGGTCAACGCGTCGCCGCGGTGATCACCGGCTTCGGGTTCGGCATTCTTCTGATCGCGGCCATCGGCAAGGTGACGACCGGCGGTTTCGTCGGACTGACCACCGCGAACGCCAACGGCAACGTCGAAGGCCTGGCGGCGCTGATCTTTTCGCGCTACCTCTGGGCTTTCGAGCTGACCAGCGCACTGCTGATCACCGCGGCAGTCGGGGCCATGATACTGGCGCACCGCGAGCGCTTCGAACGCCGCAAGACGCAGCGGGAACTCTCGCAGGAGCGGTTCCGATCCGGCGGCCACCCGACCCCGATGCCCAGCCCCGGCGTCTACGCACGCCACAACGCGGTGGACATCGCCGCGTTGCTGCCCGACGGCTCGTACTCGGACATGTCGGTGTCGAGCAGCATCCTGCGAACCCGCGGCGCGGACGGCAAAGAGACTCCCACCCCGCAAGCCATCAAAGGCGGTGCGTCATGAATCCGGCTAACTACCTTTACCTTTCGGCACTGCTGTTCACCATCGGGGCCGCAGGTGTGCTGTTGCGCCGCAACGCCATCGTGATGTTCATGTGCGTCGAGCTGATGCTCAACGCCGTCAACCTGGCGTTCGTCACCTTCGCGCGGATGCACGGCCACCTGGACGGGCAGATGATCGCGTTCTTCACGATGGTGGTGGCCGCGTGCGAGGTCGTCATCGGCCTGGCCATCATCATGACGATTTTCCGTGCCCGCAAATCGGCGTCGGTCGACGACGCGAACCTACTCAGAGGCTAAAGATTGCCGCGATGACACACTTCACCTGGCTGCTCGTGGCACTGCCGCTGGCGGGTGCCGCAATCTTGCTGTTCGGCGGCAGACGTACCGACGCGTGGGGACATTGGCTGGGCTGCGCCGCCGCTCTCGGGGCGTTCGGGGTGGGCGTGACGCTGCTCTCCGACCTACTCGGGCGGCCCGGCGACGATCGTGTCATCCACCAGAAGATGTTCACCTGGATCCCGGTCAACCAATTCCAAGTTGACTTCGGGCTGCAGATCGACCAGTTGTCAGTGTGTTTCGTGCTGCTGATCTCCGGTGTGGGGTCGCTGATCCACATCTATTCGGTCGCGTACATGGCGGAGGACCCGGACCGCCGCCGATTTTTCGGCTACCTCAACCTGTTCCTGGCCTCGATGCTGCTGCTGGTCGTCGCCGACAACTACCTGGTGCTCTACGTCGGATGGGAAGGCGTCGGCCTGGCGTCCTACCTGCTGATCGGTTTCTGGTACCACAAGCCGTCCGCGGCGACGGCGGCCAAGAAAGCGTTCGTGATGAACCGGGTCGGGGACGCGGGCCTCGCCCTGGGCATGTTCTTGATGTTCAGCACCTTCGGAACCCTTTCGTATGCCGGTGTTTTCGCCGGCGCGCCCGCTGCCAGCCGCGGCGTGCTGACAGCGATGGGACTGTTGCTGCTGCTGGGCGCCTGCGCCAAGTCCGCGCAGGTTCCGCTGCAGGCCTGGCTGGGTGACGCGATGGAGGGCCCGACCCCGGTGTCCGCGCTGATCCACGCCGCCACCATGGTGACCGCCGGTGTGTACCTGATAGTGCGGTCGAATCCGCTCTACAACCTGGCCCCCGACGCGCAACTGGGCGTCATCCTGGTCGGCGTCGTCACGCTGCTGTTCGGGGCGTTCATCGGCTGCGCCAAAGACGACATCAAGCGGGCGCTGGCCGCATCGACGATGAGCCAGATCGGCTACATGGTGCTGGCCGCGGGTCTGGGCCCGGCCGGCTACGCCTTCGCGATCATGCATCTGCTCACCCACGGCTTCTTCAAGGCCGGGCTCTTCCTGGGCTCCGGCGCGGTAATTCACGCGATGCACGAAGAGCAGGACATGCGCCGTTACGGCGGTTTGCGCGCCGCGCTGCCCGTCACATTCGTCACCTTCGGGCTGGGATATCTGGCGATCATCGGGGTGCCGCCGTTCGCGGGCTTCTTCTCCAAGGACGCCATCATCGAGGCGGCACTGGGTGCCGGCGACTTCCGGGGTTATGTGCTGGGTGGGGCCGCGCTGCTGGGTGCGGGCATCACCGCGTTCTACATGACGCGGGTGATGCTGATGACCTTCTTCGGCGAAAAGCGCTGGGCCCCAGGTAGCCACCCGCACGAGGCGCCGGCCCTGATGATATGGCCGATGATCCTGCTCGCCGTCGGCTCGGTGTTCTCCGGTGGGCTGTTCGCCATCGGCGGCATGCTGCCGCACTGGCTTGAACCGGTCGTCGGAGCGCACGAGGAAAGTGCGCATGCCCTGCCGGCCTGGGTCAGCACGACGCTGGCGCTGGCGGTCGTCGCGGTCGGGATCGGAGTCGCTTACCAGAGGTACGGCAGGACGGAGATCTCCAGAGTGGCCCCCGCTGCGGTGTCGGCGCTCACCGCGGCCGCACGTAAGGACCTCTACGGCGATGCCTTCAACGAGGAGGTGTTCATGCGCCCTGGTGCGCAGCTGACCGAAGCGCTGGTCGAAGTCGACAACGCGGGTGTGGACGGATCGGTCAACGCACTGGCCGCACTGGTGAGCCGGACCTCGAATCGCTTGCGGGGACTGCAAACCGGCTACGCCCGCTCCTACGCACTGTCGATGCTGGCGGGTGCCACGCTGTTCATCGCGGCGATCCTGGCGGTGCAGCTGTGGTGAGCTCGAACTTTCCCTGGCTGAGCGTGCTGTGGCTGGTGCCGCTGGCGGGTTCGGTGCTCATCATCCTGATGCCTCCCTCGCTGCGTCAGGTCGCCAAGTGGGCCGGCGTGATCGTCAGCGTGCTAACGCTGGTGGTGGCCATCGTCGTTGCGCTGGGCTTCAAGACCGGCGGCGCTCCTTACCAATTTCTCGAAAAGCATCCCTGGATACCGGCTTTCGGTGCCGGTTACAGCCTCGGCGTGGACGGCATCGCGATCGTGCTGGTGCTGCTGACGGCGGTGCTGATTCCGCTGCTGCTGGTGGCGGGCTGGAACGACGGGGGTGAACGCACCCGCGGCGTGCACGCCTACGTCGCGCTGACGCTAGCCGTCGAGTCGATGGTGCTGATCTCGGTGATCGCGCTCGACGTGCTGCTGTTCTATGTGTTCTTCGAGGCCATGCTCATCCCGATGTACTTCCTGATCGGAGGCTTCGGTAAGGGTGCCGGCAGGTCGCGCGCCGCGGTGAAGTTCTTGCTGTACAACCTGTTCGGCGGCCTCATCATGCTGGCCGCGGTGATCGGACTTTATGTGGTGACCGCGCAGCACGGTTCGGGCACCTTCGACTTCCGGGAAATCGTGACCGGTATCTCCTCGGGCCGCTTCGCCGGTGTGGACCCCGCGGTGTTCAAGGCGCTGTTCTTGGGCTTCATGTTCGCGTTCGCCGTCAAGGCCCCGCTGTGGCCGTTCCACCGTTGGTTGCCGGACGCCGCGGTCGAGGCCACTCCAGCGACCGCGGTCCTGATCACCGCGGTGATGGACAAGGTCGGCACCTTCGGCATGCTGCGCTACTGCCTGCAGCTGTTTCCTGATGCGTCAACGTATTTCCGACCGCTGATCGTGACGTTAGCCATCATCGGGGTGATCTACGGCGCGGTCGTCGCGATCGGGCAGACCGACATCATGCGCCTGATCGCCTATACCTCGATCTCGCACTTCGGGTTCATCATCGCGGGCATCTTCGTGATGACCAGCCAGGGACAGAGCGGCTCGACGCTGTACATGCTCAACCACGGCCTGTCCACGGCGGCGGTCTTCCTGATCGCGGGCTTCCTGGTAACACGGCGCGGCAGCCGGTTGATCGCGGACTATGGCGGTGTCCAAAAGGTGGCCCCTATCCTGGCCGGCACATTCCTGGTCTCCTGCATGGCTACCCTGTCACTGCCCGGTCTGGCTCCATTCATCAGTGAATTCCTGGTCCTGCTAGGAACTTTCAACCGGTACTGGCTGGCCGCGTCGTTCGGGGTGACCGCATTGGTCCTGGCGGCGATCTACATGCTGTGGCTTTACCAGCGGGTGATGACTGGCCCGGTGGCCGAAGGCAACGATCGGATCACCGATCTGCGGCTACGCGAGCTGATCGTGGTCGCACCGTTGATCGCGCTGCTGCTCGTTCTCGGTTTCTATCCCAAGCCGCTGCTCGATATCATCAACCCCGCTGTGGACCACACCATGATCACCATCGGCCAGCATGATCCCGCGCCGAGCGTGCCAATGGGTTCCTTGAGACCGGCCGAAGCACCCCGGACAGCCGAAGGACCGCACCGATGACCCTTCCCACCCCCAGCATCGAGTACTTCCTGCTGTGCCCGATGCTCATCGTCTTCGGTATTGCGGTGGTCGGCGTGCTGGCTGAAGCGTTCCTGCCCAGACACTTTCGCTACGTCGCCCAGGTAACGCTGGCCCTCGGTGGTTTGATCGGGGCGTTCGTCGCCGACATCGTGGTCAGCCGCTCCCTTCCGGCCTCAGGTCGCAGCGCGGTACTGGGTGCGGTGGCCATCGACCGGCCGACACTGTATCTGCAAGGCACCGTGGTGCTGGTGGCCGTGATGGCCGTCATCTTCATCGCCGAACGCAGCGCCATCGCCCAGACCCCGAACAAGGTAGCGGTCGCGGCGGGGGTTTCCGGGCACACTTCCGGATTGGATTCCTTTACCCCACAAGCGTCCGCGGTCCCCGGCAGTGACGTCGAGCGCGAGGCGGAACGGGCCGGAGCCGCCCAGACGGAGCTCTTCCCGCTGCTGATGCTCTCCGTCGGCGGCATGATGGTGTTCCCGGCGTCCAATGACCTGTTGACGATGTTCGTGGCGCTGGAGGTGCTCTCGCTGCCGCTGTACCTGATGTGCGGGCTGGCGCGTCACCGCCGGCTGCTGTCGCAGGAAGCGGCGATGAAGTACTTTCTGCTGGGCGCCTTCTCGTCGGCATTCTTCCTCTACGGCGTGGCTTTGATCTACGGCGCGACCGGCACGCTTCTGCTACCTGGTATCCGCGATGCGCTTGCCGCCCATGGCGATAGCTCGCTGGCGTTGGTCGGTGTCGCGCTGTTGTCGGTCGGCCTGTTGTTCAAAGTGGGCGCGGTCCCATTCCACTCGTGGATTCCCGATGTGTACCAGGGTTCACCCACGCCGATCACCGGGTTCATGGCGGCGGCCACCAAGGTCGCGGCATTCGGCGCATTGCTCCGAGTGGTCTACGTCGCGCTGCCGCCGCTGCACAATGAGTGGCGCCCTGTGCTGTGGGCGATTGCGATCCTGACCCTGGCCGTGGCTTCCGTCACCGCGGTGACCCAAACGGATGTCAAACGGATGCTGGCCTATTCATCGGTCGCACACGTCGGGTTCATCCTGATCGGTGTCATCGCCGACAATCAAGCCGGTCTTTCGGCCACCCTGTTCTATCTGGTCGCCTACAGCTTCAGCACGGTCGGTGCCTTCGCCATCCTCGGTCTGATTCGCAACGACGACGGCGTCGAGGACGCCAACCTGTCGCACTGGGCCGGGCTCGGGCAGCGCTCGCCCATTGTGGGCGTGATGTTTTCGATGTTCTTGCTAGCCTTCGCCGGGATCCCGCTTACCAGTGGATTCATCAGCAAGCTGACGGTGTTCAAGGCCGCGGCCCAGGGCGGGGCGGTGCCGTTGGTGATCATCGGTGTGATCGCCAGCGGGGTGGCCGCCTACTTCTACGTCCGGGTGATCGTGCTGATGTTCTTCACCGAACCGACCGACGACACCCCACAGGTCGTGGCGCCGGGCATCCTGAGCAAGATCGCGATCGCGGTATGCGCCGCGATCACCGTAATTCTGGGGATCTTCCCGCAACCGCTGCTCGAGCTCGCCGATCACGCCGCACAGTTGCTGCAGTAACCGGCTCAGCCCAAGAACGGGCGGGTGGCCAACACGTAGATCGCCAACGCCGCCAGCGGCGCCGCCAACGGCACCCACGGCAAGTGCAGCGGGAACGACATCGCGACCACGCCCACGCAGGTAAACCCAACGGCGCCAATAACTGTCGGCCAACTCGCCATGACGACCGCACTCGGCATCCCCGCCGCGTGGCGGCAGACCAGATAGGCGGCCGCGCAGAGCCCAGAAAGCCCGACGAACACATACGACGGATCGGACACCACGATGGTGGTCACCGACAACAACACGGCAAGCGTTGCGGCCGGCCGAAATACCATCCCGATACCCACCGCAACCAGCGCCACTATCCCAGCGCCCACCGCCGGTCCGTGGGTTCCCACCGCGGCCAAGCCCACCATCAGAACGCCGAATGCCGTTGCTAGGGCATGGACCCCAAATCGCGCGACGGATGACATTGCTATCCCCGGAGCCGTCCCCGCAGCCGGCGGTGACGATCTGGCAGCACGCCCATCGAGTGCTCCAGGGTGTGATCCTGCTGCCACGAGACGATGTCGACGCCGATGGTCGCCATGTCGCGATACATTGCGGAGCGCTGCAACGCCCACAGCCGATCCACCAGAGGGTCCTGTTCGTCTTCGAACGGAGAACTATCGAGAGTGTCGACGGCGATCACGACATGACCACGTTTGCGCAGATCGATCAGCGCCAGGGCGAATTCCGTGTCGAGCAGCGTGGAAAACGCGATAACGATCGCCCCGGCCGGAATCGCCGCGCGCGGCGCCAGTGTGCCGGTGGTGTTTTCGAATTGATCGCCCGCATCAAGCACGGTATCGAGCACGCGATAGAACTGTCGCTGACCGATGTCGGCGCCGAGCCACCGCGGGCGATGACCTCCCAACGCCACGATCCCGGCACGATCGCCGTAGCGCAACGCGGTCTGCACCACCTGAGCTGCACCACGCACGACTCGTTCGATGGCGTCGGTCGCCGGGCCCGCCGGTTGCCGGTACGCGTCGATCAGCACCACGACGTCGGCGGCGCGGTCGGTCAATCGCTCCGTCACGTGCAACTGGCCGCGACGAGCGCTCACCGGCCAATTCACTGCCCGCAGTTGGTCCCCCGGAACGTAGGGACGAATATCGGCGTACTCGACACCCGGGCCGATATGCCGGGTCAGATGAGCGCCGAGGCGGTTGAGCAACTCGGTTCGCGGGATTGGTGTCGACTGCGGCGGCGTCAGCGGAAAGACGATGACAGCGGCGGCATCGGCGGTTGCCGTCCCGGTGACCAGCCCGCCTCGCGCGACCGCATCGATCCGGGCACGGATCGGGTATCGGCCCCAGCGTGCTGCCACTGCCGCAACCGTTTTCGCGTGCCGGGAATCCGAATCGAGAACTTCGAGCTGCATGCCATCGACGGCGGGAACCGTGAGCCCAACTGCCCAGGCGCTGGGCATGCCGGCTTCCGCCGTTGCCGATAGGGTCACCCGTGCGTGCTCGCCTTCGAAGCAGCGCTGCGATTCCGGTTCCCCCCGCACGTGGATCTTGGGCACAGGGTGTTGCCAGCTGATCGAGCACAGTACGCCGAGCAGTGGCGCGGCGAACGCAATGAGCTGCCACTGCGCACCGATCACGGCGGCAGCAAGCGCAACCCCCGCGCAGGTCGCGATTGCCCGCGTCAATGGCGATGCGCGCCAGCGGAACTCAACTTCACGACCGTTCACGGCAGTTTATCCGGTCCCCTCATTGGTTCGGGGTACCGGCAAGCGCCGCAGCAGTTCTCCGACGACGTCGGCGCCCTGTATCTTGCGCACCCACATCTCCGGCCGCAAGGTGATCCGGTGCGCGACCGCCGCGACGGCGAGAGCCTTGACATCCTCGGGGATCACATAATCGCGACCAAGCAACAGCGCACGGGCACGGGCCAGCTGAACCAGGTCGAGTTCGGCACGCGGGCTGGCGCCCACGGCGACCTGCGGATGGCGCCGGGTCGCAGTGGCCAGCGACACCACGTAGTGCAGAACGTCCTCGTGCACCGTCACCTGCTCGACCGATTCGCGCATTGCCAGCAGATCGTGGGCGTCCACAACCTGATTGACCGTCGGCTCGGCCGAACCGCGTTCGAGGCGCCGGCGCAGCATCGAGGTCTCGTCGCGCTCGGACAGGTATCGCAGTTCCAACCGCATCGCGAATCGGTCCAGCTGCGCCTCCGGTAACGGGTAGGTGCCCTCGTACTCGATCGGGTTGTCGGTCGCCAGAACGACGAATGGCGTGGGCAGCTTGTGGGTTTCGCCGTCGATGCTGACCTGGCCTTCGGCCATCGCCTCGAGCAGTGCCGCCTGGGTCTTGGGCGGAGTGCGGTTGATCTCGTCGGCGAGCAGCAGGTTGGTGAAGACGGGGCCGGCCCGGAACGCGAAGTGGCCCGACTGCATGTCGTAGATCGTCGAACCGAGCAAGTCGGCCGGCAGTAGGTCCGGCGTGAACTGCACCCGGGTGAATCGCAGGCCCAACGCGGCGGCGAAGGATCTCGCGATCAGCGTCTTGCCAAGTCCGGGCAGATCTTCGATCAGTACGTGGCCGCGCGCCAGCACCGCGGTGAGGATGAGAGTCAGCGCGGAGCGCTTTCCCACCACCACACGTTCGATTTCGTCGAGCACCGCCTCGCAGTGTGCGGTCGTCTTACCGGCCGGCATAGCGGCTGGCATCGTGGCCCCTGTCATACCTGCTCCAACCTCCGGAGGATCTCTTCGAACACCGCCCGGCCGGGACCGGGCTGGCGATCACCAGTGCGGGTGACGTTGTTGGGATTGACCCATTCCCACAGTTCGGTGCCGAACAACATGCGCCCAGTTGACTGAAATGCCACCGGGTCCTTGACTTGTCTTTGGCCGGTGGCGATTTCGTACCGGCGCGCGAGCATCGGACGCAAATGCCGATCCCAATCCGCCCGGGTGGACCCAGACCACCGGATCGTCGTCTCCGTCGTGGCTAGCCAGCGGCGTAGCGAATCCCCGATATCATCGTGGTCCGAGTCGGCCGCGGGATCGCTCGCGTGTCCCAGAAGCCGACGGACGTCGAGTAAAACCAGAGCCAGGGCAACACCTGACGCCACCAACACGAACCGGCGATCGTGCACGACCAGCACTAGTAGCTCTGCCCCGACGATGAAGCAAACGCCCAGGGATATCAGCCTTTTCATACCGGGCTCCGAAGCTCGGCGAGAACCAGCCGAAGCACGTCTACCGCCACGTCGCGATGTCCCTCGTTCATCACATGCGGACTGAACCGGGCTTCCTCGAACAGGTGCACCAACTGCACAGCGTTATCAACATGCAGCGCATGGAGTTCGACGGCGCGGGCCAACACCTCGGTCGGAGTGTCGAACTCCTGGGGAGCAGCTCCGGGAACATTCGCGAGCTCACGTTCCATCGCGGCATAGCACGCGATGATCGCCTCGCGCGGTTCACGACTCAGGTCCGCCATTTCGGCCAAGCCGAGTTCGGCTGCTCGCACCAGGGATTCCGAACGCTCCGCAGGCGGCCGATATTCGACGTCATCGTCGGTGAGGGTGTGCAGAGTCGCGGCGCGGAAACTTCGCCGCGACATGATGACCGTGCCCACGACGATGATCAGCAGCATCGGCACCGTGGCGGCCATCAGAATTCCCAGCATGTCGCCGCCGCCGTTGTGCGGGGGCCGGTGTTGTGGCGGCGGCGCTCCGTGCGACGACGCGCCGGTATCCGGTGCGTGCTCGACGGGGACGACATCGTAGTGCAGCGATAATCGGGACAGCAGCAGCACAATCAACAGCCACGCGGCGATCACCGCGAGCCCGATCAACACCACGCGCCAGCTCGGTCGTCCCTTGCCGGTACCGAGCATCTCGGAGAGATCCGCCGTCTTCGGCGCCACCGCACGTGGATCCCGTAACCGCGCGATGACCGCAACCGCCAGCAATGCGAGCGCCGCGCTAAGGGCGACGACGACGAATACCAGCGCCGCCCGGCCACTGCCCGTTTCCGCGTGCGCCGCACGATCGCGAACCGGAAGATATCCGCGCAGGGCAGCGGCAACCACGATCAACAGCACGATGAGCGCAACGACGCGCCCCGTCGGCTTATCGGGCATTTGGCACACCACTCGCCGGTTTCCTGTTGCCGTTGCGGCACAGGCTTGATTCATACTTGCACGTCAGGTGTCCATTCCGCCAGGAAGTGACCCCGGGGCCTCGCCGAGAACCGCTAGGCAGGAGTAAAGGGCCGGAAGCTGCCGTCGAGAACCTCGTGGTGACCGATCGTGCGTCCGGTCACGGTGGTGGGGTCCACCAGCGCCAATTGCACTGCCGCCCGGGCGAATTCATCTTCCGACGCCGTGTCATCGAACACTGTTGCGTAGTAGGACAGGCCGGGCGTCATGATCGGCTTAGACGGCGACAGCGCGTTGACGGCGATGTGGTGATCGGCCAGATCGAACGCCGCACACTGGGTGAGATGCTCGAGCGCTGCCTTGGATCCGCCGTAGCCGGGCAGGACGCCGCCGCGTCGCTCGGGGTAGGGTCCGTCGCCGGGCAGCCGCGACGCCACCGAGGTGATGTTGATGATCGAGCCACCGCCGGCTTCGATCATGTCCGGGGACACCAGCTGCATCAACTCGTAGGCCGCGAACACCGCGACGTCGAAGTGGCGGCGAAATGCACCCAAGGGCGTACTGACGAACCCCGGCCAGCCGGGTTTGGCGGCCCCGGCGGGCCGGGCGGGCTTTGCGCGCGGCTCGGCACCGGGCACCGGTGGCCGGCCCGGCGCGGTGAAGGCCGCATTGTTGACCAGAACGGTGATGGGGCCCAACGCGTCTCGGGCCTCAGCCACCAATCGGGCGACGTCGTCTCGGTCGGTCAAGTCGGCCCGGACCGCCACCGCGCGCCCGCCCGCCGCCTCGATGGCGGCGACGGTCTCACCGATGGTTCCCGGCAGCCGGTCATCCCACACCTGCTCGGTGCGCCCGACCACCGCCACGGCCGCGCCCTCGGCGGCAAGCGCCAGCGCGATCGCCCGGCCCAAGCCGCGGCTGCCGCCGGTGACGACCGCGACCCGCCCCGAAAGTCGCTGCGTCATCGCGTCACCCCATGCACGACGATGGCGGTGGTCTGATTCACCCACGCGTCGTCCAGCTTGTCGTCCGGGCGCAGCAGCATCCGGAGCATCGTCGCTCCCCCAATCAACTCGATCAAGCGGTCCGGGTCCACATCAGGATGCGCTTCACCCCGATCGACGGCCTCGCGCAGCCGCACGCGTACCGCGGTGAACAGATCGGTGAAGCGTGACATCACCCGTGCGTTGAGTTCGGGATCGGCCGTCATATCGGCCACCAGTCCCGTCAACGCGGCCCGCACCACCGGGGTGGTGAACACATCGCGCGTGGCCTCGATCATCATCCGAAGATCAGCGGCAAAGTCGCCGGCCGGGGCCTCCAGCGCGCTGGGCGCGGTCGGAAACGCCACTTCGTGCACCAATTCCGCCTTGCTCGACCACCGGCGATACAGCGCCGATTTCGTGGTGCCGGCCCGCTCGGCAACGGCGGCCAGGGTGAGGTTCGAATAGCCGATTTCCACCAGCAGGTCCGCGGTCGCCGAAAGGATGGCAGAGTCAATGCGCGGATCCCTGGGGCGCCCAGCACCTGGGGCCTTGTCAAGGTCGGACGGGTCTGCTTTCATAACGCTACCTACCGTATCGTAATTGCCGCGAATAAGTCTCAAAGAATGGAGGCACCCCGTGGCCAATGAACCCGTGCTCGATAACGTCGACCGACTTCAGCGCTCCAGTCGCGATGTCACAACGTTGCCGGCGGTGCTGTCGAAATGGCTGTCTACCGTCCTCCCCGCCGGAGCGACGCCAGATGTCACCGTCGAAAGCGGCGTGGACTCGACGGGCATGTCGTCCGAGACCATCATCCTGACCGCCCGTTGGCAGCAAGGCGGGCAGTCGATCGAGCAGAAGCTGGTGACGCGGGTCGCGCCCAGTGCCGAGGATGTGCAGGTCTTCCCCACCTATCGGCTTGATCACCAATTCGAAGTGATACGCAAGGTCGGCGAACTCACCGACGTTCCGGTTCCGCCGGTGCGCTGGCTGGAACCCAGCGGGGACGTCCTGGGCACACCTTTCTTCGTGATGGACTACGTCGAGGGTGTGGTACCGCCCGACGTCATGCCCTATACGTTCGGCAACAACTGGTTCGCCGACGCATCAGTCGAGCGGCAGCGCGAGCTTCAGGACGCCACCGTCGGGGTGTTGGCGAAGCTGCATTCAATTCCCAACGCGGAGAGCACGTTTGGATTCCTGTCCGACGGCCAGGGCGATACGGCGCTGCGCCGTCACTATAACTGGGTGCGGAGTTGGTACGACTTCGCCGTACCGGACATCGGCCGATCACCACTGCTGGAACGAACATTCACGTGGCTGGAAGACAACTGGCCGACGGAAGTGGACGCGCGCGAGCCCGTGCTGTTGTGGGGTGACGCCCGAGTGGGCAACGTCTTGTACCGTGACTTCCAGCCGGTGGCGGTGCTGGACTGGGAAATGGTGACACTTGGTCCGCGCGAACTCGATGTCGCATGGATGATCTACGCTCACATGGTGTTTCAGGAGCTCACTGCCCTTGCAGGGCTTCCCGGATTGCCCGAGGTGATGCGCGAGGACGACGTCCGCGCCACCTACGAGCGGCTCTCCGGCGTCGAAGCGGGCGACCTGCGCTGGTTCTACGTGTACTCGGGCGTGATGTGGGCTTGCGTGTTCATGCGCACCGGTGCACGGCGAGTGCACTTCGGAGAAACCGAAAAGCCCGACGACGTCGAGTCGCTGTTCTACCACGCCGGATTGATGAAACGCCTTATCGGAGAGGATCAGTAATGCTCGGACCGCTCGACGAGTTCCCGGTACATCAGATTCCCCAGCCGATCGCATGGCCCGGCTCCTCGGACCGCAACTTCTATGATCGCTCCTACTTCAACGCCCACGACCGTACCGGAAACATCTTCTTGATCAGTGGTATTGGCTACTACCCCAACCTCGGTGTGAAGGACGCGTTCGTACTCATCAGACGCGGAGATACCCAGACCGCGGTGCACGTTTCGGACGCCATCGATCAAGACCGGCTCAACCAGCACGTCAACGGCTATCGCATCGAGGTCATCGAACCACTGCACAAGCTTCGGGTGGTTCTCGACGAAACCGAAGGCATCGCAGCCGATCTCACCTGGCAGGGCCTGTTCGACGTCGTCCAGGAACAGCCGCACATCCTGCGGTCCGGCAATCGTGTCACGCTGAACGCGCAGCGGTTCGCCCAGCTCGGCAGCTGGAGCGGCCATCTCGTCGTCGACGGTGAAGAAATCGTGGTCGACCCCAACACCTGGCTCGGCAGTCGCGACCGGTCGTGGGGCATCCGGCCGATCGGCGAGTCGGAGCCGGCGGGACGGCCGGCCGACCCGCCCTTTGAGGGCATGTGGTGGCTATACGTGCCAATGGCTTTCGACGATTTCGCCATCGTATTGATCATCCAGGAGGAACCCAACGGGTTTCGCTCGCTCAACGACTGCACCCGAATCTGGCGCGACGGCCGGGTCGAGCAGCTGGGTTGGCCGCGGGTCAAAATCCACTACCGTTCCGGCACCCGCATTCCGACCGCCGCCACGATCGACGCCACCACACCCGACGGCACGCCCGTCCACTTCGACGTCGAGTCCAAACTGCCGGTACCCATCCACGTCGGCGGCGGCTACGGCGGCGACTCGGACTGGGTGCACGGCGTGTGGAAAGGCGAGAAGTTCGCCGAACGGCTGACGTACAACATGACCGATCCCGCGATCATCGGTCGATCCGGCTTCGGGGTAATCGACCATGTCGGCCGCGCGGTCTGCCGCGAGGGCGACAAGGAGCCGGTCGAGGGCTGGGGCCTGTACGAGCATGGCGCGCTGGGCCGCCACGACCCGTCCGGGTTCGCCGACTGGTTAACGGTTGCGCCGTAACCTTTTTCACGCCGAACGTCGACTTGTCGGGGCAATTTGAGGCAAATACGCGCAACAAGTCGACGTTCGCCCGGGGTACTGGGGAGTCAGCTACCGCGCCGGTACCTCGCCCCGGGGTGATCGGCCGGCAATAGCGGTCCCTTGCCGCCAAGCCGTTCGCGCAACGTGGCCCTCGGGACGTGTTCTGGCACCCGTCCGCGGCGACGCAGTTCGGGCACAACCAGTTTCGCGAAGTCCACGAAGGTGCCCGGGGTCGTCACGTAGGCAAGGTTGAAGCCGTCGACATCGGCTTCGTCGACCCAACGCTCGAGTTCGTCGGCGACCTCGGTGGGCGAACCGACCAGCACCGGGCCGCGGCCGCCGATGCCGATCTCTTCGGCCAGTTCCCGCG
>DASYJS010000142.1:0-2035 GCA_035996225.1 Mycobacterium sp. | reverse complement strand
AACTCGAAATGGTCGATCGTCACGTCGGTGTCGGTGAGGAGGATCGCCTTGCCGTTCGGGATGTTGCCGGTGGAGACCATCTTCACCATGCCACCGACCCCTTCGAGCGTGATCTTGGTGGTGATCTCGGCGTAGTCGTTGGTGTACGTCCCGGCTTGCACCTGAAGCACGTCGCCGTCATTGGACGCGGCCACAGCGGACGAGATCGTTGAGTACTGCTGCCCGGCACCTACGTTCAGAATCGCCAAGATTGTTCACTCCCGAGTGGCTGCGCGGTGTTCCTCATAAGACCGCACTGTTCGATGGAGTTGCAGGATAAAAGTTAAGATGTCGTTACTACGTCATCAGAAGTTGCACGCCGCCGCGTCCCTGGCACGGTATAAGGAGTTGGAGCGACAGCGTCGATGTGCACCGGGGCGGCCCCAGGAGAGCGCCCATGCCCCGACGGAAGGGGGATGCGGAGTTGTAAGTCCGGAGAAGGTTCGAGGCATCGCGAACGGCGGCACAGTGTCTGGCTGCCGCATACGAAGGGTTGGTCCCGATTTCGTGCCGGCCAATCCGGATGGAAGTTCGGCGCGAAAGTTCGGTCCATGGCCGCGATCGCCGGCGTGCCGTCCCGACGCAGGAGGGCTGAGCGTCGGTAGGGTCACGGGTCCAGCGAAGTGGCCAGCGGATGGAAGACTTCGTTGCGCCAAAGTCATCAACCCACGGCAGGAGAACGCCTGGCACAACCTACATGAGATCTCGATCATCGCGTCTACGTGTCTCTCCGGGAACATGCTGAGCGAGTTGAATCGCTTGTGATTAGGGGCGACGCGGTGCGGTTGGCGACAGTCGCGAGATGTGGACGAACGAGAACCGCGCCCGCTACGACCGTCGTGGCCTGCGCTACCCGAGTGACCTGACCGACGACGAGTGGGCGCTGATCGGCCCATTGATCCCGCCCGCCAAGCGCGGCGGCAACAAGCGGACGGTCGACGTCCGCGCCGTGGTGAACGGGGTGATGTATGTGCTGAGCACCGGCTGCCAGTGGGCCGCGCTGCCGAAGGACCTGCCTGCGCGCAGCACGGTCAACGACTACTTCCGCCGCTGGGACTGGGACGGTACGCTGGAGCGCATCCACCACGCGCTCTACGTCGCGTGCCGCGAGACTGTGGGGCGCCAGGCCAGTCCCACAGTGGCGATCATCGACAGCCAGAGCGTGAAGGGCGCCGAAAAGGGGGGCGCGCGGTCGATCCACCAGGCTATGACGCAGGCAAGAAGACCAAGGGCAAGAAGCGGCACGTCCTGGTCGACACGCAGGGCCTGCTGATGCAGGCCGTCGTGCATGCGGCCGACATACAGGACCGCGACGGCGGCGTGTTGCTGATGGGCGCCCTGTTCGGCTTGTATCCATTCTTGCTCAAGCTCTACGCCGACAGCGGCTACCAGGGCGCCAAATTCCGCGACGGCCTGACCACCGCCTGCGCTCAGGTCAACGTCGAGATCGTCAAACGCTCCGACCTCCACAGGTTCGTGGTCCTGCCCAAACGCTGGATCGTCGAACGCACAATCGCCTGGCTCAACCGATGCCGCCGGCTGGCCAAAGATTGGGAGTGTCTCAACCGTTCCGGCCTGGCATTTCTGCGGTGGGCGTCCGTCCGCCTTATGCTACGAAAGCTCTGTCAGTACTCAGCATGATCCCGGATCGACTCTACGACTTCTGGGTCTCCACCAAGTCGCCATTGGCGGCGGAGGTGCTGGGACGCGTTCGCGAGCTCTATGCGATCGAGACCGAGATCCGCGGCCATCCCGCCGAGCACCGAAGACGGGTGCGCGACGAGCGAAGTCGGCCGATCATCGACGCGCTGCAGTCCTGGCTGCATCAGCATATCGATCGTGTCTCCGTCGTCTCTGATTTGGCCAAGGCGATGCGGTATGCCATCCGGCATTGGCCCGGTCTGCGAGGCGGTCGGTAGGCCAACCATGCGGTTCGTGCCGATCAAGACGGAGGAGCAACAATCCGCGCTGATGCTGCATCGGACGACCTCAAACC
>DASYJS010000141.1:0-1514 GCA_035996225.1 Mycobacterium sp. | reverse complement strand
CATCGAAGCGTCCCGCGTCCGTCACGATCGGCCCTGCCGAGAGCCTCGACAGAAACCCGGCAGGCCGCATCACCGCCGGCACGGTCCCGACCGTCGCGGGCCGCCCGGGGAGGCACACGCTGCCCTCCCAGGCTTGACTCCGAGGCTCGCCACGGCCTAGCCTCAGGCCACTAAGGATCTGACGCGGAATAATTGAATCGGATGTGATGGCGGGTTGGCGGCTGAGAGCCGGAAGGAACTGACGGCGGCTGGCCGTGATGGCGTAATCCACGGTGGTGATCGACCTCGACGACATCCGCACGCGGTATCAGCAAGCCTGCAAGTTCCTGGACGAGCGCGGGCGACGGCTGTTCGGGGCCAACGAGGCCCTGGCGCTGGGCCATGGTGGGGTGACGGCGACTTCGATCGCGACCGGGCTGGCGCGCAGCACCATCCGCCGAGCCATCGTGGAGCTGCAGAGCGGGGCCAATCCGATCGGCCCGCGGGTCAGACGAAAGGGCGGCGGGCGCAAGCGCGCGGTCACCGTGCAACCGGAGCTGCCGGGCGCCCTGGAGACACTAATCGAGGATGCCATCCGGGGTGACCCGGAGACGCCGCTGCGCTGGGTGAGCCGCAGCCAGCGTCAGATCGCCCGGGTGCTGGGCGAACGTGGCTTCGCCGTCAGCCAGAAGCTGGTGGGCCTGCTGCTGCGCGAACTGGGCTACAGCTGCCAAGCCAACCGCAAGACCCGGGAAGGGACGAACCATCCCGACCGCGATGCCCAGTTCGCCCACATCAACACCGTCGTGCAAGCGGCGATGACGGCAGGCCAGCCGGCCATCTCCGTGGATGCCAAGAAGAAGGAGCTGGTCGGCGACTTCAAGAACCCCGGCCGCGAACTGCGTCCCAAGGGCCGCCCCGAGCCGGTGCGGGTGCACGACTTCGAGTTGCCGGACCTGGGCAAGGTCGCGCCCTATGGTGTCTCCGACCTGGCCGCCAATGCCGGCTGGGTCAACGTCGGGGTGGATGCCGACACGGCGGCCTTCGCGGTCGAGAGCATCCGCCGCTGGTGGCAGCAGCTGGGCCAAGCCCGCTACCCCGAGGCCAAGCGACTGGTCATCACCGCCGACTGTGGTGGCAGCAACGGTGTCCGCGTGCGGCTGTGGAAGCGCGAGTTGCAGCGCTTCGCCAACGAGACCGGCCTGGCGGTCACCGTGGCGCACCTGCCGCCGGGGACCAGCAAGTGGAACCGCATCGAGCACCGCCTGTTTGCCGCCATCTCACAGAACTGGCGCGGCAAGCCGCTGGTCAGCCATCAGGTCATTGTCCAGCTGATCGGCGCCACGACGACGCAAACTGGCCTGACGGTGCGCTGCGAGCTGGATGCGAACCGCTATCCCAAGGGCATCAAGGTCACCGATGTCGAGATGGCCGCGCTCGCCATCGAGCCTGACGCGTTTCACGGCGAGTGGAACTACACCATCGCGCCCAACCAGCCGCCACCTTGAAGCAGTTATTCCGCGTCATGCCCTAAG
>DASYJS010000140.1:0-1952 GCA_035996225.1 Mycobacterium sp. | reverse complement strand
TAGCCGGGCGCGGCGGGTCGCCGCCCCAAGTCCTAGTCGGCCAGTAGCCCCTTGGCGATGTGGGTGACCTGAACCTCGTTACTGCCGGCGTAAATCATCAGCGATTTCGCATCGCGGGCCAGCTGCTCCACCCGATACTCGGCCATATAGCCGTTGCCGCCGAACAACTGCACGGCCTCCATCGCCACCTCGGTGGCCGCCTCCGAGGAGTACAGCTTGACGGCCGACGCTTCGGCCAACGTCAGCGGTTTACCGGCCTGCTGGCGCTCGATCGTCTGAAACACCATGTTCTGCACGTTCATCCGGGCGATTTCCATCTTCGCCAGCTTGAGCTGGATCAGCTGGAATTGCCCGATGTTCTTGCCCCACAGCGTGCGGGTCTTCGCGTAATCCACGCACAGCCGGTGGCACTCGTCGATGATGCCCAGCGCCATCATCGCGATCCCGATCCGTTCGGCGGCGAAATTGTCGCGGGCGCTGTCCCGGCCGTCGCCGCTGGCGTGCTGTTCACTTTCGCCGAGCAACCGGTCGGGACTCAGCCGCACGTTGTCGAAGAACAGTTCGCCGGTCGGCGAGGACATCATGCCCATCTTCTTGAAGGGCTTGCCCTGCACGAGGCCGGGCATTCCCGAGTCGAGCACGAAAACCAGCACCGGGCGGTTCCGCTTGTCCACCTTCTTGTCCGCGGGTGCGTCGCCGTCCTCGAGTTTGGCGTAGACCACCAGAACGTCGGCGTAGGGCCCGTTGGTGATGAATGTCTTCTGCCCGTTGAGGATGTAGTCCTCGCCGTCGCGCTTGACGTAGGTCTTCATTCCACCGAACGCGTCCGAGCCGGAGTCAGGCTCGGTAATCGCCCACGCCGCAATCTTTTCCAGCGTCATCAGCTCGGGCAGCCAGCGTTCTTTTTGAGCCAGCGTGCCGCGACTCATGATGGTCGCCGCACCCAGACCAAGGCTGACCGACGCGGTGCTCAGCAAACCGATGCTGACCCGCGCGATTTCTGAAACCAGTACCGCGACCATCGACCCCTGGGCATCCATGCCTCCGGAATCATCTGCGCCGTCCTGCTTTTTGCGCTTACTCTCGCCGTTGCCCTTGGCGCGCTCGCGATCCAGCATCTTCTTGACCGACTCGGCGGCCAGCGCGTCCAGGCCGAACTGGCTGAAAAACTTGCGGGCGATCGGATAAGGCGACAGCACACCGGTTTCCAGTTCGTCCAGATACGGGCGGATCTCCTTGTCCACGAACTGACGAACGGCATCCCGCATCATCAGATCGGTGTCGGACCACTCGATCATGGCTTCCCCTCTTGGCCCCCGGGGCCTGCTGTGCCGCTCAGCGCTCGGCCCGCTGGTACGCGGTGACGACGGCGGCTCCGCCGAGCCCGATGTTGTGTTGCAGTGCGGCGGTGACGTTGTCGACCTGACGCTTGTCGGCCTTGCCCCGCAGCTGCCAGGTCAGTTCGGCGCACTGGGCCAGCCCGGTCGCGCCCAGCGGGTGACCCTTGGAGATCAGGCCGCCGGACGGGTTGACCACCCACCGTCCGCCGTAGGTGGTGTCGCCGTTGTCGATCAGCTTGGGCGCCTCGCCCGGACCGCACAGGCCGAGGGCTTCATAGAGCAGCAGCTCGTTGGCCGAGAAACAGTCGTGCAGCTCGATCACCTGGAAGTCGTCGGGGCCGAGACCGGACTGGTCATAAACCCGTTGCGCCGCTTGCACATTCATGTCGTAGCCGATGAGGCCTTTGGCGCTGCCGTCGAAGGTGGACTTGAAATCGGTCGTCATGGCCTGGCCGACGATCTCCACTGCCTGACCGGCCAGTCCGTGGCGGTCGACGAATTCCTCCGAGGCCAGGATCGCCGCGCCCGAACCGTCCGACGTCGGCGAGCACTGCAGCTTGGTGAGCGGGTCATAGATCATCTTCGCCGCCAGGATGTCGTCGAGGGAGTACT
>DASYJS010000139.1:0-4188 GCA_035996225.1 Mycobacterium sp. | reverse complement strand
CTTGGCCGCCAGTTCGGCCATCCGAGGCGGATCATCGGATGCCAGATACGAAATGCCCAGGCCGCCACCGAGATCGATGGTGGAGATCTGGGCGGTCCGGTCCACCCCGAACTGACCGACGACCTCCTGCAGCAGGCCGAGGACACGGCGCGCGGCGAGTTCGAAGCCGGCGACGTCGAAGATCTGCGAACCGATATGGCTGTGCAGCCCGACCAGCCGCAGGTGATCGGTGGCGAACAACCGCTCCACCGCTGCCATCGCCGCCCCGCCGGCTACCGAAAGGCCGAACTTCTGGTCCTCATGCGCGGTGGAGATGAACTCATGGGTGTGCGCCTCGACACCGACGGTCAGACGAACAAAGACGTCCTGGACGACGCCCGCCTCCCCCGCGATGGTTTCGAGACGCTCGATTTCGGTCATCGAGTCCACGACGACATGGCCCACACCGGCTTTGACTGCGGTCGTCAACTCCGCGACGGATTTGTTGTTGCCGTGGAAGGTAATCCGCTCCGGCGGGAAGTTGGCGTGCAGCGCAACGGCCAATTCTCCGCCGGTGCACACGTCGAGCGAGAGGCCTTCCTCGTCGATCCAGCGCGCTATCTCGCTGCACAGGAAGGCTTTAGCGGCGTAGTGGACATTGGCGCCGCCGCCGAATGCCGCCGCGATCTCTCGGCAGCGAGAGCGAAAGTCGTCCTCGTCGACGACGAAAAGCGGAGTGCCATACTCCTGGGCAAGATCAGTCACCGGGTTTCCGGCGATGACGGCTTCCCCGGCACCGCTGCGAACCATGTTGCGCGGCCAGACATTCGGCGCCAACAGCAGCAGATCCTCCGGGGACTGCGGCCGGGGCGGGCTGTCCGTGTGACGGATTTCTTCGGCGTGCCGGGGACCGGCGGGATGGACGTTCACATTCTCTCCGGGGCGCTGACGCCGAGTATTGCCAGACCGTTGGCGATGACCTGGCGGGTGGCCTGGCACAGCGCGAGACGGGCGATGTGCAGGTCGGTGGGTTGTTCGTCGCCCATAGGCAATACCCGGCACGAGTCGTAGAACCGGTGGTAGTCACCGGCGAGGTCTTCCAGGTAGCGGCAGATCCGGTGTGGTTCGCGCAGGGACGCAGCGGTGTCGAGTACCCGCGGGAACTCTCCGATGGTGCGCAGCAGCGCACCTTCTTTGTCATGGCTGAGCAGTTCGAGGTGCCCGGTGTCGGGGATCAGGCCGAGCTCGGCGGCGCTGCGGGCCAGCGCCGAGAGCCGGGCATGGGCGTATTGCACGTAATAGACCGGGTTTTCATTGGACGCCGAGGACCACAGCGCCAGGTCGATGTCGATCGGGGTGTCCACCGACGAGCGAATCATGCTGTAGCGCGCGGCGTCCACGCCCAGCGCTTCGACCAGGTCGTCGAGCGTGATCACGGTCCCGGCGCGCTTACTCATCCGGACCGGCTGCCCGTCGCGGACGAGGTTCACCAGTTGACCGATGAGCACCTCGACCGTCGCCGGGTCGTCTCCGAAGGCGGCAGCCACCGCCTTGAGCCGCGCGATATACCCGTGGTGGTCGGCACCGAGCATGTAGATGCACAAGTCGAAACCGCGCTGTCGTTTGTCCAGGTAATAGGCGATATCGCCGGCGATATAGGCCGGCTTGCCGTCGCTCTTGATCACGACGCGATCTTTGTCATCGCCAAAAGCACTGGTACGCAACCAGGTTGCGCCGTCCTTCTCGTAGATGTTGCCGGTGTCGCGAAGCTTTGCGATGGCCTGGTCGACGAGGCCACCGATGTGCATGGAGTCTTCATGGGTGAAGACGTCGAAGTCGGTGCCGAATTCGTGCAACGACTCTTTGATGTGGGTGAACATCAAGTCGACACCGATCTCGCGGAACGTCTCGTGCATCTCGGCATTGGGCAGGCTGAGTGCGTCGGGCGCCTTTTGCAGCACCTGCGCGGCGATGTCGATGATGTAGGTGCCGGCGTACCCGTCTTCCGGGGTGGGGTCGCCTTTGGCCCCCGCGATCAGCGAGCTTGCGAATCGGTCGATCTGGACGCCGTGGTCGTTGAAGTAATACTCGCGCACCACGTCGGCGCCTTGGGTGGTGAGCAACCGGCCCAGTGCGTCGCCGACGGCGGCCCACCGCGTACCGCCGATGTGAATCGGCCCGGTCGGGTTGGCCGAGACGAATTCCAGGTTGATCTTGCGGCCGGCCAGCTCCTCGGAGTGACCGAAGCGGTTGCCGGCATCGATGACATCGTTGACGATCTTGGCCTGCGCCGACGCCTCGAGACGCAGGTTGATAAAGCCCGGCCCCGCCACTTCCGCCGAGGCGACACCGTCGGCCTGCGCCAGCGCCTCGGCGAGCCATGCGGCCAGTTCACGCGGGTTGGCGCCGACCTTCTTGCCCAGCTGCAATGCGAGGTTGCTGGCGTAATCGCCGTGCTCGGGAATACGGGGCCGCTCGACGGTGACCGTCGCCGGCAGCGCGGACACGTCGAGACCATGCTCGGCCATCACCGCAGCAGCGGTGATTCTGAGCAGCTCAGCCAGGTCAGCGGGGGTCACGAGCGTCCATCCTATTGGTTAGCGTGCCTACGCCCCGAATCCATCGGGGTGACGAAGCGGCGACCGGGATGGGTTAGTCTGTCCCGGACAGTTTCAAGCCCCAATGGCGCAGTATTGATACCAGTGCGCCCCCGTAGCTCAGGGGATAGAGCGTCTGCCTCCGGAGCAGAAGGCCGCAGGTTCGAATCCTGCCGGGGGCACCCTTTCTACCAGCGGAAACGTCCGAAATCAAGGTTACATACCTATCCGCCACCTATCTCATCGCCGCAGGCGGGCCACTTTTCGATTGCTGGTCGAGCGCACCCGGCGAACACCGTTACAGGCCCTGTATCGCGATGTTTTGCATTGTCGTACAGCACCGAGGAGAGCCCCGTACAGGAAGCTATCGGACGTTTCGACAGGTCAGAGCGTTGCGGGCGCTGTGGGGCACTTCGCTCACCCCGCTCAGTCGGCTAACCTGGCCGCAGTCGCCCGCCACAGAGTGCCGTGGGCAAGCCCTCAATCGGGTTGCGTAGGCAGCGCTGGAGATTGGCTGACTCTCGCCGTGAGATGCAGCTCTTTCCTACGCGCTGTAAAGGATTCCCGTCATGCCCCGACGCAACCCAACCTCTGTGTTGCCGGAACGGCACCTCATCTCCACGACCAAAGCGGCCGAGTACCTGGACGTGTCCCCCGGCACGATCCGCCAGTACATTGCCGACGGCAAGCTGCGGTGCACCAAGGTCGGCCGCTTGATCAAGATCGACGCCAAAGACCTAGAGGCGTTAATCGTCACCGTTGACAACTCATGACGCGTCAGAAGGCTGATATTCGTCCGCGAACGACAGGACATGACTCATTAGTGGACTGAAAGGCGGCAACCCAAGACGTTGCGTGAAACCCGGACCAGTTTGCATGGCGTACATGCCTTCCCTGCCCTCGAACCGACCGATCAGTTCCTTAACCACCTCGACGTCCTGGGCGACGTTGGGGTTGAGAATCTTGGCGATCTTGGGTTGCAGATCCCGCATGAGCGGCTGGATGTTCTGAAGCATGGTGATGATGCTGGGATCGGAGTCCATGGCTTGCAACTCATCGCGTTTGAGCCACGGCTTCGTCCAAGATCTCTTAGTGAACTCGAGCAGATCCTCGCGAGCGACATCGAGGGTGACCTCCGGCTCACCGTGTAGGCGCGCCGTGAAACTGTACTTGAATGCGTTGATACTCACTTGCTGGAACACCGCACCCTGCACTCGTAGCCACCGGAAGTCGGAGGACGTCTTTTTCAGGTCCTTGAACAACTTTCGGATCGACCGCGTTTGACCGGCGAACCGCCCAAACGTCCGCACGGCCCTTCTGACCGTTTGTACCTCGTGTATATGCAGAGCGTTGGTGAACGAAATCAAGGCTGACCGCAAGAGACGCCTGCGCTCATCCATCGCATTCCAGTCGTTTAATGACAGCTGGCGATTCTGAAGATCTGTCAGTGTACCGGCTAGCACGTCGCACAGCCGGTCGCATTCATCCGAAATATGTACGTACAGACTGTCTTCCAGCATCTTGTCCAGAGCTTTATAAGCATCCGAATAGCGCTTGTTCTCGTCCTCGGTAAACGAACACACCTTCGTAAAGATGATCCCGACATCAGGAT
>DASYJS010000138.1:0-4131 GCA_035996225.1 Mycobacterium sp. | reverse complement strand
CTTCCCCTTTGATCCCGCCCTCTACGACCGCGACGACCTCGGGCGCCAGCCGGTCGGGCGGCGCACGGACGGACCGGACGTCGAGGAGCGCTATGTCGTCGCGCCCAACGGCGCGGTGGAGGTGACCCTCACGACGCAACCGGGCGGCTTCATGCGCACCTTCCGTCTGGAGCGGTGTGCCTCGGCGGGGTTGTAATACCGCTTCACGACATCGCGGCAGCCAGCGACCCGCGTCCTTCGAAGTCGAGCAAATGAGCCAGGCCGCCATAGTCTTTCGCATATTGGCAGTAGCCGGCCGTGTCGCCCTCTGCACTCGCCAGCAGCGCCCGTAGCCGCAACAGCGGCAGCTCATGCAGCACAAAGCCGCGATCGATGGGCACCGCGGCGAGCCTGTCGATGGCGGCATGGAGCTCATTGAGATCGTCGGCCTCGCCGCGGCGCACCAGGAGTTCCCCGAACACCTCGACGGCCGTGCCCAGATGCAGCGTCCCCCCGCTGGCGTAGAGGTCCCTAACCGCGTTCCGGGACAGTTCAATCGCTCCGTCGAGATCGCCGGCGTGCGCCCCCGCACGAGCAAGGTAGGCATCGATCACCCCCAGCATCGTCATGCTGAGCCGTTTTTGTGCGCTCTGCTCACGAACCGCGGCAAGTAGAGCGAATCCCTGTTCGCTGTCTGCGCCGTCATGATGAATCAATGCCAGGCCGCGAGTGAAGCGCGCGAAGCCCAACGTGAAGTCATTGCCAGACTGCTCGGCGATACGCACGGCTTCGGCGGTGTCGCGAAGGGAATCGTCGCTGAGCACGATGGCCCCGAACACCACCGGAACGTACTTGTACATCGTCGCCGTCACGTAGGTGATCGCGTCCGATCCCCGGGCCAGGGTCAGGGCCTCGTCGGCTAGCTGTCGCCAACCGGCCACCCCCAAGCAGCACTGGACGAAACTGCGCATCGCCTGTACCAACGCGAGTGGCGATCCGGTGAGCAGGTTGCCGCGGGTGGCATCACCTGCTGCCAGTTCAATGACTCGTCCACTGATCCGCAGTGCCTCGATCATTTCGCCGGCTTCACACTTCGCGACTACCGCGGGATGGGCCATGCCGATCACCATCGTCGGGTTGCCGACCGACTCCAGCAGGGACATGTATTCGTTGGCCAGGCCCGAAGCCTCTCGGATTTCGTTGCGCAAGGTTCGCGCCATGACCTGGCCCCCCATGCCCGCGGCCAGCGAAAACTTATCTCCCGCTAGAGCACACAGCTCGGCAAGTTCGTCAAACTGGGTGTCGACGACAATGCCGCCGGTTAGCCAAGCGCTCCCGCAGAGGCTCGCCCGTGGCGCGATGCGCATCGCCAGCAAACCGGCATCGCTTGCCGGAAGCCGATCAGCAACCTCACGGGCGCGCTGCCAACTCAGCCGCGCCGCACTGACGTCGCGCTTGATCGACCACGCCCCCGCGCGCATGTGCCACACGTATGCCTCGGACAGATCGCCGGCGGCTTCGAGGTGCTCCGCCACCCGCTCGGCATTCGCATCGGCCGCCTGCGGATCGATTGATTGAATGAGCGCTGCCAGCCGCCGATGAAGCTCGGCACGAGCAGATCTGAGCTGGGACTCGTACGCAACAGCGCGGATCAGCCGTTGGCGGAACGCATACTGCTCGGATTGGGAGACACCCAAGAGAGCGAGATGCGCACGCCGCGTGACGACTTCAACGATGAAATCACCCTCGATGAGCTCGTCGACCGCCGCCTCAACGCCCAGGCCCACCAACAGGCCGGCGCTGAATCGGTCCCCGATCACCGCAGCGGCGCGCAGCGTCCGCTTCGTCGAAGCAGATAAGCGGTCGATGCGCGCGGCGATCGCGGCCTGGACGGTAGCGGGCACACTGATGTCGGTGACCGCAGCAGTACACACGTAGGCCCCCGGCTGTCCTTGCAGCACACCGCGATCACGGAGTTCGCGCACCATCTCCTCGGCGAAGAAGGGATTACCGGAGGCTCGCACGGTGATCATCGTTGCCACCTGCGCCACCGACGCGTCCGCGCCGAGCAACTCGGCCATCAACAACGCCGAATCCGAATCATTCAGTGGGCCAACGATAATTGACTGCGCATCGGCGATCCCGCCCAGTGCGCCGCGATATTCCGGACGTTGGGTGAGGAGTAGCACGGCCCGGATCTGTGGCATCATCTCCGCCAGATCGGCCAACATGGACTGGCTGACGGCATCGAACCAAATCGCATGCTCGACAATGCACAGGGCCGGTCGTGCACGCTCGCGCAGAATACGAATCATCAGCGTGGTCAACCGTCTTCGACGCGCATCGGGATCGAGTACGGGCGACGCAACGAGAGGGTCTCGGTTTCCCAATAGATCATCGAGTAGCAACAGATCTTGCTCGTCGGCGTCAAAGACCTGTGCTCTCACCGTGTCTCGAGCGGATTGCGGGTCCAGACCGTTCAGCGCGTCGATGCCAAGGACGGCGCGTAACAGCCGACGCACGACCGTGAACGGTATCTCGGTTGCGTGTGACTCGGCCTCGACACAGAAGACGTCGACCCCTTGCCCGGTCGCCACCGCAGCAGCCTCGCGGGCGAGACGGCTCTTACCTGTGCCGGCCGGTCCGATCAGGTGCACCACACCGCCGCGTCCCTGAATCGCGCGCTGCACCATACCGTTCAAGGCGGCCATCTCCGAGAGGCGACCCACCAAGTCCGCCTCGACTCGATCGGTGCGCCGTGCCCCGATTCCCAGCAGCCGCCTCGCGGCGACCGGCTCTTCGCGTCCCTTGATCCGGACCAGCTCGGGTTGATCGAGTGACGCGCAGTGCTCGACCAGCCTGGCGGTGGACCGGCTAAGCATCACTCCGCCGGACGGCGCCGCCGACTCCATCCGCTGCGCCATCCCGACTTGTTCGCCGAGAGCGGTGTAGCTCCACGGTCCCACCCCGACCGCGCCAGCGATGACACGGCCGGAATTCAGTCCGATCCGCAAAGAGAATTCGATCGCGTCGCGACTTTTGACCTGCTCAGCCAGCTTGCCGGCCTCGCGCTGAATGTCCAAGGCCGCGTGGCACGCGCGTACGGCATGGTCTTCCAGCGCGACGGGGGCGCCGAACAGTGCCATCACGCCATCGCCGGTGAACTTGTCAACGGTGCCGCCGTACCGGTGCACCACATCGGTTGAGCGGCGCAATAACTCGGACATGATGTCGCGCAGCCGCTCGGTGTCCACTGCTGCCGCGATCTCCATGGAGCGCACCACGTCAGCGAAGAGGACCGTCACCTGCTTGTACTCGGCGACCTCACCAACCGACGTCGTAGACCCGCCGCACTGATCGCAGAATTTGGCGTTGTGGCGCAACTCGGTGCGGCACGCCTCGCACGTCACTGCCGGCATAGCTAACGCCCCTGTCGAAAGAAGCCGAGACTCAGCATAGGGTCCGCCGAAAGATCTCGCTGGGTTATCGACGCCGGTCCTGCGCGTAGTCCGAGCTGTCGGTTCCGTTACTGGAGAGCTAGCGTCGGATTACATGGCGGAGATAGATCTCGAGGCCCTGTCCACTCCGGATCATGGATACACGGTCGATGACGACGATGACGACGATCCGGTCCTGCTCGACCGCGAGGGCAATCATGTGCAAACGTGGCGCGAGCGTTATCCCTACGACCACCGGATGCCGCGCGACGAATACGAGCACTTGAAGCGGCGACTGCAGATCGAGCTCCTGAAGCTGCAAAACCACAGCAAGCGCACCGGCACCCGACACGTGATCCTGTTCGAGGGGCGCGACGCGGCGGGCAAGGGCGGCACCATTCAACGATTCATGGAACACCTCAACCCACGCGGCGCGCGGGTCGTCGCGCTCGAGAAGCCGACCGAACGCGAACAAACGCAGTGGTATTTCCAGCGCTACATCACCCACCTGCCGGCCGGCGGTGAAATGGTGCTGTTCGACCGGTCGTGGTACAACCGCGCGGGCGTCGAGAGGGTGATGGGATTCTGCACCCCCGAGGAACACGCCGAATTCATGCAGCAGGCGCCGCTTTTCGAAGGAATGTTGGTTGCCAACGGGATCGACCTGACCAAGTTCTGGTTTTCCGTTTCACCCGCCGAGCAGCGCACCCGGTTC
>DASYJS010000137.1:0-14773 GCA_035996225.1 Mycobacterium sp. | reverse complement strand
GGGCTTGGCCGATTCCGCGATGGACGGAGACATTGTCAGATTGCCACACGCGCTGTTCCGTCCTATCGCGGCCGACGATGTCGCCACCGCCGTGGCCCACGCGGCTGTCGGGCGCCCTATCAACGGAGTAACGGAGATCGCTGGACCCGAAGTAATGGGGATGGACGACTTTGTCCGCATGGGCCTTGCCGCCAAAGGTGATCAACGTCGGGTCGTGACCGACGCCCAGGCGCCATACTTCGGTGCGTTGATCGGCGATCACAGCCTCGCACCCGACGAGAACGCCACCATCTTCACTACTCGATACTCCGACTGGATCGACGCATACTCCAGCCGCCACATTTAGGGAAATCGAATGGAACTCAAGTGATCCCAATCGCACCAGCCCTGCGCTTGCTTGCCAACAGGCGGGTTCCCAAGTTCTCATTGTCCGCTCCGAGCGTTAGCTTGCTTCGCTTCGATCCGGCGTGGTCGCCCATCTAGGCGTTTAGCGTCGACGCGGTCCGGCTTGCGTCCGTTTCGCAACCTTAAGGGGGTAACAAATATTGCGGGAAACGACTGACTCTGAATCTAAATCAACAATAAAGGTGGTGCAGGAAGTACGTTCAGCGTTGATTCCCGTCGATGCCCATGTGATGACCGTCCTCATCAACCACCCACCGGGCGCCCCCGGTTACCCGCCACATCGACTTCCTGGCGGTCCGGGATTCGGTTACATGATTGAGGGTGAGATGTTGTTCGAGCTCGAGGGTGAAGCTCCGCGCGTCCTCCGCGCTGGAGACGCGTTCTGGGGACCCGGCGGCGACGTGATCCACTATCAGGACGCTAACAACCGCACTGACATTCCTTGTAGCTTCGTCCTCACAATGTTGTGCGCGCCGGGGCAACCGATGCTCGAACGGGTTACCGAAGAGGAGCTTGAGGAGCGCAAGGGGCTGCGCGTCACCAGTTGACTGGCTCGGTCACTCTAAGCATTCGGACGGATCGTTGATGCTTGGATCGAGTCTCTGTTCGAAATCGCCTCGCGAGTACCCAAGCTTCGACCAGCTGCTCGACGAGCGCCCTGCCCACCGCGTCGGGATGGCACGCCCGTGGCGATTCGCACTCGATGTTTGCTTCGGCGCTTCTACAGGTACTGTTCGCCCATGCCGTTGGTCGGCGGAGCCGAGTTCGCTGGTTACACAATCCTGCGAATGTTGGGCTCCGGGGGGGTGGGTGAGGTCTATCTCGTCCAGCACCCCAGGCTGCCGCGCCGCGACGCGCTCAAGATTTTGGGCACCGATGTATCTGCCGACGAGGACTATCGCCAGCGATTCATTAGAGAGGCGGACCTGGCGGCCACGCTGTGGCACCCAAATGTCGTCGGCGTGCATGATCGCGGCGAGTTCGATGGCCAACTGTGGATTGCGATGGACTACGTCGAGGGCACGGATGCCGCGCAGCTAGTCACAGACCAGTACCCGTCGGGAATGCCGACGCGTGCCGTGTGCGCCATCGTCACCGCGGTGGCCGGCGCGCTCGACTACGCTCATCAGCGGGGACTGCTGCATCGCGACGTCAAACCGGCCAACATCCTGCTCACCGAGCCAGAAGACGGTGTGCGACGGATCCTGTTGGCCGACTTCGGAATAGCCCGGCAACGGGGCGATATCGGCGGACTCACCGCAACAAATTTCACCGCAGGAATGGTCGCCTACTCCGCACCCGAACAATTGATGGGCTCGGACATTGACGGGCGCGCCGACCAGTACGCGCTGGCCGCCACCGCGTTTCACCTTTTCACGGGCGCGCCGCCGTATCAACAATCCAACCCGGTCGCTGTCATCAGCCAACACCTCAACGCAGCACCACCGAAGCTCACCGATCGGCACCCGGATTTGGCGCACCTCGATCAAGTGCTATCGACTGCCCTGGCCAAGGACCCCGCCGACCGGTTCGACCGGTGCGGCCAGTTCGCCACAGCCCTCAAGGAGCGGGCCGCCGACTCGAAAAGCGATCGCAGCGCCAAGGCCGCTATTACTGTGGCCGCCCATGCCGCGGGGCAAGACGCCAGACCGCCCACCAGATCGGCGCCGGAGCGACGCCGCAGCGCGACAGCACAGTCGACGCCCGCGAAGTCGGGGTGGAGAGCTCTGGGGCGCAGGCGGCGCCGGATCCTCCTCGCGGCGGCGACAGCGGTGGTCGTGCTCACCGCCATCGGCTACATCGACAACACCACCCAGCAGAAGCACCAGACCACTCCTTCCCCACCCGGCGCCATACTGGAAGGCACGTACCGCTTGGTCTACGACACAACAAGGCGGACGGACAACGGCGCGCCGGTCCCCTCGCAGCCCAACACCGATAACACCAGCTGGTGGGCTTATCGTTCGCTCTGCGGATCATCCACAGGATGCGTTGCCACAGGGACCAAACTCGATCCACACAACCCGCAAGTCATGCTCGCCCCAGCTTTGACAGCCGTTCTGCACTTCGCCGATGGCCACTGGCAGGACACGCCTCCGCGGTTCCAAAATGATGAGCCCAAGTGCCTCGGGGTCGACGGAAAAGTCGTCGCAGGCACAGAAACCATGTTGCCTGCGAGGTCTTTGGAGCCGCAGACCGACGGCACGCTCCGAGGCGTTTCGACAACCACTGTTCTCACGAATGAGTGCGGCAATCAGGGCAAGGTGGTTCAGGTCCCTATTGTAGCGAACCGCACTGGTGATAGGCCTTTCGGTGTCTCCGTGGCTGATCCGGCCGGAGTGGCCGCCTCACCGTCGACGAGCGCCCCAGCACCGCCCACCGCAGGTCCGCTACTAAACGGCGCTTATCGATTCGACTACGACAACACACACCAGACCGTCAACGGACACCCAGCGACGGGCGGCGAAAAAGCAGAGACCCACTGGTGGGCGTTTCGTTCGTTGTGTACGTCTACCCGATGCGTCGCCACTGGGGCCACCCTCGCCGACAATAACCAGCAGGAACCCTCGGGTGTCGCAGACGTCGTCCAGTTCATCGACGGAAGCTGGAAGGACACACCTTCTCTGCTAAATCCCATGCCCTGTAATACAGGAAACGGCACCCAGATGACCACTTCCGGCTGGTCATTCCAGCCACAGGCGGACGGGACACTGCGAGGCGTTGCCACGGACACCGTTATCACCAACGAGTGCGGTCACCAAGGCAACGTGTACAAGACCCCCTTTGTTGTGACACGCATCGGTGAGGTGCCATCCAGCGTCGTACTGGCCGACCCGGCATTGTTCTAACAGCAATTACGCTCGCCCGACTTGGCGCCGCAGGGCCGAGAAGCGCACCTCCAATAAAGTGCCGGCCACTGAGCGGTCTGACTTGGTGACCGTCTAACTGTAACCTATTGTGGCGCAATTTATTTCGCGTACCCTACTGGCGAAGTAGACGTGTTCCAGATGTGCGCCTTTCCTCCGCCGCGCTATGACAGCTGTGGCTGTGACGAGAGCCAGACTGGGTCGTGTTTCTCACGGCGGGACCGACACCGCCGCGGACTCAGATGAGCGGTTACCGGCGTTGAGCAAGATGCGGTCGAACTCTACTTCGTCCGTGTACCCAACCTACGGTGGCGTAGAGCGCTTGAACTTCTTGGCGCAGTTGTCATCGACGGTGGCGCAGTGGCCAATCTAGCGGGGCGACCCAGGGGCCATCGTGGTCGACTACTTGCTCAAGACGGACGTGTAGTAGACGGTGTCGGCCATCGGAACCCAGTCGGTACTGTGCGGCATGGCCGCTAGTCCGTTGTCGGCCAAGAGGCGACTCATCGGCGTACCGACCGAGCGCCAGCCCAGGTTCTCCAGGTAGGTGGGGACCTCATTACGCTCGCCCTCGTATCCCAAGTCCGCAAACTCCAGTTCGAAGCCGTGATCCCGCCATTTGGCGGTGGCTTTGCGCATCACCTCCCGGGCCTTTACGAGATCCAGATGCGACATGGCCGGGACGGTTTCGGTGGCCAGTCGGCTGCCGTCGGCGCTGAGCGCGGTGATGTTGTCCAGCAGGCGGTTCTGGGCTTCCGGTGGCAGATAGCCGAACAGACCCTCGGCGATCCAGGCGGTGGGACGGTCGCTGTCTAGGCCCGCGTCGCGCAAGGCGGCCGGCCAGTCGTGCCGCAGGTCGATGGATACCGTGCGCAGGTCGGCTGTCGGGGCGGCGCGCAGACCCGCGAGAGTGGTGGACTTGAACTCGATGACCCGTGGCTGGTCGATCTCGAACACCGTCATATCGGCGGGCCACGCCAGCCGGTAGGCCCGCGCGTCGAGACCGGACGCCAGAATCACCGCCTGGCGGATGCCGGCCCGGGTCGCATCGAGGAAGAACGAGTCGAAATAGCGAGTGCGGGCGGCCATCGCGTCGGGCATGTGCTCGAGCCCCCACGCGGACTCGCTGTCGTCGAGGTCAGCGGCGTCGAGTTCACCTGTGGCCCACCGCGTGAAGAAATCGACTCCGACCGCACGGACCAGAGGTTCGGCGAACCGGTCGTCGATCAAGGGATTCTCGGCTTTGGTGGCTATCGCCCGGGCAGCGGCGACCATCGTCGCTGTTGCGCCCACGCTGGTCGCCAAGTCCCAGGTGTCGTTGTCTCTGCGCGCCATGCGCTGTCCTTCCTAATTGCAGCCAAGCTAGATACTTAGCTGGTGTAACTACCCCAGTGAACGTGCTCGGCTTGGGGACTCCTGGGTCCGGGCCTGAACTCGGTACCGATCGTGTGAGCAACCGGGATGAGCGCCGCCTGCGTCACCTGCTCATACGGGATCCCGAGCACTACGGCAGCGTCGCGTTCGTGGGCCAGGTGCAATGTCGTCCATGCCGTTCCCAGGCCCCGGGCGCGGGCGGCCAGCATGAAACTCCAGGTCGCGGGCAGTATCGATCCCCACGCGATGGCTTGCCAAAGGTGAGGAGCGTTTTCATACCGGCCTTCGATGCACGGGATGACCAGGACCGGCACCTCCTGGAGGTGCTCAGCCAGGTAGGCGGCGGAGTTCATCACGGCCTCCTGCCCGGGAGGGGGCTCCGGCGGCTCGGTCTCGCTTTGGGATTTCCGGTACAGGTCGGCAAGAGCCTTCTTTTGGTCGGCGTCGGTGACGACGACGAAGTGCCAGCCCTGCTGGTTGCCACCGGTCGGTGCTTGGAAGGCGAGGTCGAAGCACTGCTCCAACAGTTCCCGCTCGACAGGGCGCGACAAATCCAGGCGTTTGCGCACTGTGCGCGTGGTCGACAACAGCTGATCCGGCGTTAGGTCAAGCGTCATGTGTGCAGGCTCCTCGTTTGGCGCGTCGAACTGTCTATCAGCCACCAGGCTACCACAAATGGCAACATACTGTTGCCATTGAATGATTTCTGCGCTAGCTTCAGGCTGGACGGTCGACCAACGAAGGACACACGCAGTGACCGAGCAGCCGGCGGACTGGTGTGATGCGGTGGCTTTCGCCACGCGGACATGATCACGAGCTGTGTCAACGACCAACGGACGACGGAGATTCGGAGATGAACGTACTTAAACGAGCGTGGATACCGCTGTTGATTGTGGGGGCGGTCGCCATCGCGGGGTTCACCGTCTACCGCGTGCGTGGAGTGTTCGGCTCGGACAACGAGATCACCCGAGCGGGCTCCGGACTGGCCAACGACGCCGAGCCGTTCAACCCCAAGCGGGTGACGTATGAGATCTTCGGACCCGTAGGGGCCGTGGCCACCATCAACTACCTGGATCTCGACGCCCAGCCGCAGGAGGTCAGAGACGCCACGCTGCCGTGGTCGATCACGATGACAACCACCGCGCCCGCCGCCAACGCCAATGTCGTGGCCCAGGGCGACAGCGACACCATCGGGTGCCGCATCATCGTGAACGACGAGGTTAAGGATGAGACTTCGTCCGATGGCATGAACGCCCAGACCTTCTGCCTGGTGAAGTCCGCATGAGCAACACACATATCGGCGCGCACCCGGCCATCCCCCGGATGATCCGCCTGTTGTCGGTCCCGATCCTGCTGGGTTGGTTGGCGCTCACCGTTATCGTGAACGTCGTCGTGCCCCAGCTGGAAGTGGTCGGTCAAAACCACGCGGTGTCAATGGCCCCCAACGATGCGCCGTCGATGCAGGCGATGAAGCGCGCTGGTCACGACTTCCACGAGTTCGACTCCAACAGCGCGGCGATGATCGTCCTGGAAAGCGATCAGCCACTCGGCGCCGATGCCCACCATTACTACGACGGCCTGATCCAGAAGCTCGAAGCGGACAAGAAACACGTCGAGCACATTCAGAACTTCTGGGGGGATCCGCTCACGGCGTCGGGATCGCAGAGCGCCGACAACAAGGCCGCCTACGTGCAGCTATACCTGGCCGGAAACCAGGGCGAAAGCCTGGCGAACGAGTCCGTCGAAACGGTCCGGCACATCGTGGCGAATTCTCCGCCGCCGCCGGGGCTCAAGACCTATGTCACCGGCCCCGCACCGCTCACGGCAGATCAACAGCATGCCGGCGACAAGAGCATCAAATTGATAACCGCGGTGACCATCGGCGTCATCTTTGTGATGTTGCTGCTCGTCTACCGCTCCATCGTTACGGTACTTCTTGTTCTCGCCATGGTCTTTATTGAATTGGCCGCAGCCCGCGGAATCGTCGCATTTCTCGGATACCACAACTTGATCGGGCTTTCGACTTTCGCGGTCAATCTGCTCACCACCCTGGCCATCGCCGCCGGAACGGACTACGCGATATTTCTCGTCGGCCGTTACCACGAGGCGCGGCAAGCCGACGAGAATCGCGAAACCGCCTTCTACACCATGTATCACGGCACCGCCCACGTCATCCTGGGGTCGGGTCTGACCATTGCCGGTGCGACCTATTGCCTCAGCTTCACCCGGCTGCCATATTTCCAGACCCTGGGCGTCCCCTTGGCGATCGGAATGCTCGTGGCGGTCATGGCTGCAACGACCATGGCACCCGCCGTGATCGCCGTGGCCAGCCGTTTCGGGCTATTCGATCCCAAGCGGAAGATGAAGACCCGGGGCTGGCGTCGGGTGGGCACGGCGATCGTGCGATGGCCTGGCCCGATACTGGCCGCGGCGATGGGACTAGCTCTGGTCGGGCTGCTGGCGCTGCCGGGCTACAAGCCCGGCTACAACGATCGCAACTACCTGCCCGCCGATATCCCGGCGAATGAGGGGTACGCGGCGGCCGACCGACATTTCTCGCAGGCCCGAATGAACCCCGAGATGCTATTAATCGAGACCGACCACGATGTGCGCAATTCGGCCGAGATGCTCGTCGTCGACAGAATCGCCAGAGGCGTATTCCATATCCCCGGCATCGCCCGTGTGCAGACTATCACCCGGCCCCTGGGTACGCCGATCGAACACACCTCGATCCCGTTCCAGATCAGTATGCAGAACACCACCCAGCAATTGAACATGGACTATATGCAGGACCGCATGAAAGACATGCTGATCATGGCCGACCAAATGCAGACCATGATCGACTCGCTGGGGCAAATGGTGAGCATCATGCGGGATTTGAGCCGCACCATGCATGACATGGTCGGCAGGATGCACGGCATGGTCGCCGACGTCGGTGAAATGAGAGATCATATCGCTGATTTTGACGATTTCTTCCGGCCGATCCGCAATTACTTCTACTGGGAACGGCACTGCTTCGACATCCCCGTCTGCTGGGCGCTGCGATCCGTGTTCGACACCCTCGACGGCATCGACACGATGAGCGATGACATTCAGAACCTGATGCCCGACATGGATCACATGGATGCGCTCATGCCCCAAATGCTCACGCTCCTGCCGCCGATGATCGCGACCATGCAGACCATGCGAACGACGATGCTGACCATGCACAGCACGTTCGGCGGTCTGCAGGACCAGATGCAGGCCGCGCAGAAGAACGCGACCGCGATGGGTCAGGCGTTCGACGCTTCCAAGAACGACGATTCGTTCTATCTGCCGCCGGAGGTGTTCGACAACTCCGATTTCAAGCGTGGGCTGAGGATGTTTGTGTCACCCGACGGCAAGGCTGTTCGGTTCATGATCTCCCACGAAGGCGATCCGGCGTCCACCGACGGTATCTCTCACATCACCCCGATCAAGAATGCGGCGTTTGAAGCCATCAAGGGAACCCCATTGGAGGGATCCAAGATCTATCTGGGCGGCACCGCGGCCACCTACAAGGACATGAAAGAGGGCTCCAGCTCCGACCTGGTGATCGCCGGAATCGCTTCGCTCTGTTTGATTTTCATCATCATGCTGATCCTCACCCGATCTGTGATTGCCGCGTTCGTCATCGTGGGGACGGTGCTTCTTTCGCTGGGTGCGTCCTTTGGGCTTTCCGTGCTCATCTGGCAGCACATCCTCGGCGTCGAATTGCACTGGATGATCCTGCCGATGTCGGTCATCATCCTGTTGGCCGTGGGTTCGGACTACAACCTGCTGCTGGTGTCCCGATTCAAGGAGGAAATCGGCGCGGGATTGAAGACTGGCATCATCCGGTCGATGGCCGGCACGGGCGCCGTGGTGACATCGGCCGGCCTGGTGTTCGCCTTCACCATGATGTCGATGGTGGTCAGCGATCTGCGTGTGGTCGGTCAGGTGGGCACCACCATCGGCCTCGGGCTGTTGTTCGACACCCTGGTTGTGCGGTCGTTCATGACGCCGTCCATCGCCGCGCTGCTCGGACGCTGGTTCTGGTGGCCGCAAAGGGTTCGTTCGCGTCCCGCCAGGCACAGACTTTCCGACGGCGACCCGGTTACCGAACCCCTGCCCAGAGTCTCAAACGCAGTGGGAGCATCACAATGAACGGTCCGCGCCAGCATTCTCTGAGTGCTGTTCTGCGTGGCGGCGTTGCAATCATCGCCCTCGGCATCTCCGGGGCAGCCTTCGCCGATTCAGCCGCGGCCGATGCTACGGATGATTACCCGATCCCGCGCCAGACGATTATCACGACCTGCACTGCCGAGCAGATCCTGGCCGCGGCGCGCGACTTCACGCCGATCTACTACCAGCGGTACATGATTGACAAGCACAATAAGGCGCCCGAGGTTCAGCAGGCCGCCACAGACAGTGCGCATTATTTCTACTCATTGAGTTCTGCTGCCTACTCCGAACAAATGGCGACAAATTTCGCCGATCACATGACGTTGGCGTGGCCCAACTGGGCCAAGATCTTCTTCAACAACAATGGCGTCAACGCGTGGCTGGGCAAGATCGTGTGCGATCGACTGCATAGGGGCGTAGACGCCAACGCCGTCGAATCGACCCATTTCGTCGCAATCAACTTGACAAGAGGCGCCACCCAGGTGCAGACGTGGCAGTTCTTCGCCACCGCTATCAGCTACTGCTGCCCCGACCAGACACCGGTCCTGGAAAACGTTGCGGCGCAGGGGAGGTGATTACACAGCCTTTCCCCAGCGAGGTAGTCGTAGTCAAACAAACGATCCATGGAGGTTAGAGATGTCCCACCTACTGCACATCGATTCCTCGGTCCGCGGCGACGACTCGGTGAGTCGGCGACTGACCGCTCGGGCCGCCGAACGGTGGCGTGCCGTCCATCCCGACGGAACGGTGACCTACCGCGATCTGGGCACCAACCCGATACCGCACCTGGACGCCGCGACGGGACTGGCGCGAATGGTGACCGCGGAGCAGCGCACCCCGGCACAAGACGCGTCATTCGCGCTCAGCGCCGAATTGATCGACGAGATCAAGCAGGCCGACACGGTCCTGCTCGGCCTCCCGCTGTATAACTTCGGTCCGCCCAGCACGGTCAAGGCCTGGGTCGACCACAGCATCGCCACGGGCCTGTCCATCGACGCCGAGACCCATACCGGCCTGCTCGGCGACACCGACTTCATCGCGCTGGCCAGTCGCGGCGGCGGTTACGGTCCGGGCACACCGCGCGAAGGCTGGGATCATGCCCAGACCTGGCTAGCACACGCCCTGTCGGTGACCGGACTGCAGCCGCGATTCATCACCGCCGAACTCACGACGGCCGATGCCAACCCGAAGATGGCTCATCTGAAACCGCTTGCCGCCGAAAGCCTTAATAAGGCCCTTGCCGCCATCGACCAGCTCTGGATGGCCGACGAAGACGCCGCCTAATGCGGTGAATCGTTCATCCGCGTCTATGGGCGCAGCTCCCAATCCTGTTCAACAGCAACTGATTTACCGTCTGTGCGTGCGGGTGGTACCGCGGTCTTGTCGTCCAGCGGTGCGAGCACCACTCGCAGTATCCGGCGGCACTCCTCTTCGGTGGGCGGGCGCTGGCGGGTTTCATTCCAGAGGACGACGCCGAAGAACGCCAGGTGCGCGATCACTTCGGTGTCGTCGGTGGGTTCTACTTCGCCTCGGGCGCGTGCCCGCTCGAAGGCACGCCGAAATGCGCCGAGCGCGCGGGCGTTGACGGTATCGACGAGCTCTTTGAGTTCGTCTGAGGTCGATCCGACCGCGCGGTGGACCGCCTGCCCCTCGGGCAAGGTCGCGGTTTCTCCGATCATGAGCATCAGGGCCAGCAGGTCTCCGCCCAGTGAACCGGTGTCGGGATCGTGGTCGAAGCGCTCGAGCCCGGGCTCGAGGACGGCCAACAGCAGTGCGCCCTTGGAAGGCCATCGCCGGTAGATGGTGGTGCGGTTGACATTCGCGGCTTTGGCGACTCCGTCGATGGTCAGCCCCGGGAAACCTACTCGTGCCAGTTCGGCCATGGTGGCCTCGCGCACCTTCTCGACCACCTGGTGGCTTCGGGGACCTCGTTGTAGGCCCCGCGTTCGCCTTGTCGAACTGTCCATGGGCCCACGACGCTAGCACGATCCACAAATAGCAACAATATGTTGCCATTTGTGGATTTCCACGCTCACGTCGGTGCTGACCTCGACAAACTAAAGGCTGCATCGGAAGGACTGGTGATCTTTGTGTCGCACTGATACCCGATTCCAGCGGTGTTTCGCGCTGGCTGTTAAGGAGCCGTCCAGCGCCTACGCCCGACGCTGGCTGACATCGAAGAAGTGCACCAGAAGAACCCGATCTGAGCCGCGGCTGCCTTGGCTCAACCAGCGGTATAGAAGAGGTAAGACGCCGAATACGGGACACTCACCTGGACTTGGTCGGCGCATCGGCCCTTCGGCGGCAGCCCGCCCTTGGTCGCAAGGCGCTGAACGTAGGTGACCGAGCCGAACTGCCCGGCACCGTGATTCTCGGTGGCCTTCAACAGCAGCTCCGGTATTGCGTCATCGTGGTTCACCATGGCGTTGGGTACCGGTGCCGCGCTGACTTCACTACCGTCAATCGTCGAAACCCACACCGGGCCCTTGGAATGCAAGGCGATGGGGTTGCCGTTGTCGCTGATGATCGCCGCAGGCTGTAAGAGCGTCCAGGAGTTGTTGGTGCACTGGTAGATCTGCACCCCGTGGCCCTCAAACGAACCGGCAAGCCTGTTGCCGGAAGGCACCTCGACCGCGTCGGGGATCTGAACCTGCGGTGGCGCTGCGGGTTTGCTCGAGGTTGGCACAGGTTGGTGAGCCGACGAGCATGCTGCCAGACCGACCCCGATCGCGATCGCGCCGAATGCCATCGACAGCGCGATACGTTTCATGAATCCGTATCTCCTCCGCGTCGCGCGACACCCAGTGGAACCCTTCGTCAACAAAACGTACGGCGACGGACTGCGGGTCAATCGTGTGACCTAATCGGCATGCCGTGCGCAACGAGTCGGTCCCGTGTCCGTGCCGGTCCACTAGCCGGGCCAGGCTTGGGCTAGATTACAGGCGACCTCGGGTGGGCAGCCGAGCTGAGACAGGAACTGATCACTCGCGTTTCTTGCGTTAACGGCACCAAATGCGGATCCGCCACTTCTAGCAGCCAGTCCTCAATATCGTTGCCATTGCCTGCCAGTTGCCAGACCTTAGGTGCGCGGGTCGGCTTGTGCGCGCTAGTCGTCCGCGCGGTGTGAGTCCGCGGTGGCGGCTTGGGACCAGGTAAGCGTTAACTCCGTCGGGGTGCTGCTGCGAGGTGACGGTAGCCGGGGTGCACACCGGGGGTGAGGCCATGCTCTTCGGCGATGATGGCAAGCGACTCCTGCAATGCGGTGCGCTGTTGAGGAGTCAAGCTGGCGGTCAGTAGCTGTTCGTGCTGGCGAGCGAGCCTCGAAAGTCGCACCATTAATTCCTCGCCCTGGGGAGTTAGGTGCAGCGCGTGCAGGCGCCGGTCATTGGGGTTGCGACGCCGCTCGACATAACCGCGTTCCTCGAGGTCGTCGAGGAACGCCACCATTCGGCTTGGCAGCAAGCCGAAGTGGCTGCTCAGCGTTTGTTGGCTCTGGCCGGGCTCGACTGAGATGGCTCGTACGATGCCGGCCTGCGCAGTCGTCAACCCTTCCGGCGAGATCCGTTCGGCGAACATGTCCGCGGCGTGCTGACCGACCTGCGCAAGCAGGAACGCAACACCACCGGGACCGCGATTTCGGGGCCGTGCAGAGGGCATCGGATGATCGTACCTTCTGTGAATCGTTGGGGATCGAAACCGTTATCGACCCGCTTCGCGGCGACCATATCCCGCCAATCCTCGATCGAGCTGGGCGAACGCCACACTGGCTTGCCGGCGGACTTCTCGAACTATCTGCGTCGGCGGCGTATCGGCGAGTAGAGCGTTGCGAACGTGGCGCACCAGGGCGCGGTGCACGCCCATCAGGGCGTTGGCGATGACCCACGCCTGCAGCTCGTCGCCGCGTGCCGCTGCCTGCTCGACGATGAGGGTGGCGAGCAGGTCGGTGTAACGGCCGTAGATCTGTTGTTCTCGGCTGAGCAGCGCCGGGCTTGACTCAATGATCTCGGCTACGGTGCGCAGCCGGCGCATCTGCTCTGGCGCAGCGGATGTCAGCGAGCCGCTCATCGTCAGCACAAGGGTGCGGAACGCTTGCGGAATTGACTCTTGCAACGCACGGTGGCAGAGCGCATCGAGGAGGCCCCGCTCGAATCGTTCGAGCCCGTTGAAGATCAGAGCGTCTTTGGTTGCGAAATGATTGAACACCGTGGCCGGCGAGACGTTGGCTCGCCGGGCGATCTCGACCATGGTGACGTCGTCGTAGGCGCCCTCGGCGAACAGCGCCACCGCACATTCTTCGATCAACTGCCGGGTGCGCCTGGTCTTGTCCTTCCGGGTACCGGTGGGTTGGTTCACCATCCGATCATACTGCCGTGGCTAGAGCAACTCTAGCTATTGCTCAGTAGCTACGTGCATTGGAGCGCCTTTCGATGGGGTGTCTGCAGCATATTTCGGACCGACGAGGGTTGTATGACGTTCTTGCCTGGTCTATCGTTCACAAAATGAACGATTCAACCAAGCAAGTAAGCGATGCCGGTGACCGGCGACGACAGCAGGGTGGACCCCCGTTGGTGCTGGTCGGCGGGATGGCGTTGGGGTTCTTCATCGGTGGCCTGGTGATCAGCGCCGCGCTCGGTGGGGTGGTGCCCTCGCCGTTCAGTTCTACCGCGGTGGTGCAGGGATTTTTCCGTGACCACCCGACGGCCGTGCAGGCTGGGGGTATCTTCTTGTTCGCATCCTCGGTCCCGCTGCTGATCTATGCGTCAACGGCAACTGCCCGGCTGCGTCAACTGGGCGTCACTGCGCCGGGGGCCACGATCGCCCTGGCCGGCGGGACGGTGGCATCGATGACGCTGGCCCTATCCGGTCTGCTTCAGTGGAGCCTGTCGCGACCCGAAGGCAGCGCTGACGCTGCGGTGGTGCGGGAGATATCGATGCTGGCCTTTTTGGTCGGTGGTCCCGGACATGTGGTGCCCCTGGGCTTGCTCGTCGCCGGGATCGCTGTGCCGTCGCTGATCGTCCGACTGTTGCCCCGGCCGGTGGCCTGGGCGGGGTTGGTCATCGCACTCATCGCCGAATTGAGCACGCTGGCACTGGTATCGCCGTCCCTGGCCATCCTGCTTCCGATCGCCCGTTTCCCCGCCCTGATCTGGCTGGTGGTTGCCGGCGTGCTGCTGCCACACCAGCGGCGCCGAACACAAGTGCTCAGAACGCCGGCCGGCAGCACAGTCGGCAGGACACCCCGGTGACCGCGCACCCGTCGCCGGCGGTGATCAGGCTCAGTGTCAACGTCACCAATTTCTCCTGGCCTGCTGGACCAGCCGCGCTGCGTCCCCAGCTGAGCTCGCTGGCCACGGCACTCGACGCGGCCGGGGTGCACACCCTGTGGGTCGGCGATCACCTCTGGCAGGCCGACCCCGCGTGCAGCCCCGAAGAGCCGATGCTGGAGGCGTACACCACCCTGGGATTCCTGGCCGCCTCCACGACCCGACTGCGACTGGGGACGATGGTCACCGCCGCGACATTCCGGGCGCCGGCGTTGCTCATCAAGGCCGTCACGACCCTCGATGTCCTCTCCAGCGGCCGAGCCTGGCTGGGGATCGGCGCCGGCTACAACCGCGACGAAGCCCAAGGCGTGGGTTTGTTCCTGCCCCCGGCCGCCGAGCGGTTCGCCCGGCTGACCGAGCTGCTGCAGCTCGCGGGTCGGATGTGGGACGGCGACCAGGCGCCGTTCCATGGTCAGCATTACCGACTCGAGCGGCCCATCAATAACCCGCTGCCACTCAGTATTCCGCGGATCCCGGTGTTGATCGGAGGCACCGGCGAGCGGCGCACCGTGCGTCTGGTCGCCGAGTACGGCGACGCCTGCAACTTCTTCGACGTCCCCGACGGGGGACAGACCCTTCGGCACAAGTTCGAGATCCTCGCCGCTCACTGCGCAACTGTTG
>DASYJS010000136.1:0-3341 GCA_035996225.1 Mycobacterium sp. | reverse complement strand
CACCGACTACCTGAACGGGGTGGCCAAATACGTGGTCTCGACGACGATGACCGACCCGCTGTGGATGAACTCGACGATCGTCGCGCGCGACCCCGCGCAGCGGATCCGCGCCTTGAAGTCGAAGCCCGGAAAAGACATCGTGGTTACGGGCAGCATCAGCCTCGCCCACAGCTTGATCGCGGCCGGCCTGGTGGACGAGTACCGGCTCTTCGTCCACCCCGCCGTCCAGGGTCGCGGCCGCAGGCTGTTTCCCGAAGGCGCGCCTAGATCGACGTCGACGCTGACGTTGGCCGGACCGCCGAAGTCATTCGCGTCGGGCATCGTTTTGCTGCGGTACGCCAGCGGGTGAAACGGCCGAACCGGTCATAGGGTGCGGTCGTGCTGCCACACTGTGTGTCGTGGACATCGAGCATCCCGAAGCGAACAAGCGATGGGATGACGATCGCGACGAAACCGAAGCACAACGGCTGGACCGTAATTGGTCAAGCCTGCTGCAAGAGCTGAGGGTGAGTCAGACCGGTGTTCAGCTGCTCACCGGTTTCCTGCTCACCTTGCCGTTTCAGCAACGCTTCACCCAACTCGACGGCACGATGCGCGCGGTCTACCTCGTCACGGTCGCGTGTTCGCTCGGGGCGACCGTGCTGCTGGTTGCGCCGGTCGGCATGCACAGGGTGTTGTTTCGCAGGCACCGTTTGGATGCACTCGTGTCGGCTTCCCACGCCTGCGCCCTCGCGGGCCTGATCCTGCTCGGTGTGGCGCTCGTCGGCGTCGCCGTGGTCATTTTCAACACCGTTGTAGGACGGACCGGTGCCTGGATTGCGGGCGGCGCCACGCTGGCCGCGTTCGTTACGTTCTGGTTCCTGGTTCCGCTACCGCTTCGTCGCCGAAGCGACAGGTCTTATTGACGTTTGTGCCGCGCTGGCCGGGGGAACCCCCCGACCATGTTGATCCGACGAATCGCGCGCCCCCTGCTGTCAGTGGCTTTCATCGGGCAGGGTGTGGATGCCCTTCGCAATCCCAAACCCGCCGCCGACGCGGCGCGTCCTGCCCTCGAGGGCATCCGCCAGCTCCCCGATCCGATCGGCGCGAAGGTGCCGTCGGATCCCGAGACCTTCGCGCGGATCAACGCCGCGGTGCAAGTCGGCGGAGGGTTGCTGTTGGCCACCGGCAAGGCGCCCCGGTTGGCCTCTGCGGCTTTGGCCTTCACCGTTATTCCGGGCAGCATCGGGGGCCATATGTTCTGGAACGAGTCCGATCCCCAGCGCAAGGCCGACGAGCGCCGCGCCTTGCTCACCGATCTGAGCCTGCTCGGCGGGTTGATCATCGCCGCGGTGGACACCGAGGGCAAGCCGTCGCTCGGATGGCGTGGCCGCCGCGCGGCGCGCAAGATGTCCGAGGCCGTCAGCTCCGCACTTCCGGTCGGCGCCGCCACCGGTGGGGCGCTGGCCGACAGCGCGATCGCCGAAAGGTTGGGCCACGGCCTGCACGCAGCCCGGGAACGCGGTGCCGAACTGGCCGACGTCGCTCGTGACCGCGCACCGGAAATCGCCGAGGCAGCGCGTGAGCGCGCCGCCGGACTTGCCGAGATCGCGCGCGAACGCGGACCGGAGCTGGCCGAGGCCGCCCGCGAACGCGCCGCGGAACTGGCCGAGGTGGCACGCGATCGCGCACCCGAGTTCGCCGACGCGGCGCGCGAACGCGCCGAAGCTGCGCGTGACCGGGCGGGCGATCTTGCCGTCACCGCAAGGAAAGAGTCCAAGAAGCAGGCCAAGAAACAGCGCCGCCGCATGAGTTGAGTCGCACCCTGCGTGCGAGCCGGTCGGTAGATTGACCGCTTATGACAACCGATCCGGCGCCAGGACAGTACGAAAGCGATCCGAGGAGATATCCGCCACCGTTTCCCGCGAACCTCGAAGCGGGCGGGTTAGCCGTTCGGTTCTCCGCCCGTCTCATTGACGGGCTCATCGTCGGGGTCGTCAGCGTTGTGCTGTTCCTCGCCACCGACACGCTGTCCAACTACTGGGTGACGGGTTTGTTCACCGGGGCGCTGACGTTCGTCTACTTCCTGGCATTCGAGATCACCCAGGGCTGGACGCCCGGCAAGAAGCTCCTCGGTCTACGTGTGCACGGCCCCGGCGGTGCACCGAAGCCGACTGCTGCGCAGTCCGCAATCCGCAACGCGTGGACGCTGTTTCCGATCATTCCCATCATCGGCGGGCTGCTCGGGTTCATCGCCATCGTCGTGATCGCGTTGACCATCAACGGCAGCCCGACCAAGCAGGGCAAGCACGACGAGTTGGCCGGCGGCACCCAGGTCGTCAAGGGCTGACCGGGTCTACTTCCTCCTTGCGTCCCGGCGCTCAGATCACCAATCCGAGCAGCAGGACCAGCACCAGCCCGGTGACCGAGAGCACGGTCTCCATCAACGACCACGTCTTGATGGTCTGACCCACACTCATCCCGAAGTACTCCTTCACCAGCCAGAAGCCGGCGTCGTTGACGTGGGAGAAGAAGACCGAGCCCGCTCCGACGGCGAGCACGATCAGCGACACCTGTCCGGTGCTCATCCCCTCGACCAACCCGAGCATCAGCGAGGATGCGGTGATCGTGGCGACCGTCGCGGAACCCGTTGCCAGCCGGATCAATACGGCGAGCACCCAGGCCAACAGGATGGTCGAGATATTGGCCGCGGTAGCCCATTCGGCCAGTTTCGTACCGATGCCGGTGTCAACGAGGACCTGCTTGAACCCGCCGCCTGCGGCCACGATCAAGATGATGCCCGCGACGGGGGGCAACGATGTCTCCAGGCACTTGGCGATCTGGTCACGCGTCATGGCCGCACCGCGACCGAGCGTGAACATGCCCACCACGACCGCGATCAACAACGCCATCAGGGGACGGCCGATGATGTCGAAAGTCTGCCTCAGCACGGCGTTTTCGTCGTCGATGAAGATGTCGACGAGCGCCTTGCCCATCATCAACGCCACCGGCAGCAGAACCGAGAACAGCGTCACGCCGAACGACGGGCGCTGACGTTGCGTGCGCGTGGCGGTTTGCGTCGCCGCTCCGGCTCCGCCCGCTTCCACCTCACCCGCGGCGGCCCCGGCTCCCCCGTTACCGCCGAAGTCGTCGGCGTCGAACCGGTCGGGCACATCGAGAACAACCCAGCGCCCTGCCAGACGTCCGAACAGCGGCCCGGCCACGATCACTGTCGGAATGGCGACAGCGACACCGAGCGCCAGCGTGATGCCGAGGTCGGCGCCGAGCAGGTCGATGGCGGTGAGCGGCCCGGGGTGCGGCGGCACCAGTCCGTGCATGGCGGAAAGCCCTGCCAGCGCCGG
>DASYJS010000135.1:0-5059 GCA_035996225.1 Mycobacterium sp. | reverse complement strand
CAATGATGGTGATAGGTCCATCCGCTCGGCGCAGAGCCCGCACGATCGCATGTGGATCACCGATGCGCGCTCCCGGACGCTCGAAGCCGCCCCGGTCAGGACCACCGTAGCCGTTGACGCCAACCTGGGCCTGCTGAATGTCTTTGGGCAGCAACAATACTGCCGGGCCACCGGTGCGCGCCGCCGCTATAGCGCTGGGCAACGCCGAAAGAATGTCGGCGGGCGTCAACACCCGCCGGCAGAAGACTGACACCGCAGAAAATAACGCCTCGGCATCCAATGAACCGTTGCGGCCACTGGTGTCTTGAAAGCTGCCCCGACCGTCCATCGTGGTCGCGGGCTGACCGACCAATGCCAACACAGGTATCCGGCTGGCCAATGATTCCCCGAGGCCCGGAATGAGATTGAGCGCACCCCCACCAGACGTCGCCGCCACTACTCCCAAACCGGCGCCGCTGCGGCTGTACCCGTCGGCCATCGTGGCCGCGGAAAACTCGTGCTTGGCCAACACCGCAGTGATGTCCGAACAGAAATGCGCGGCATCGTAGAGATCTTCGATGTTGGCGCCGTCGACGCCGAATATGTAGTCGCTGTCGATTCTCGCGAGGTGCTCGACGATATGGTCGACCACCCTCTGTTGCCTTGGCATATCCCCACCTAACTTGTTATGCCACTAGTACGACCCGCGGGTGACTTCGGTTCACCCGCGGGCGCAATTTACGGCGAACGCGCCAGGAGCACGTGGCCGCCATCGACGGAAACCTGTTGCACACAGGTCGATTTGGGCGACGCACGACGGGATCGAGTCCGATCCGGATGGCTGTGACGGTCGTCATCTCCGTGATCTCCCGTCTTGGGTTCAACGCCTGTTGAACTCAAAGGTAGGCGTCAGCACTGGCGATGTCAACAGTTGTTGAATACACTGACCGGCAGGCCCGCAAACGCGCGCGCCGTCGCGCCTTGATGAACCACGAGCCGTTCCGGATCGTGTTACTGCTGGGACCCGCCACCGACGAAGACGACCGGAGATCATGACTACACAGACCCTGGACAGCGCCGACGCCGTTGTAATCGGCGCAGGGCCCGCCGGTCTCGCTGTCGCACGCGAGCTCGATCATCAGCATGGCATCAAAGCGCTCGTTCTCGATCGCGCAGCGGCCCCGGCGATTTCGTGGCGCACGCGCTATGACAACTTCCGCCTCAATACGACCGGGTTCTTGTCGCACCTTCCCGGACAACGGATTCCCTTGAGCGCCGGCCGTTGGCCGACCAAGGAGGACATGGTCCGCTATTTCGATCACTACGTTTCGCGGCAGAACATTGCGCTACTGCTCGGATGTGAAGTCCACCGCGTCGACCGTGTCGGGGGAATCTGGCGACTTGACACGTCTTCGGGTGAAATCCGAACCCCGGCAATCGTGCTCGCCACCGGCAACTACAGCGCACCCACCATCCCGGCGTGGCCTGGACTCAGCGGCTTCAACGGCGAGATCGTTCACTCCGGGGACTTCACAAACGCGTGGCCCTATCGTGGCCGCGACGTCCTCGTCGTAGGCGCGGGCAATTCGGCCGCCGACATCGCTGTCCAGCTCGCCAACGACGGGGCGGGGCGGATCTGGGTTGCGGTACGCACACCGCCGCATCTCGTGCGGCGGGCGATCGGACCGATTCCGTCGGATATCTTCCTCGAGCTGTCCTCGAGAGTCCCCGCGCGAATGATCGATCCGCTGATCGCGCTCATGACCCGCCTAATGTGGGGTGACCTGTCGACCTACGGTTTCCAGCGGCCGACGCTCGGGCTGAAGGCGACAGTGGAAACACGAGGTCGCATCCCGACGCTGGCCGATGAGCTGATCGACCTTGTACGGGTCGGGCGCGTCGAGGTCGTGGGCGCCGTCAAGGCCGTCGAACCCGGCAGCGTGATCCTCGCCGACGGCACGTCCGTAGCGCCGCAGGTGATCATCGCCGCCACCGGGTTCGCGACGGATCTCGACGGTTTGGTCGGGCACCTTGGCGTTCTCGACGAGCACGGCAACCCGCGCGGCGGCTTTGCCTCACACGCCGGCGATGGATTGTTCGCGATCGGATACGGCATTCCGCCCAACGGCCCACTTCGGGCGATCCGTATCAATGCGACGCCGTTGGCCGCCGAGGTCGCGCTCTACCTAGAGCGGACTGGTCCAGTTCAGCAATGTCGAACGTCTGACGGCGCCATCCCGGGAATGCAGTCGGTGATGGCGCACGCGAAAAGCATGGGGGCGCAATGATTTTACTTTCCACCGAAAAGACCTTCCTTCGTGGCGCAGACGGTTACGAAACGGCCCGACGGCAAACGGTGTGGAATGGCCTTTTGCCGGAACGTTTTCCCGATGTAATCGTGCAGGCGCGCGACACCGACGACGTGGTCGCAGCGATCCGCTACGCACGGGCCAACGACCATCATGTCGGCGTACGTTCGGGTGGGCACAGCTGGGCAGCCAGTCACCTGCGCGACGGCGGCCTGCTGCTCGACGTCAGCCGCCTCGATCACTGCACCGTCGATCCGGATCAGATGATCGCAGATGTCGGCCCGGGCAAAGTCGCCAGTACCTTCGCGGCAGAACTGGACTCGCAAGGGCTGTTCTTTCCCGCCGGCCACTGCGAAGGCATTTGCCTCGGCGGCTTTCTTCTGCAGGGCGGATACGGCTGGAACAGTCCGGTGCTCGGCCCGGCATGCGAGAGCGTGCTTGGACTGGAAGTCGTCACCGCCGACGGGGAACAGATCTACTGCGACCCGGAAAACCATCCAGACCTGTATTGGGCGGCTCGCGGCTCTGGACCGGGCTTCTTCGGCGTGGTCACCTCCTTCAAACTGAAGGTTTACCCACGCCCCGCGGTCTGGGGCACCTGCCTGTACATGTATCCGATCGAGGTCGCCGACGAGGTGTTCACCTGGGCACGTTCGATCGTTTCCGAGCTCGACGACCGGGTCGAGCTGCAGATCCACACCGGGCGGAGCCTTCCGGGATCCGGGCTCGACCAACCCGGCATCACGATCGCCTGCCCGGTATTCGCCGATTCAGAGGAGGAGGCAGCGAAAGCCCTTGCCCCGCTGGGTACTTGCCCGGTCATCGACAAGGCGATCGTCAGTCTTCCTTATGCGCCGACGACTTTGGCCAATTGGTATACCGCCGTGATGGCCAGCTACCCGAAAGGGCATCGCTATATCGCCGACAACATGTTCACGTCGGCTTCCGCAGAAGAACTACTGCCGGGCATCCGCAAAATCATCGAAACCATGCCACCGCACCCCTCACACTTCATTTTCACGGGCTGGAAGACGTCCCAGGAGCGAGCGGACATGGTGTACGGCGTGGAAGACGAAATCTACCTGGCGCTCTACACCATCTGGCAGGATCCGGCCGACGACGAAAAGTACCGCGACTGGGCCGCATCGAATATGGCGGCCATGTCGCACTTGGCGACCGGTATCTCGCTCGCCGACGAGAATCTGTGCCGACGTCCGGCCCGATTCATCACCGAATCCAACATGGCACGCCTCGATAGGGTGCGGTCGGCCTACGATCCGGACGGTCGATTCCACAGCTGGATGGGCGGCGTCTGACCGCTGGACGACCGCTCGGACCTTGACGCTTCCCGTGTCTCAGCTAACACCGGCCAGTGTGCCGCAGGTGAACCAGACGGGCCCGTCGATCGTTTTACCAGCAGGGAGGTGAATCCAGTGCCTATTCTCACCAGGTCTGCAATCAGACCTGCTTGCACACTTGGTGCAAAAGAAGCCATTACGGGCACTGGCTGTTCACCATCGCCCGCAACATAATTGTCGACGAGAGCCGCACCGCATTGGCCCGCAAGGAAGTTCAGTTCGCCGGGCCGGCCGACGGCCGACGACGAATATCTGACGTACCAGGAGATGAGAGTTACACGATGATGCCGCTACGGCGGCCCGGGACGCCGCATGGCGGTGGCCTTTCCGGGCATGACGAGTACGCGATGTGGGATGCCGCATACGTGCTGGGATCCCTGTCGTCCGCCGGACGGCAGGAATTCGAAGGGCACCTGGCTGTCTGCCCGTTGTGCCCCAGCGCTATTGGCGAGCTAAGCGGCTTGCCGGCTCTCCTGTCGCAGCTCGATCGTGACGTGTTGGTGGCGATCGACGAGGCAAACCGCGGTGGCGTCGAGCCGTTGCCGCCTGACGAGCTGCTGCCGACACTGCTGACCAAGGTGAACTGGCGGCGGCGCCGGTCCCGCGTCGTGACATGGACGGCTGGTGCCGCCGCAGCCGCGGTGCTGGCGATCGGTGTGTTCGTCGGCGTTGGGGGCCAATCTTCGACATCCGCGCCTACGCCGCAGGCGAGCGTGTCGGTTGAGCCGATGGCGCAGGTCGGGACGAATAAGCTGACCTCGACGGTCTCGCTCAGCAGCCAGCAGTGGGGAACGTTCATCTCGATGAACTGCGTCTGCCTGGCCCCGGTGAACTCCGATCACGACACGCTCGCGATGGTCGCGGTAGGTCGCGACGGTAGTCACACTCGGTTGGCAACCTGGGTGGCCAATCCCGGCCATACAGCAGCGCCCGCCGGCAGCATCTCCACGCCTGTCGGTGAAATCGCCTCTGTGCAGGTAGTTTCCGCCGACAGCGGCCAGGTGCTCCTGGAACGTTCACTGTAGATTTCCCCGAGCGACTGGACCTGTCACTAACATCGCGCTTGCCAACCCTGACCAGGGTTACTAGGATATGCAAGTAATCTGGGCGTAGCCCGTCCGCGATCAAATGAGGACAGTGATGACCACACAAATCCCGCACTTCATCGACGGGAAGCGCACCCTCGGCCAGTCCGGCCGTACCGCGGACGTCTTCAATCCCAGCACCGGCGAGGTGCAGGCGAAAGTCTCGATGGCCTCATCGGCCGACGTCGACGCGGCGGTGGCCTCCGCGGTCGAGGCGCAAAGGGGTTGGGCCGCGTGGAATCCGCAGCGCCGCGCCCGGGTGTTGATGCGCTTCATCGAGCTCGTCAATGCCAACATCGACGAGCTGGCCGAGCTGCTGTCTCTCGAG
>DASYJS010000134.1:0-36543 GCA_035996225.1 Mycobacterium sp. | reverse complement strand
GAGGTTGATACCCGGCGTCAGCTGAGCGGCGAACTTGCTGGCGGCTTGCTCGGCGGCCTTGAGCCGGTCGGGCTCGACATCGGTTGCGCGCATGGATTGCGACATGTCGATCACGAGCATCACCACGGCGCGGTTGCGCGGGATGCGCATGTCGTGGGTCGGGGTGGCCAGCGCGATGGTCAGCAGCGCCAGGCTGAGCAGCGACACGGCAATCGGCAGGTGTCGCCACAACGACTGTGGCACCTCGGCATCGGTGTACCGGCGCAGGCGGTGTCGGCGCCGGCCCTGGACGAGGACGTAGACGACGACCAATGCCAGCGGGATCAACCCGAACAGCAACAGGGCCGGACGCTGGAATCCGTACAGCGGCAGCGGTCCGATCACCGGAAGCGACATTCAGATCACCTCCCCGTCGGGCCGCCTTGGACCTCCGGCGGACACTGCCGCCAGTAAAGAGGAGACTCGATGGCCCGTCAAACGGGTGCTATTCGCGCCGGAGCCGCGAGTCGACGAACTTTTCCAGGTCCTCCCATTCCCGCACCGCCGCCGCATACGGCGACGCGGGCTTACCCACCGAGCCGGGCTCCAACACGTAGGCCACCAGCTTGCCCAGCGGCCGGCCCGGCTCGAGGGCCTTGTCGACGGTGCTCTCCTCGGAGTAGTCACCGATGTCGCGGAGGAGCTCGACGGCCAGGTCGAGCTGCTCACGATCCACGGCGCCGGGCCCGTCGGCGAAGTCATCGGCCAGCCCGCTGAGGACGTAGATGTTCTCGTCGGTGACCTCAACGGCCAGGGACCCGTCGGTCGCGGCGGTACGGATGTCGTCGTAGGTGCTCAAATCCGACAGGTCATGGTCGTGCTCGTCGGCCAAGTAGCGCGCCAGCGTCCGCTCGGAGCTGAACACGCTGATCCGTCCGTTGCGGCCCAAGAAGATCGGGCGATCGTCCAGGTAGCAGCGCAGCGTGTAGAACGTGCCCGAACTCGTCATGATGCGGACCGGGTCGATACCCACCTGTAGCCAGAAGTCCTCGTCACTGCCCAGCACGGCGGTGTCGCCGGCCGCGCGCTCCTCGGCTTCGTCTGCTGCGGCGTCCTCTTCGTCCACGTCCTGGGTGGCTTCGTCTTCGTCGGCGTCGGTTGTTTCGTCGGCGTCTTCGGCGTCGTCAGCCTCGACCTCGTCGACGGCGTCGCCGTCGGACTCGTCCTCGGTGTCTTCTTCGGGCTCTTCACGTTCTTCGGCCAGTTCGTCGGCGGCTTTTTCCGACGCCGCCTCGTCGACCGCGGGAGTGCTGATGACGCCGTCGATCGCGCTGATCACGTCGTCCCAGCTGCGCCCGATGACCTCGGCGATCGAATTCCAGCGTTTGGCGCCCGCCTTGCCGGTGAAGTGGTCGAATCCGCCGGACACCGTGCCCAGGCTGGGGTTGCCGTTGAAGAACTTCGACACCGCCGCCAGCTCGCATACCGATCCGATCGATGACACGATGGCCAGCGCGCCCGCCAGGGCGGCGACCGACTCTTCGGTCGGCTTCTCGGCCACCAGCTCCTCCACCGCGACCAGGTCGAACTGCTTGTCCTCGGCGGGCTCGAGACTGTGCGCGTGCGCCGTGGTCAGGTCCTTCCACGCCGGATGATCGATCAGATCGTTGTCGGCGTCGGACCGCACGAACGCGACGAGATCGGAAACCTCCTCGAAGGCATACAGGTCGTCGTCCTTGCCCAGGAACGCCTCCCATTCGTCGCCTGAGTCGCGCCAGCGTGGTGCCCACACGGTGTAGCGGTCACCGTCGGACAGGCTCAGACGGATGGGGACGAGGTCAGCAACCATGCGGCACAGAATAGCGACGGCCAACGAAGACGCCGGGCCCGGTGGCCGCTACGCCCGGCGACGGCGAGCGCCGGAACGGCGCGAGTAAGGAGCCGGGCATCGATTACGTGCCCCAGATGCTGGCGATCGGGGGGGCTTGGGCCGCATTGCCGGTCTTGGGCAGCCCATACATCTGCTCGATGGTGGACAGCACGTTGTAGTGGCTCATCTGCTCGCTGTAGGTGCCCGGCTGCACATGCGCGCCGTAGATCACCGTCGGGATCTGGTTGTGGCTGCCCGCAGAGCTGGATCCGTCGTCCTCATCCCAAGTCACGATCAGCAGACTGTTGTTGGCCACCGCCCAGTTGGCGTACCCGGACAGCTGCCGATTCAGCCAGGCGTCGCCTTGAGCGACCGAGCCGTCGTGCATGTTGTTGTCGTTGTTGGGTATGACGAACGAGACAGTCGGCAGGCTGTCGTAGTTGCCCATCGGAAATGCGGAGAACGGCACCGAATTCGCCGGCGGCACATTGGTGAAATTGGCCCACGGCACATGCTTGCGCGCGTACTTGCCCGCGCTGCACACAGGGGAGCCGACGGCGGGCAAGTCTTCGGCATAACCGATGAATGTGTAGCCGGCGCCAAGCAATTCGGATGCCAGGTTGGGAGCATTGCCGGCGTTGACCGGGCACGAGTCCTTCGTCACTCCAAATGTGTTGCCGGCAAAGAGCGCCAAATAGTTCGGCTCGCTGGGATGTGTTTCGGCGAATGACTGGACCATGTTGGCGCCATGTGCGGCAAGGGCGTTGATGAACGGGTTCTGCGGGCTACCAATGATGTGGCCCTCAGAGCGGTTCTCTTCCACCACGATTACGATGTGCGCGGGCCGGGGAAGCGCGGCGGCGGCGGTCACGCGAGGAGCCAACGGGGTGGCCGCCAGCCACGTCAGCGCCACCGCGCCGGCTAGAACGAGGGCGCGGCACGCCCAGCTGATCGACCTTCTGGGACTTTGAATCTCGCGAAACACCCGGGGAGCATATGAGCCCGAGTGCGCGACGGACGGCAGGCGCGCGAGCGTGTCAGCAGCACTTTAGGCAACCGAAGTCGGATTGTTATATACCCTCGAGCGCATGGAAGTGCGCGTAGTCGATCACCCGTTGGCCGCAGCCCGGCTGACTGCGCTGCGAGACGAACGCACCGATGCCGCGGGCTTTCGGGCCGCGCTGCGCGAGCTGACGCTGGTGCTGGTTTACGAGGCCACCCGGGACGCGGCCAGTGAGCCGATCCGGATCCGGACGCCACTGGCCGAGACGGTCGGGAGCCGACTGGTCAACCCGCCGCTGCTGGTTCCGGTCTTGCGGGCCGGGCTGGGGATGGTCGACGAGGCGCATGCCGCGATCCCGGAGGCCGAGGTCGGGTTCGTCGGCGTCGCCCGCGACGAGGAAACCCATCTGCCGTTTCCGTACATGGAATCGTTGCCCGAGAAGCTCAAAGGCCGACCGGTCATGGTGCTTGACCCGATGCTGGCGACCGGCGGGTCGATGACGTACACGATCGAGCTGCTGCAGGGCCGTGGCGCAACGGATATCAGCGTGCTCTGTGTGGTGGCCGCGCCGGAAGGCCTTGCGGCGGTTGAGAAAATAGCGCCGAACGCGCGAGTGTTCACCGCGGCGGTCGACAAAGGGCTCAACAAGTCGGCGTTCATCGTGCCGGGTCTCGGCGATGCGGGCGACCGCCAGTTCGGGCCCCGAATATTTACCAGTGCTCCACCGAAGCGACCAACTCCGCGCGCAGCGCGCCGGCATAAGTCCGGGAAGAAGTCAGGTCGTCGGAAGCCGCGCAGCGAATCTCCAAGTAGCACTTCAACTTCGGCTCGGTCCCGGAAGGACGCACCACCACCCTGATCGAGGTATTGCCGTCACCGGCGGTGAAGATCAGCGCGTCGCCGATATCGGTGGTGCTCGCCGTGAACCCGGCCAGCGCGCCGGGTGGGGCGTTCCGCAGGCGCTGCATGAGTTCGGCGGCCTCGGCGCTGTCGGCGACCCGGCGCGACACCGCCGCAACCTCGTGCACGCCGTATCGCCGGGCGAGTTCGTCGAGCACGTCGGATATCGAATGGCCCTGCTGTTTGCGCGCGGCGACCAGGTCGCACACCAGTACCGCGGCGCTGATGCCATCCTTGTCCCGCACCGCGGCCGGATCCACGCAGTGGCCGATCGCTTCTTCGTAGGCGTAGACCAGGCTGCCGCCAGGCACGTTCGAATCAGCGCGCGCCAGCCATTTGAAGCCGGTGAGGGTCTCGACGTGGACCGCGCCGTAGCGGGCGGCGATCGCGGCCAGCATCCGGGAGGACACCACCGTGCTGGCAACCACGGCAGTGTCCGGCCGCTCGTGAGACAGGATGTAATCGCCTAGCAGCCAACCGGTTTCGTCGCCGGACAGCATCCGCCACCCCGTCGCCGTGGGTATGCCCACCGCGCAACGGGCAGCGTCGGGGTCCAGGGCTATCGCGATGTCGGCCTCGACATCGGCGGCCAGGGCAAGTAGCGCGTCGGTGGCGCCGGGCTCCTCGGGGTTCGGAAATGCGACGGTGGGGAAGTCGGGGTCCGGCGCGAACTGGGTGCCGACGGTGTGCACCTGCTCGAAGCCGGCGCGGTGCAGCGTCTCGACGGCCACCGCGCCGCCAACCCCGTGCAGCGGGGTCAGGGCCACCCGCACCGAACCGGCGGCGCGCCGCAACGCGGCCGCACGTTCGATGTAGCGCTCGACCAGGTCGGTGTCCGCGGGCGACACCGGTTCTCGGGCGATCTGGGCGGCGGGAGGCGCTGTCGCCATTGCAGTTTCGATCTCAGTGTCGGTGGGAGAGATGATCTGTATGCCGCCGTCGAAGTACACCTTGTAGCCGTTGTCGGACGGCGGATTGTGTGAGGCCGTGATCTGGATCCCGGCGACGGCGCCGGTGTGACGTACCGCGAATGCGACCACCGGCGTGGGCACCGGGCCGGGTAGCAGCAGCACCGAAAATCCTTCGGCAGCAAGCACTTCTGCGGTAACCGTCGCGAAGATCGCCGAGCCGTGCCGCGCGTCGCGCCCGACGATCACCTGCGAACCGGCCAGGCCGCGGCCGGTAAGCACCTGTGCCACTGCCCACGTGGCACGTGAAACCACCGCGACGTTCATGCCGTCCGGGCCGTCGCGTACCGGGCCGCGCAGCCCCGCGGTGCCGAACTTCAATGGTTGTGTCACAACACCATTCCGCTAAATCCGGGCGATCCGCTTAATGATCGAGGCCAGCAGAGCGCCGATCCGGGACGCCGATGCGGCGCCGGCGGCCACCACATCGGCGTGGCTCAGCGGCGCGCCGGTGATACCGGCCGCCAGGTTGGTCACCAGCGAAATGCCCAGCACCTCGGCACCGGCCGCGCGGGCCGCGATCGTTTCATGCACCGTCGACATGCCGACCAGGTCGGCGCCCAGTGTCTGCAGCATCCGGATTTCGGCCGGCGTCTCATAGTGCGGCCCGGGCAGGCCGGCGTACACGCCTTCGGTCAGCTCGGGGTCGGCCTCCCGGGCGAGCCGGCGCAGCCGCGGTGCATAGGCATCGGTGAGATCCACGAATTGGGCGCCGACCAACGGTGAACGCGCGGTCAGGTTCAGGTGATCGCTGATCAGCACGGGCTGTCCGACCCGCATGTCGATGCGCAATCCACCGGCCGCGTTGGTCAGCACGACGATACGAGCCCCGGCCGCGCAGGCCGCCCGGACCGGGTGGACGACGTGACGCAGGTCATGGCCCTCATAGGCGTGCACGCGCCCGGCCAGTACCAGCACCCGGTGCTCACCGATGCGCACCGACAACAGCTCGCCGGGGTGGCCGACCGCGCGCGGTGGTGCGAAGCCGGGAATCTCGGCCTGCGGTAGCACGACAGTCGGGGAGCCCAGCTCGGCAATCGCCGGCGACCATCCCGAGCCGAGAACGATTGCGACGTCGTGCTCTTCGACCCCGGTGCGCTCGCGGATGGCCAGTGCCGCGCGCCGCGCGAGTTCGGCGGTATCGGGTGCTGCGTCGGTCACAGTGCGCGAGCTTAGCGCGGTATGTGTCAGGATCTGCCGCATGAGTTTTGGTAGATGGCCGGTTGGGGTGGTCGTTGCTGTTGCGGTCTCGGTGGCCTCGCTCGTCGGTGGGCCGGCACCGAGGGCGGGAGCCGATTGTCCCGACGTCCAACTGGTGTTCGCGCGCGGTACCGCCGAGCCGCCCGGCCTGGGCGTCGTGGGTGATGCGCTGTTCGCCGCGCTGCAGCCTGACCTGGGTTCGCGCAGGTTTGACAACTACGCGGTGAACTATCCGGCCAGCTATAACTTCCTGACCACCGGCGACGGCGCCAACGACGCGCGGGACCACATCGCGGCGATGGTCGACCAGTGTCCGGGAACGCGGTTGATACTCGGTGGCTTCTCGCAAGGCGCCGCCGCAGTCTCCATGCTCGCGGGGGTGCCACCGCTGGGCAACACCATCGGCAACTTCGGGTCGGCCGCTCCGCTGGATCCCGGGCTGGCCGGCAAGATCGCGGCGGTCGCCGTGTTCGGCAATCCTGGCAACCGCTTCAACACGCCCCTGTCGACGACCGGGCTGTTCGCCGGCCGGGCCATCGACCTGTGCAGCCCCGGTGACCCGGTCTGCGTCGTCGGCGGTCGCGACCGGGACGCGCACCACGACTATTCGGTCCCGCCCTACTCTGGTCAAGCCGCGGGATTCATCGCCGGACTGGTGTAGCCGTCGGTGGTCAGGGCTCGATGAGATACTGCGAGGATGCCCACAAACACCGCATTGGACAGCGTCGAGGACGCAGTGCGGCGTCGTGGCGTCGATCTGGTCGAGCTATCGCACGCGATCCACGCCGAACCTGAGCTGGCCTTCGCCGAGCATCGGAGCTGCGCCAAAACGCAGGCACTGGTGGCCGAGCGTGGCTTCGAGGTCACCCCGGCACCCGGTGGCCTGGACACCGCGTTCCGCGCCGATTTCGGCAGCGGACCGCTGGTTGTCGGGGTCTGCGCCGAGTACGACGCCCTGCCCGAGATCGGACACGCCTGCGGACACAACATCATCGCGGCGTCGGCGGTCGGGACCGCGCTGGCGCTGGCCGAGGTGGCCGATGAGCTGGGCCTGACCGTGGCCCTGCTCGGCACGCCCGCCGAGGAGGCGGGCGGGGGCAAAGCATTGCTGCTGGAGGCGGGGACGTTCGACGACGTCGCCCTGGCGGTGATGCTGCATCCCGGTCCGACCGACATCGCCGCGGCCCGCTCGCTGGCCTTGTCCGAGGTGATCGTGGACTACCGCGGCAAGGAATCGCATGCCGCCGTCGCCCCGTATCTGGGCGTCAACGCGGCCGACGCCATCACCGTCGCGCAGGTCGCCATCGGCGTGCTGCGGCAGCAACTCGCGCCCCGTCAGCTGGTCCACGGGATCGTCACCAACGGCGGACAGGCGGTCAACGTCATCCCCGGCCACGCGACATTGCAGTACGCGATGCGGGCGGCCGAACTCGATTCGCTGCGGCAGCTGGAGGGCAGGATGTTCGCGTGCTTTGCCGCAGGCGCGCTGGCCACTGGCTGCGAATACGAAATCAACACGCCGTCACCGGCATACGCCGAGCTGACACCCGACCGATGGCTGGCCGAGGTTTGCCGCAACGAGATGCGCCGGCTAGGGCGTGAACCGGTGTCTCCCGAAATCGAGGCGGCGCTGCCGATGGGCAGCACCGATATGGGCAACGTGACGCAGGTACTGCCGGGCATTCACCCGGTGATCGGTGTCGATGCCGGTGGCGCCACGGTGCACCAGCGCGCGTTCGCCGCTGCCGCCGCCGGTCCGAGCGCCGACCGCGCGGTGGTCGAGGGCGCGGTCATGCTGGCGCGCACGGTCGTCCACCTCGCCCAGGACAGCGCCGAACGGGACCGGGTATTGGCTGCGGTGGAACGCCGGGCCGGCAGATGAGCCTGGACGACGCCGCCGAGTCGTGGCTGGCCGCCCACTACGACGACATGGTCGAGTGGCGCCGGCACATCCACCGCTATCCGGAGTTGGGCCGGCAGGAGTACGCCACCACGCAATTCGTCGCCGAGCGGTTGTCCGACGCGGGCCTGAACCCCAAGGTGCTGCCCGGCGGTACCGGACTGACCTGTGATTTCGGGCCGGAGCTGCAGCCCAGGATCGCGCTGCGGGCCGACATGGACGCGCTGCCCATGGCCGAGCGGACCGGCGCACCGTATACCTCGACGATGCCCAACGTCGCGCACGCCTGCGGGCACGACGCGCACACCGCGATCCTGCTGGGCACCGCGCTGGCGCTGGCGTCGGTGCCGGAGCTGCCGGTCGGGGTGCGGTTGATCTTCCAGGCCGCCGAGGAGCTGATGCCCGGCGGTGCGATCGACGCCATCGCCGCCGGAGCCCTGACCGGGGTATCGCGGATCTTCGCCATGCACTGCGACCCACGGCTGGAGGTCGGCAAGGTCGCGGTCCGGCAAGGCCCGATCACCTCGGCGGCCGACCAGCTGGAAATCACGCTGTATTCGCCGGGCGGGCACACGTCGCGACCGCACCTGACCGCCGACCTGGTCTACGGGCTCGGCACGGTGATCACCGGACTGCCCGGGGTGCTGTCGCGGCGCATCGACCCGCGCAACAGCACGGTCTTGGTGTGGGGTGCGGTCAACGCCGGTGTGGCCCCCAATGCCATCCCGCAGAGCGGCGTGCTGGCCGGCACCATCCGTACCGCCAGCCGGCAGACCTGGGTCGGGCTCGAAGAGCTCGTCCGCGGGGCCGTGGCGGGCTTGCTGTCGCCGCTGGCGATCGAACACACGATGCACTACCGGCGCGGCGTCCCCCCGGTGGTCAACGAGGAGATCTCCACCCGCATCCTCACCCACGCGATCGAGGCCGTCGGCCCCGACGTGGCCGCCGACACCCGGCAATCCGGCGGTGGCGAGGACTTTTCCTGGTATTTGGAGGAGATTCCCGGCGCGATGGCCCGACTGGGCGTGTGGTCGGGTGAGGGGCGGCAGTTGGATCTGCACCAGCCGACGTTCGACCTTGACGAGCGGGCCCTGGCGATCGGGCTGCGGGTGATGGTCAACATCATCGAGCAGTCGGCCGCATTCTCGGCGACTTAAGCGCCCTTACGCGGTAGTCCCCGGGCCGATGTTGCGGGCCGGCCGCGTCCGCAGATCATGTACGTATTCTCCTGGCGCGCCGGCGATTTCAGCGGCATCAGCCATCACGCCCAGGTACCGCGCCGACGGCAGTCCGCCCTCCCAGGCGTCGAGCACGTAGAGCCACGCCAGCACCGGATCGGTGGTGGTGTCCGACGATAGCCGCTCCACCCGGCATCTGATTTTCTTGTGGATGCCGAACTCGGAGCCCTCCCAGTGGTCCAGGCTCATCTCGTCGGCCGGCGTCATGTCGTAGAGCACGACGAACACCTTGGCGTCGGGATCCTCGACGACGCTGGCCAGTGCTCCCTCCCAGCCGATGTCTTCGCCGCCGAAGGTCAGCCGCCACCCGTGCAGCCAGCCCGTTCCGGCCATCGGGGAGTGGGGTGCACGCTTCTGCATCTGCTCCGGATGCATGTTCGACCCGTAGGCGGCGTAGATCGGCACGCAGAAAGCTTAAACGGCGGATGGTCACTCGGTATTCATCCGACGGTTCGACGGGGTGCGGGGGGTGCCGCGGTCCGGATAGGTTAGGGCCGTGGTGACCCGCATCGTGATCCTCGGTGGAGGCCCGGCGGGTTACGAAGCCGCGCTGGTGGCCGCCACGTCACACCCCGATACCACCGACGTCACCGTGATCGACTCCGAAGGCATCGGCGGCGCGGCCGTGCTGGACGATTGCGTGCCGTCCAAAACGTTCATCGCCTCGACCTGGCTGCGCACCGAACTGCGGCGGGCGCCCCGGCTGGGCTTCGACATCGACATCGACGACGCCAAGATCTCTTTGCCGCAGATCCACAAGCGGGTCAAGACGCTGGCCGCCGAGCAGTCGGCCGATATCACCGCCCAGCTGCTCGGCGTGGGCGTGCATCTGGTCGCGGGCCGGGGCGAGTTGGTCGATTCCGAGCCCGGCCTGGCCCGGCACCACATCAAGGCGACCCATTCCGGTGAGGGGCCCGACGGCCCCGTCGTCACCGAGCACGACGCCGATGTCGTACTGATCGCCACCGGCGCCAGCCCGCGAGTGCTGCCGTCGGCCCAGCCCGACGGCGAGCGCATCCTGACTTGGCGGCAGCTCTACGACCTGCGGTCGTTGCCCGAACACCTGATCGTGGTGGGCTCCGGCGTCACCGGCGCCGAGTTCGTCCACGCCTACACCGAGCTCGGCGTGCCGGTGACGGTGGTGGCCAGCCGGGACCGGGTGCTGCCCTACGAGGACGCCGACGCCGCGCTGGTCCTGGAAGAGGCGTTTGCCGAACGCGGCGTGCAGCTGTTCAAGAACGCCCGGGCCGAGTCGGTGGTTCGCACCGACAACGGTGTCCTGGTGACGATCACCGACGGCCGCACCGTCGAGGGCAGTCACGCCCTGATGACCATCGGATCGGTGCCCAACACCGCCGGCCTCGGCCTGGAACGCGTCGGCATCGAGCTGGGGCGGGGCGACTACCTGAAGGTAGACCGGGTCTCGCGCACCTCGGTGCCCGGAATCTATGCGGCCGGCGACTGCACCGGTCTGCTGCTGCTGGCGTCGGTCGCGGCCATGCAGGGCCGGATCGCGATGTATCACGCGCTGGGCGAAGGGGTGAGCCCGATCCGGTTGCGCACGGTCGCCGCGACGGTGTTCACCAGGCCCGAGATCGCCGCCGTCGGGGTGCCGCAAACCATGATCGACGACGGCTCGGTGCCTGCCCGGACGGTCACCTTGCCGTTGCGGACCAACGCGCGCGCCAAGATGTCGGGGTTGCAGCAGGGTTTCGTCAAGGTCTTCTGCCGGAAGTCCACCGGCGTGGTCATCGGTGGCGTGGTGGTGGCGCCGATCGCCTCCGAGCTGATCCTGCCGATCGCCGTGGCCGTGCAAAACCGCATCACCGTCAACGAGCTGGCGCAGACGCTGGCCGTCTACCCGTCGTTGTCCGGTTCGATCACCGAGGCCGCTCGACGGCTGATGGCACACGACGATCTGGACTGAGCGCGACCCGTCCGGCACCCGACGAACTAGCCTTGGTGGAGCACGCCCTACTGACGAGTAACACGGACATCGAATTCCCCAGTGAGGAGTCCTTCGTCGTGAATGATCCGGTTTCCATGCTCGGCCCGCCGCAACGCGCGGCGTTCTGGGAGCGACTCGGCACCGAGCAGTTCGACGTCGTGGTGATCGGCGGCGGCGTGGTGGGCTCCGGGTGCGCCCTGGATGCCGCCACGCGCGGGCTCAAGGTCGCGCTCGTCGAGGCGCGCGACTTCGCTTCCGGCACCTCGAGCCGCTCGTCGAAGATGTTCCATGGTGGGCTGCGCTACCTCGAGCAACTGGAGTTCGGGCTGGTGCGCGAGGCGCTCCATGAGCGCGAGCTGTCGCTGACCACGCTGGCGCCGCACCTGGTCAAGCCGCTGCCGTTCTTGTTCCCGCTGACCCATCGGTGGTGGGAACGTCCCTACACCGCGGCGGGCATTTTCCTCTACGACAGCCTCGGCGGCGCGAAATCGGTTCCCGCGCAAAAGCATTTGACGCGTGCCGGCGCGCTGCGGTTGAGCCCGGGGCTGAAGCGCAGCTCTTTGATCGGCGGGATCCGCTACTACGACACTGTCGTCGACGACGCCAGGCACACGATGACGGTCGCGCGCACCGCGGCGCACTACGGCGCGGTCGTGCGATGCTCCACCCAGGTGGTCGCGCTGCTGCGTGAGGGCGACCGGGTGACCGGGGTCCGCGTCCGCGACTCCGAAGACGGCTCGGTCACCGAGGTTCGCGGCCACGTCGTGGTCAACGCGACCGGGGTGTGGACCGACGAGATCCAGGCCCTGTCCAAGCAGCGCGGCCGTTTTCAGGTGCGTGCCTCCAAGGGCGTGCACGTGGTGGTGCCGCGGGACCGGATCGTCAGCGACGTCGCGATCATCCTGCGCACCGCCCAGTCGGTGATGTTCGTCATCCCGTGGGGCAGCCACTGGATCATCGGAACCACCGATACCGATTGGAATCTCGACCTGGCCCATCCCGCGGCCACTAAGGCCGACATCGACTACATCCTGCAGACCGTCAACCAGGTACTGGCAACTCCGTTGACCCACGCCGACATCGACGGGGTGTACGCGGGGCTGCGCCCGCTGCTGGCCGGGGAGAGCGAGGAAACCTCCAAACTGTCCCGGGAGCATGCCGTCGCGGTGCCCGCGCCCGGTCTGGTCGCCATCGCCGGCGGCAAATACACCACCTACCGGGTGATGGCCGCCGACGCGATCGACACGGCGGTGCAGTTCGTTCCGGCCCGGGTGGCGCCGTCGATCACCGAAAAGGTGAGCCTGCTGGGCGCCGTCGGCTACTTCGCCCTGATCAACCAGGTCGAACACGTCGGCGAACTGGTGGGCCTGCACCCGTACCGGGTGCGTCACCTGCTGGATCGCTACGGCTCGCTGATGGACGATGTGCTGGCGCTGGCGGCCGATCATCCCGACCTGCTGGGCCCGATCCAGGAGGCGCCGGGCTACTTGAAGGTGGAAGCCGTGTACGCCGCCGCCGCCGAGGGTGCCCTGCATCTCGAGGACATCCTGGCCCGCCGGATGCGGATCTCCATCGAATACCCGCACCGCGGCGTCGACTGCGCCCGGGAGGTCGCCGAGCTGGTCGCTCCCGTGCTGGGGTGGAGCGCCGGCGACGTCAATCGTGAGGTCGCCAACTACACCGCACGGGTAGAGGCCGAGATCCTGTCACAGGCCCAGCCCGACGACGTGTCGGCAGACGAGTTGCGGGCCAGCGCGCCCGAAGCGCGCGCCGAGATCCTCGAGCCGGTTCCCCTCAATTGATTCCGTGGTGAGGCCCGCACCCCTTCCGGTGCGCGACGGACTGGGGCCCGCGCGGGTCCGGCTGCGCGGCGGGACGGTGCTGGTCGAGCTGACCGCGCGGTTTGGCGAGCAGGCCCGCGCGAAGGTTCTGGCCGGAGAGGTCGTCGACGCCGATGGTGCGGTGATCGACGAGGCCACCGTGCTGCCCACCGGTGCCAGCGTCTACCTCTACCGCGACTTGCCGCACGAGGTTCCGGTGCCGTTCGACCTCCCGGTGCTCTATCGTGACGACGACATCGTGGTCGTGGACAAGCCGCACTTTCTGGCCACCATGCCCAGGGGCAGCCACGTGGCGCAGACCGCGCTGGTGCGGCTGCGCAAGGAGCTGGGGTTGCCCGAGCTGAGCCCCGCCCACCGGCTCGACCGGCTGACCGCCGGGGTGCTGCTGTTCACCACCCGGCGCGAGGTGCGGGGCGCCTATCAGATGCTGTTCGCCCGCGGCTTGGTCGGCAAGACGTATCTGGCCCGCGCGGCGGTCGATCCGGCGTGCGAGCTGCCGCGGGTGGTGCGCAATCGGATCGTCAAGCGGCGAGGCCACCTGCAGGCGGTCATCGAGTCGGGCGTGCCCAATGCCGAGACGCTGGTCGAATTGGCTTCGGCAGGTCTCTATCGGCTGACGCCGCGCACCGGGCGCACTCACCAGTTGCGCGTGCACATGGCGTCGCTGGGGTTGCCGATAATCGGTGATCCGTTGTACCCCAATGTGATTGACGTGCCTGCCGGTGACTTCAGTACGCCGCTGCAATTGCTGGCACAGCGCATCGAGTTCGACGATCCGTTCACCGGGTCGAGTCGCGAGTTCGTCACCCGCCGAGAAATAGAAGGAGTCCGGTTATGAGCGAAGAGCCTGCGCTGGTCATCGTTGCCGGCTATCAGGGCCTCGATACTGCCCGCCATGACTTCCAAACCCTGGCCGACCGAGCCAAAGACAAGAGCCTCGTGGTGCGGGATGCGGTCCTGGTCGGCAAGGACGCCGAAGGAAATCGCGTCGTGGTGGACATCGGCAATCGCCTGGGCCGGCGCGGCGCCAAGTGGGGCGCCGGAGCAGGTCTGGCGGTGGGCCTGCTCTCGCCGATGTCGTTGGCCACGGCGGCCATCGGCGCCGCGGCGGGAGCCGTAGCGGGCACCTTCGTCAACCAGCGGTTCAAGAGCGGGCTGGGCGACAAGATCGGCGAGGCGATAGCGGCGGACAGCGCCGTGATCATCGCCGTGACCCCGGGCGGTCAACGGCTTCCAGTGCAGCAGGCGCTCGCCGGCTCGCCAATGAAATCGGCTGCGGAGCTCAGCCATTGGACGTTGCGCGGTTTTAACGCGGCGCTGGAAGAAGCCATGGCTAAATTCAAACCGGACCGCACTCGGCTGCCGATACCCCAGCGCAGCTTCGGCGGCACGGTGGGCCGCACCGTGGCGAACTCGGTCGGCGACTGGACGATCGTCCCTGGCGCCGCCGCGCCTGACGGCGCACCGAACGTGCTGATCGTGCTGATCGACGACGCCGGGTTCGGCGGCCCGGACACCTTCGGTGGCGCTATCCGGACCCCGACGTTGTCCCGGCTGGCCCAGAACGGATTGGCCTACAACCGCTTTCACGTCACCGCGGTGTGCTCACCGACCCGCGCGGCGCTGTTGACCGGCCGCAACCACCACCGGGTCGGCTTCGGGTCGGTCTGCGAGTTCCCGGGCCCCTACCCGGGCTACTCGACGGCCAAGCCACGCAGTTGTGCCGCACTACCGCGAATTCTTCGCGACAACGGTTATGTGACAGGCGCTTTCGGCAAGTGGCATCTGACCCCGGACAACGTGCAGGGAGCGGCGGGGCCATTCGACAACTGGCCGCTCGGTTGGGGATTCGACCATTTCTGGGGATTTCCGTCGGGCGCCGCGGGCCAATACGACCCGATCATCAGCCAGGACAACTCCGTCTTGGGTATTCCGCAAGGCATACCGGAAGGGCAAGACGGCAAGCCGTACTACTTCCCCGACGATCTCACCGACAAAGCCGTGGAGTGGCTGCACACCGTGCGGGCCGCCAACGCCACCAAGCCGTGGATGATGTACTACTCGACCGGTGCCAGCCACGCGCCGCACCACGTGTTCGCCGAGTGGGCCGACAAGTACCGGGGCCAGTTCGACGATGGCTGGGACGTATATCGGCAGAAGACATTTGAACGTCAGAAGCAGCTTGGGATCATTGCTGCCGGCGCCGAACTCACCGAGCGGCCGGACCTGTTCCCGGCGTGGGACAGCCTGTCGGAGACCCAGCGGAAACTCTATGCCCGGCAAATGGAGGTTTTCGCGGGGTTCTCGGAAAACGCCGACTGGAATGTGGGCCGCTTGCTTGGCGCGATCGACGATCTCGGCGAGTCCGACAACACGCTGGTCTTCTACATCTGGGGCGACAACGGCGCCAGCATGGAGGGCACCAACACCGGTTCATTCAACGAGATGACATTCATCAACGGCCTGGACCTGTCCGCCGAGCAGCAATTGCAGCTCATCGAGCAATACGGTGGGATCGAGGCCCTCGGCAACGAGGACACCGCACCACATTTCGCGAGCGCCTGGGCGCATGCCAACAACACCCCGTTCCAGTGGGGCAAGCAGATGGCCAGCCACCTCGGTGGCACTCGTGACCCGATGGTGGTCGCCTGGCCGACCCGGATCCGGCCCGACAGCGCGGTTCGCGACCAGTTCACGCACTGCATAGACATTGCGCCAACTGTGTTGGAGGCCATTGGTTTACCGGAGCCGGCCAGTGTCGACGGCATCGAGCAGGAGCCGATGGACGGCACCAGCTTCATCCACACCTTCGATGCGGCGACGGCCGAAGAGCGCCACACCATGCAGTATTTCGAAAACTTCGGCAGCCGAGCCATATACAAGGACGGCTGGTGGGCCTGTGCCCGCCTGGACAAGGCGCCATGGGACTTGTCGCCCGAGACGATGCGACGGTTCGCGCCGGGGAATTACGACCCCGATGAAGACTTTTGGGAGCTGTACTACCTGCCCGACGACTTCTCCCAGGCCAAGGACCTGGCGGCCGAGCATCCCGACAAGGTCAGCGAGCTGACCGAGTTGTGGTGGCAGGAAGCCGAACGAAACCGGGTACTGCCGCTACTCGGCGGGCTCGCGGTGATGTTCGGCGATCTGCCGCCGCTGCCCACCACCACGCGATTCAGCTTCGGTGGCGGCGTGCAAAACATTCAGCGCGGCATGGTCCCGCGCATCTTCGGCCGCTCCTACGCGATCGAAGCGCGCCTGCACGTCCCCGCCGGTGGCGCCCACGGCGTGATCGTCGCCAACGCCGACTTCATGGGCGGGTTCGCGTTGTGGGTCGACGAGGCGCGCAGGCTGCACCACACGTATTCCTTCCTCGGCGTGCAGACCTATCGGCAGGTATCGACCGAGCCGGTCCCCGTCGGCGATGTCAGGGTGCGGATGCTGTTCGAATCCGCACAACCCGTTGCCGGTTCGGGGGGACGGGTGACGCTATGGGCCGACGATCGGTTGATCGGCGAGGGAGAGCTACCCCAAACCGTGAGCCTGGCCTTCACGTCATACGCCGGGATGGACATCGGCCGCGACAATGGGTTGGTCGTCGACCGCGAGTACGAGGACATGGCCCCCTACGCGTTCACCGGAACCGTCAAAGAAGTCGTCTTCGACCTCAAGCCGGTTCACCAGGAAGCCGAGAAAGCGTTGCACGAGCACGCATCCGGCCAGGCTGTCGGACAGGGCGCAGCGGGCTGATCCTCAATTGCCGGGAAGCTGGCGGGTTTCCGCGTCCAGAATTCCCTGATTGATGCGATCCGCGACCAGTGGGCTGGCTAACGGGGGCGGTGCCCCGCAGGTACAGGTCAGTTGGTTGAACGCAGTGTCTGCACCGGCCGGCGCTGCCAACCCAACGGTCGCACCGAGAACGACTGCGGCGCCGATTATTACCTTTGTGATCATTTCCAAGCCTCCGTTTGTTTACCTGGCGTTAAACTTTACACTCAGGGGGAGGCTAAAGGTTGACGGCTCGCCCGTCGGCCGTCAGGTCGGGGACGGCGGCGGGGCCGGCGGCGCTGGCTGCGCCGGTGGCAGGTATTTCGGGCAGTAGGCGCGGATTGCCGCGCCGACGAAGTAGCCCGCGTCGTAGTCAGGCAGGCTACTGCTGTTCATCACGTCGACAACGACCTCGTTGGGCGTCATACCTTCGTCGAGGTACTGGCAGACCTTCCGAGCTGCTCCGATCGCGGCTGGGACTGATTCGTGGGTGATGCCGTCGGATATCAGGAGTTGTACGAATTTGTCGTCGTTAGCGTCGGCGTGAGCGGCAGGGGCTAAGCCTGCTCCGAGCACACCGAGCGACGCGGCCATCGCAACTACAAGCCGGGTGCCCGACGGCATTTGTAGGGAGCCGGGCTTGCCAATTTTCACGCTCCTCATCATCGCTCATATCGCGATCGTTGCCAACGCGAACGAGTCTGAAGAGCGGGTGAACATGTCCGTTTTCAGCGCGGGGAAGGGTACGGGGCGCCCGTCCTGATCGCTCCGTAAGCGCGGTCGGTAATTTGACCCCATGCCGTACGAACGATGGTTATCGCTGGCGCTGCTGGCGCTGCTGGCGGTCTGCCTTGTCGGCTGCGGCGTGCGGCAAGTATCGGCGGCCGCCCCTCGCGATCTGTCCGGGACATTCCGTTCCGGCGGCATGGACCGGACCTACCTAATACACGTGCCGCCCGGTGATCCCGTCGGTTTGGTGCTCAGCCTGCACGGCGGCGGCGGTAGCGGAAAGGGGCAGCGGGGTCTGACCGACTTCGATGCCGTCGCCGACGCCCACAATCTTCTGGTCGTCTATCCCGACGGTTACGACAAGAGCTGGGCCGACGGACGGGGGGCATCGCCCGCAGATCGCCGTCACATTGACGACGTTGGGTTCCTGGTTGGGCTGGCCGCCAAGCTGCGCAACGACTACAACATCGCCCCCGGCCACGTCTACGCCACTGGAATGTCCAACGGCGGCTTCATGTCCAACAGGCTGGCTTGTGATCGCGCTGATGTTTTCTCCGCGATCGCGCCCGTGGCGGGCACGCTGGGCGTGGGGGTGGCATGCAATCCGTCACAGCCGGTTTCGGTGTGGGAGGCCCACGGGACCGCCGATCCCCTGGTGCATTTCAATGGTGGGGACGTACGCGGTCGCGGCGGGCTGAGCCACTCCATCTCGGCCAAAAGCATGGTGGACAAGTGGCGCTCGGTCGATGGGTGTGAAGGCGATCCGGTGGCAGAGGTATTGCCCAACGTCGGGGACGGCACCGTCGTGCACCGTTATGACTCAACGGCGTGTGCGGCGTCCACCGAGGTGGTCTTCTATCAGATCGACAATGGCGGACACACCTGGCCGGGCGGCAAGCAGTATCTGCCCAAGGCGGTTATTGGAGCGACCACGCGAGCGCTGGACGGATCGGAAGCGATTGCGCAGTTTTTCCTGGCGCACGCCCGCGATTGATTGGCGCACGATCGGATTCAGCGCTGACAGGACGGGCACCAATACGCCACCCGCTCACCGGTGTCGTCGACGTTGATGCACGTTCCGCAGCGACGGCAATTTTGCCCGGCACGGCCGTAGACCCACAGCTGGCGGCCGGCCCGGGTGTCACCGGTGGTGCAGCGATTCCAACGAAATCGGTTTGCCCACAGCATTTCTCGGGCTCGGGAGACCAAACGACGCGGGTCGGCGATCGCGCTGACCGGCGCGGTGGGCAGATGTCCGCTGACGAAACACAGCTCGTTGCAGTAGACATTCCCCACCCCGGCCATCACACGCTGGTCCAGCAGCGCCTCGGCAATCGGCCGGTCGGGGTGCGCGGCCAGGTTGGCGCCGGCGACCTGGGCATCCCAGTCCGGGCCCAGCAGATCGGGCCCCAAGTGCGCGACCACGTCGCCGTCGTGGTCGCGATCGAGGATCTCGAGCACTCCGAGGTCCATGCCGACGGCGCGAACATCGTTGGCTTCCAGCACGATGCGGGCCCGGTGATCCACCCGCACCGGGCGGTTGCCGACGCGCCAGCTGCCTTCCATTTTCAAATGCGAGTGAATGCTGGCCCGCCCCACCCGGATGAACAGGTGTTTGCCCCGGCTGAGCACTTCGTCCACCACGTTGCCGGTCAGATCGACGGTGGCGAATTGCGGCACCCGGACGTCGCAGCGGGTCAGCGGCTGGCCGGCCAGGTGCTCCCGCAGCGTCGCCGCGGTGTGCCAGACCGTGTCACCCTCGGGCATGGTTCTCTGGCGAGGTCACCGCAGTCGCATTCCGCGTGGGGTGCGGGCGAAGCCGGCCTCCGACAGTGCCGCGGCGACGGGACTCGGCCCGCCGGCGAGCGGCTGCAGGACCGGCACTGAGTTGATGCGTTCGACGAGGATCGACTCGACACGTCGGGCGGTGACCAGTTCGGCCAGCGCCAGGGCCGCCGCGTGGTCGGCGCCGGGATCGTCGGTGAATGTCAGCAGTGATCGTCCGCCGCGCTCGAGGAACCAGGACAGTTCCCCGTCGACCAGCACGACGAGCGCGCCGGCCTTGCGGCCGGGGCGTGCCCCAGGAGCGTCGCCCGCGCCCGTTGCGGCGGGCCAGGGCAATGCGGCGCCGTACGGGTTTGCCGGGTCGGCAGCGGCCAGCACAACCGCCCGGTATTCCGGTCGCTCCGGGTCGATACCGTCGAGGTAACTGCGCAGCCGGTCGACGGTCGAGGCGACGGCGAATTGGGCGCCGCCCAGCGACTCGACGAAGTACCCACGCTGACACCTGCCGGCCTCTTCGAATGTGCTCAGAACCTTGTAGAGGGTGGCGAATCCGCCTGGCACACTTTCGGCCGCCACCGCCCCTCTGGTCAGCACGCCGTGGCGGTTCAACAGCAGCTCGGCTTGGTAGTGGGCGCGCAGTGTGGAATCGGGCTCCGGTGCCGGCAGCGCCGACCAGCGGCCGGCCACGGTGGGGTCGGTGCTACGAGCGTGGGGATGCGCGACGCTGTACCGGCTCAGCCGGGGCGGCCGGCGGGTGCGGTGCGCGGGGGCCGAGCGCTTGCGGGCCCCGCTGCCGGTAAGCAGTGCGCGTACCGGGGCGAAGGTGTCGCCGGTGATCCGGCCGGCCCAGATCAGCTCCCACAGGGCATCTTTGAGCGCCGTTTCGCCGATCCCATCCTGGGCGAATTGCCGAAAAAAGTACGCGCCGCCTCCGCCCAACGCGTCCAGGATCGCGCGGTGGGTGTCGGTGAAGTCGATCTCGTCAGGCGCGGCCAACGTCAGCGGAGCGGAATCGCTGGCGTGCAGCGCGATCCACCCATCACTACCCGAGATCGACCCGGCGCCCGACCAGGTGACCTCCCCGGCCGCCAGCAACTCGTCGAGCATCGCCGGCGAATAGTCGCGGACCCGGGGTGCCAGCACCAGCGGCTCCAGCGCCGACGCCGGTATCCGGACGCCGGCCAGCTGATCGATAACCGACATCAGCCCGTCCGGGCCGCTTGCGGTGCCCAGGTGATGCCAGGCGGGCAGGAACCGCCCGTAGGCGGCGGTGCTGACCGGCTCGACCTGGGCGCGCAGCGCCGCCAGCGAACGCCGCCGCAGAATCCGCAACACGTCGGCGTCACACCATTGCTCGCCTCCGACGCCGCTGGACCCGCCGGAGGCGGCTTCGGGAGCGACAAAGTCGCCGCGCACCAGCCGGCCATCGCTGGCCAGCCGGCTCAGCACGTCGGCCGTCACCCGCAGCCCCAGGCCAAAGCGGGCGGCGGCATCGGCCGTGGTGAACGGGGTGCGGGTACGGGCGTAACGGCCCAGCAGCTCGCCCAGCGGGTCGGTTACCTGCTCGGTGAACGTGGCCGGGACGCCCGGCGGTACGGCCGCGCCGACCCCGTCGCGCAGCCGGCCGATGTCCTCGATGGCCACCCACCAGTTGCGGTCCGCGAACGACACCGTCAACGCGCGCCGGGCGGCGCGCAATCCCTCCAGCCAGGCGCCGACATCGGCGGCCTCGGCTCGCGCGGCGACCTCGTCTTCGGTCAGCGGGCCGAGCAGCCGCAGCAGGTCGGCGACCGCCTCGGCATCGCGGGCGGCCCGGTCGGCGGACAGATGCTGCAACTGGCGTCGGGTCGCGGCGATGACGTCCGGGTCGAGCAGCTCGCGCAGCTCGACGCGGCCGAGTAGCTCGGCCAGCAGCGTGCTGTCCAGCGACAGGGCCGCCGCGCGGCGCTCGGCAAGCGGGGAATCGCCCTCGTACATGAACGCGCCGACGTAGCCGAACAACAGCGACGCCGCGAACGGTGAGGGCTTCGCGGTTTCGACCTCGAGCACCCGGACCCGACGCGCAGCGATGCCGGTCATCAAATCGACCAGCGCCGGGACGTCGTAAACGTCTTGCAGACATTCCCGGACGGTCTCCAGCACGATCGGGAAGTCGGGGTATTTGCGGGCCACTTCCAGCAATTGGGCCGCGCGCTGACGCTGGTGCCACAGCGGCGAGCGGCGGCCGGGATGGCGGCGGGGCAGCAGCAGCGCACGCGCCGCGCATTCCCGGAACCGGGACGCGAACAGTGCCGAGCCACCCACTTCGGCGGTAACGATGGGGTCGATCTCATCGGCGTCGAAGACGAAAAGCTCCGCGCCGGCGGGGGTTTCCTCGAGGGTATCGGGCAGATGCACCACGATGCCGTCGTCGGAGGCGGTCGGCTTTTCGTCGATGCCGTAGCGTTCGGCCAGCCGCCGGCCCACCGCCAGCGCGAGGGGTCCATGCACCCGCAGCCCGTACGGAGAGTGCAGGATCACCCGCCAGTCACCCAGCTCGTCACGAAATCGCTCGACCAGCAGGGTGGTATCGGTCGGTACCGTTCCGGTGGCGGTCCGTTGGTCGTCGAGCAAGACCCACAGGTTGTCGGTCGCATAATCGTTGAAACCCAGTGCGGCACAACGTGTTACGAATGCATCGCGGTCCAGGCCGGCCACTTCGCCGGTGAATGCGCCCAGCGCGGCGCCGAGCTCGGCGGGGCGACCCACGTCGTCGCCGCGCCAGAACGGCAGTCGGGCCGGCAGGCCCGGGGCGGGAATCACCAGCACCCGGTCATGGGTGATCTCTGTGATCCGCCAGCTGGTGGCCCCCAGCGAGATGACATCGCCGGGACGTGATTCGTAGACCATTTCCTCGTCGAGTTCCCCTACCCGCGAGGGTTTTTTGGATTCTTCAACAGAAGATGCGAGGTAGACGGTGAACATTCCGCGATCGGGAATCGCGCCGCCGGAGGTGACGGCCAGCCGCTGCGCACCCGGCCGGGCGGTGAGCGTGCCGGTGTCGCGGTCGTAGACCAGCCGCGGTCGCAGCTCGGCGAATTCGGTGGACGGATACTTGCCGGACAGCAGGTCGAGCGTGGCCTCGAACACGCTGCGCGGCAGGGTCGAGAACGGCGCGCTGCGGCGCACCGTGTCGAACCACCGGTCGGCGTCCAGCGGCTCCAGCGCGGCCGCCGCGACGGTCTGTTGCGCGAGGATGTCGAGCGGGTTGGCGGGTACCCGCATCGTCTCGATCTGCCCAGCCAGCATCCGTTGCACGCTGACCGCGCAGCTGATCAGGTCGGTGCGGTGCTTGGGGAACAGCACGCCCCGCGAGACCTCACCGACCTGATGGCCGGCCCGGCCGATGCGTTGCAGGCCGCTGGCCACCGAGGGCGGTGCCTCCACCTGGATCACCAGGTCGACGGCGCCCATGTCGATGCCCAGTTCCAGGCTCGAGGTGGCCACCACCGCCTTGAGCAGTCCGCGTTTGAGGTCCTCCTCGACCAGGGCGCGTTGCTCCTTGCTGACCGAGCCGTGGTGGGCGCGGGCCAACACGGCATCTGCCCCGTAGGTCTGCCCGCTGCCCATGATGTGTGCCGGCGACCCGCCGGGTACCCGCCGATTGGATTCGGTCGAGAGTTCGACACCGCTACGATCGGCGTGAATTTCGTTGAGCCGTGCGGTAAGTCGCTCGGCCAGCCGTCGCGAATTGGCGAACACGATGGTCGAGCTGTGCGCTTCGATCAGGTCGACCAGGCGAGCCTCGACATCGGGCCAGATGGTGTTGTCCGTCAGGTTGGCCATGTCGGGTACCGGCACCTGCACGGTGAGCTGGAACGACTTGGCCGACGGGGGAGCCACGATGGTGGTCGGGGCTTGTCCGGACAGGAACCGCGCGAGCTCCTCGGGTGGACGCACCGTCGCCGACAATCCGATGCGCTGGGCGGGCCGCCCTTCCCGGAGGTCTTGTGCAAGATCGTCGAGCCGCTCCAGCGATACCGCCAGGTGTGCGCCGCGCTTGCCGGCGGCGATGGCGTGAACCTCGTCGACGATTACGGTCTGCACGCCGGCCAGAGTTTCGCGCGCGGCCGAGGTCAGCATCAAGAACAGCGACTCGGGGGTGGTGATCAGCACGTCGGGTGGGGAGGTGATGAGTTGGCGGCGGCGCGTGGGCGGGGTGTCGCCGGAGCGGACGCCGACACTGATGTCGGGGGCGGGCAGACCGTGCCGCTCGGCGATTCGGGTGAGCCCGGCCAATGGGGTGCGCAGGTTGCGCTCCACGTCGACGGCCAGCGCCTTGAGCGGGGATACATAGAGCACACGGGTGCCGGCCGGCCTTTCGGCCGAGCCGGCAAGACTATCCAGGGCCCACAGGAACGCGGCCAGCGTCTTACCGGATCCGGTCGGCGCGATCACCAGGGTGTTGTTGCCGTCGGCGATGGCATCCCAGGCGGCGGCCTGCGCGCTGGTCGGCGCGGGGAAGGTGCTGTCGAACCACTCGCGGGTGATCGCGCTGAACCGGCCTAGCGGGTCACGAGTACTCACCTAGCCATGGTGCCAACAGCCACCGACAAAACGTCTACTGCGGCTGGTGACGAGCGGTGGCCATCGCGTGGGCCAGTTCGTCGGGGATCTCGGGTACCCGGGTGATCGCGTCCAGCAGCGTGTGCGCGCACGAGTCGGCCAGGCGTTCGGCGCTGGTAGTGGGGTCGATGATGCGCTGGCGGCACAGCTCGAAGGTGAACGCGATCCAGCCGTTCAGGATGACCCGCAGATCCCGCTCGACATCCGCGTGCAGCGCCGGTTGCCCAGGAACCTTGGCGACGACCTCGCTGATCCGCGTCATGATGAGCTCCAGCTGGCGGTTTTTGGCGTCGTCTTCGACGCCCAGCAGAACCGGGTCGGAGCGGCCCAGGCCGACGTAGGCGGCCCAGGCGGCTTCCGGGTTTTGCTCGTGGTAGGCCATGTACGCCAGCACACCCATCCGCGCCTCTTCGAACATCGTCAGACCGGCGATGGGCTCTTTATTGGTGGACTCGTACAGCCGATCGGCCTCGTCCTTGACCACCGCGGCGAAGAACGCCCGCTTGTCGGGGAAGTAGTGGTACATCAATGCCCGGGAGACTCCGGCGCGCTCGGCGATCTCATCGATGCGGACTTCGTCGTAGGGCCGTTTCCCAAAAACCTCTGCACCCAGCGCGAGCAGTTCGGCGCGTCGATCCTCGGGGGACAACCGCCTCCTAGCTGTTGGCATGTGTCAGATAGTACTCACGAAGCACGCGCCACAATTCAGACTGCGTTTATCCGAACTCCACGCCTTGTGCCAGCGGCAGATCGCTGGAGTAGTTGACGGTGTTGGTGGCGCGCCGCATGTACGCCTTCCATGCGTCCGAACCCGATTCCCGTCCGCCGCCGGTCTGCTTCTCGCCGCCGAATGCGCCACCGATTTCGGCGCCCGACGTGCCGATATTGACGTTCGCGATACCGCAGTCGGACCCGTGCAAGAAGCGCTCGGCCTCCCGCAGGTCGGTGCTGAAAATGGCCGACGAGAGCCCTTGTGGCACGCCGTTGTTGAGGGCGATCGCCTCCTCCAGGTCGTCGTAGGTCAGCACGTAGAGGATCGGCGCAAACGTTTCGGCCGCCACGATGTCGCTCTGCGCGGGCATCCGCACCACGGCGGGCGCGACGTAGTAGGCGCTGGGATGCTCGTCGGCGCAGGTGTCCTGGCGGTCGCCGCCGATCACCTCGCCGCCCTCGGCGCGTGCCTGTTCCAGCGCCCCCACCATGTCGCGGTAGGCGGTCTCGTGAATGAGCGGGCCGATGAGCGTGCCCGGCACCGACGGGTCGCCGATGGGCAGCTGCCTACAGGCGGCCGCCACCCGCTTCACGACTAAGTCAGCCACCGAGCGATGCACGATCAGCCGGCGCAAGCTGGTGCACCGCTGACCGGCGGTGCCGGCGGCGGCGAAGACAATTGCGCGCACCGCCAGGTCCAGGTCGGCCGACGGCGTCACGATCGCCGCGTTGTTGCCGCCCAGCTCCAGCAGCACCCGCCCGAAGCGCGCGGCCACGCGCGGACCGACCTGCTGGCCCATCCGAACCGAACCCGTCGCGGACAACAGCGCGACCCGGGGGTCGTCGACCAGCTGCTCGCCCAGGTCACGATCGCCAAGCACCAGTCCGCTCACCGCGGGCGGCGCGCCGACGTCGGCGGCGGCCCGGCCGATCAGCGCCTGACAGGCCAGCGCCGTCAACGGCGTGAGCTCCGAGGGCTTCCACACCACCGTGTCCCCGCACACCAGTGCCACCGCGGTGTTCCACGCCCAGACCGCGATCGGGAAGTTGAACGCCGTGATCACCCCGACCACGCCGAGCGGATGCCAGGTCTCGAGCAGCCGGTGGCCGGGCCGCTCCGAGGCGATCGTCCGGCCGTAGAGCTGGCGTGACAAGCCGACCGCGAACTGGCAGATGTCGATCATTTCCTGCACTTCACCCAGGGCTTCGGAGGTGATCTTGCCGACCTCGAGGGTCACCAGGGTCGCGAGGTCGTTCTTGTGTTCGGCGAGCAGCTCGCCGAGGCGGGCCACCAGCGCGCCGCGCACCGGAGCCGGTGTGTCTCGCCACGCCATAAACGCCTCGGCGGCCGCGGCGATGGCGTGATCGGCCTGCTCGGGTGTGGATCGTGCGACGGTGAAGAGCACCTCGCCGGTGATCGGCGTGCTGGCCGGCAGTCCATGCCCGCCGGGCTCGCCGAGGCTGACGCCGGCCGAGTCGTTTTGGAAGGTTGCCTGCAGGGCCTGACGTGCCCGGGCGCGTAGCTCGCTGGGGGGTGGCAGGTTCACTGGAGTGCCTCCTGGGACGGTGCTTCTTGAGACTGGGCTTCGTAGAGCGCGTACGGGTCGTGAATATGGTGGCCGATCGCCCCGGCCAGCCACTCGACGTCGTAACCGGAATCGGCGGCGATGTCCCCGGTTTGGACACCGGCCCGGGTGTCGCGGTCCAGGTTGGACCGGAAAATACCCGCCGCCGACGCCGGCAAGAAATCTTCGTAGACGATGGGTGCCGCCGGGTCGCCGCCGCGGTAGTAGGCCAGTCGCTGCGCGGCCATCTCGGTGTCGGTCGACGGGAAGTAGTCGCCCCAGACTCGAGCGGGATCACCGGATGCCATCGCCGCGTCGTAGCGCTCGCGCCCGAGCGGGGTCAGCGCGACACCGCGTGCCTCGACTTCGCCGAACCGCACCCGCAGATTTCCCGGGCTCAGCGTGCCGTCCCTGCCGCGAAACAGGCATGGTTCGGCGAGCGCGCGAAACGACGTCTGCCGCAACAACACTGCGGGACCGTCGGTGCGGGGCGGGCCCTGGATGGCATCGATCATGGTGATGCCGCGCTCGGTCATGCGCTGATACAGATCGTCGATGTCGAGGACCCGCGGCGTCAGGTGGTTGATGTGGGTGGAACACACCCCCGCGATGTCGGCGGCTACCGCGGACACCCGCGACAACTCGTCGTACCAGGACTTGTTGATCGGTTCGCGCGACAGCGCGAATGCGGCCACCGCGGCTGCGACGAAAGCCTGCGCCTCCTCGGCGTCGCAGGCGCCCTCGACGGCGATGATCCGCGCCCGATCGAGCAAGGCGGGGTCGAACAGTTGGCGGCGCGCGATGAACGTCTCGACGCGGGTACGCAGGTCGGGATCGAAGTACCGGGCGTCGCGGGTGGCCAGCATCGACGTGAACACCCGAAACGGATTGCGCGCCAGCTCGTTCGACTCGATAGGCCGAAAAGCCGTCGATACCACCGGAACCGGCGATCGCGCGCGGCGCAGATCGTAGTAACCGACCGGCAGCATGCCGAACGCGGCGAACAACTCGGCGACGGCAGCCAGTTCGGCCGGGCCGCCGACCCGGATGGCACCGTGCCGCTCGGCGGTGACCCGCTGCAACGAGCCGAGACGTTCCGCGCCCGGATGGCGTGCCACGTGTTCGGAGTTGACCTGCTCGCTGACCTCGACCAGGGTGCCGTAGGCGGGCACCTCTCCGGCATACATGGCCGATAGCCCGGCCGCGAAGCGCTCGCGAAGCTGCCAGCTCACCAGCCTTTTGGCGGGGCTCATGGATAATCTCCGGCCATGAGTGAGACGCTCGACGACATCGATCGGATCCTGGTGCGCCAGCTGGTTGCCGACGGACGCGCCACGCTGGCGGAGCTGGCCGCGAGCGCCGGACTATCGGTCTCGGCGGTCCAGTCGCGGGTGCGCCGGTTGGAGGCCCGTGGCGTGGTCTCGGGGTACTCCGCGCGGATCAACCCGGAGGCGGTCGGGCAGCTGCTGTCGGCGTTCGTGGCCATCACTCCTCTTGATCCTTCCCAACCCGATGATGCGCCCGCCCGGCTGGCGCACATCGAGGAGATCGAGGCGTGCCACTCGGTGGCCGGCGAGGAAAGCTACGTCTTGCTGGTTCGCGTCGGGTCCGCGCGGGTGCTCGAGGAGCTGCTGCAGCGGATCCGGACAACGGCGAATGTCCAGACCCGAAGCACCATCATACTCAATACTTTTTACAGTGATCGGCAACACGTACCATAATATTTACGGCGATAGCGTCATGATTCCGTAAAAATATGGCTATTGTGGTCATATGACTGCCGCCGTGACGGAACCCCACTGGGTCCATGACGTGTTGTCCCGCAACATGCTGGTCGATGGTTTTGACTTGGTGCTCGATCTGACCCGGTCGTCGGGCTCCTATCTGGTCGACGCCCGCGACGGCCGGAGCTACCTCGACATGTTCACCTTCGTCTCGTCGTCCGCGCTGGGGATGAACCATCCGGCGCTCGCCTGCGACGAGGAGTTTCGTGCCGAACTGATCGAGGCCGCTCTGAACAAGCCGAGCAACGCCGACGTCTCCACGGTGGCGATGGCCACCTTCGTCGAGACCTTCGCCCGTGTCCTGGGCGACCCGGCGCTACCGCACCTGTTCTTCGTCGAAGGTGGCGCGCTGGCGGTGGAGAACGCGTTCAGCCTGCCGGCCACTGCCTATCGTGACGAGTTGATCGGCCAGCTGTGGGAGCGCGGCGTGATCGTGTTGCCCGCCGGCAAGGACGGCGTTCGATTTCGTCCCGCGCTGACGGTTTCACGGGCAGAAATCGACCTGGCAATTGCGGCCGTTCGCGACGTCCTGGCGGCCGCGAACTAGGGCCGAGGCGGTTAACCGCGGTCGGCCTGGGGTACCTGACCAGCAGTCGGGGCGCAAAAAATTTCAAGACGCGGTAACAAATCCGTCGGCGCGAACGAAACACCAAATGCAGTCAGCGCGCGGGATATCGCGGGATATGAGGTTCTCAAATGCCGAAAGCAGATGAGCGATCACGCGGCGATCGCCTGGGCCAGGAAGACGGCGAGGTGCGCGCCGCCATCCGCTTTGCCGTTCTTGCAACAGCTGCGGCAGTCGGATTCATCGTCATGGCCGCCCTGTGGGTCAGCACCTGCCCGGGCACGGGTATGGACACGGTGGCCTGCGGCGCGCCGCAGCGGACCTTCCTGGCGTTCGGGGGACCGCTGATCCTGTTGCTCGCCGGCCTGTGGGCGTTTGTGCGCACTTACCGGGTCTGGCGCAGCGAGGGCACGTGGTGGGGATGGCACGGCGCGGGCTGGTTTTTGTTCACGCTGATGATCGTGACGGTTTCCATGAGTGTCCCGGCAATTGCCGGCCCGGCGCTGGGGCTCTAATAATTGATTGGTGCGAGGCTAGGAGCAGCCATGGGAGACACCTATCACGACCCCGTCGACCACTTGCGAACGACGCGGCCACTCGCCGGCGAATCATTGATCGATGTCTTGCACTGGCCCGGATACCTCATGGTGGTAGTCGGTGTGATCGCGGTGTGTGGAAGCCTCGCGGCCTTCGGCACCGGACATCAGCACGAGGGGATGACCGCAGGCGTGACGGCGGTGGTCGTCATGGTGATGGGTCTGGTGTGGCTGGCGGTCGAGCATCGGCGGGTGCGCCGGATCTTCGATCGGTGGTACCTCGAACACCCCGACGTAAGCCGGCAGCGACCCGCTAGCTGACAGCGTGTTAGGCCACCCGAAACTCGTAGGTTATGGGTGTCGTCGAGTGGGTATCAGCTGTAGACCATGATGAGTGCCGGCGATGATCTTGCACGAGGCGCTCACCCCATCATGGGGGACAGAATCATGAAGGCGCCGACGTAGATGCCTACTGCGATGACGATCAGAAGGACCAGTGTGATCCCGGCAATTACCGCGACGCGCCCAAGCGTGCGTGTTCGGGGTTTGCCGGTTGCGTCAGACGCGTCCATGTCGAGTGACATACCCGGCCGCGATCGTGGTTAACCGGATGGGCTGTAGCGTCGAATGGCCGCTCCAAAGCGAGGGATAGTGTGAGTCAAACGTTGCCGGGAGACCCCATGACCGATACTGGTTTGCGCGCTGACAAGCGTCAACGCGGCCAGAGAGCCGTCGAATTGCATGTTGCTGCGCGCCTGGAGAACCTGGCGATGCTGCGCACGCTGGTGGGTGCGATCGGCACCTACGAGGACCTGGATTTCGACGCGGTGGCGGATTTGCGGCTGGCGGTCGATGAAGTGTGCACCCGGTTGATCCGGTCGGCCACTGCGGACGCGACGCTCATCGTGGTGGTCGACCCGCAAGAAAACGAATTGGTGGTGGAGGCGTCCGCGGCCTGTGACACCCACGATGTGGTGTCGCCCGGCAGCTTCAGTTGGCATGTCCTGACGTCGCTGGCCGACGACGTCCAGACTTTCCATGATGGCCGCGAACCCAATGAAACGGGCAGCGTTTTCGGTATCAGGCTGACGGCGCGACGGGCGGCCGTTGGCCGGTGACAGCGCAAGCTGCCGGCGGTTCGAGTTCGCGCCCTAACGAATACGCCGATGTTCCGGATATGTTCCGTGAGCTGGCCACCATCTCCGCCGAGTCGGCGGAATTCCAGCGCCAGCGGGACAAGATCGTGGAGCGGTGCCTGCCGCTGGCCGATCACATCGCCCGTCGGTTCGAGGGCCGGGGCGAACCACGCGACGACTTGGTTCAGGTGGCGAGGGTCGGGCTGGTCAACGCCGTGGTGCGCTTCGACGTCAACGCCGGATCCGACTTCGTGTCGTTCGCGGTGCCCACGATCATGGGTGAGGTACGCCGTCACTTCCGCGACAACAGCTGGTCGGTCAAGGTTCCGCGGCGCCTCAAGGAACTACATCTGCGGCTCGGCAGCGCCACCGCCGACCTGTCGCAACGCCTCGGCCGGGCGCCCACCGCGACCGAACTCGCGGCCGAGCTGGAAATGGACCGCGCCGAGGTCGTCGAGGGTCTGGTGGCGGGCAGCTCTTACAACACTCTGTCCATCGACAGCGGCGGTGGCGGCGGCGATGACGACGACGCCCGTGCCATCGCGGACACGCTGGGCGACGTAGACGCCAGCATCGATCGCATCGAGAACCGCGAGTCGCTACGCCCGTTGCTGGAGAGCCTGCCCGAGCGGGAGCGAACGGTGTTGGTGCTGAGGTTCTTCGACTCGATGACACAAACGCAGATCGCCGAGCGAGTCGGCATTTCGCAGATGCACGTGTCGCGCCTGCTGGCTAAATCGCTAACGCGGCTGCGCGACCAGTTGGAGTAGCGGCCGGCGGCCGTCGGTCCATGCGGCCGGCTCCAGCAGCGGCTCGTTTACCGGCGTGGTCACCGGCAGGGTGCCGTCGGGATCGCAGACACGCAGCAACCGCGACACCGCCGGGCTCGGCGCCATCGCCCAGTTCAGTTGGGCGGCCGAGCACACCACGTTGATGCGGTGTAGAGCCGAAAAGCCGGCAGTACCAATGAAATCCAGCTTGCGCAGGTCGAGAATCACTCGTTTGGCGCGGCGGGCATTGCGCTGGACGTAGACAGCGAGCTGATCCGAGTTGGCGGCGTCGAGCTCGCCGTTCACGATGATCACGGTGCCCGTTGTGGTCCATCGAGCACTGAATTGGGCTGTACGGCATTGTTGCCAAGATTGGGTCACAGACATTTTCACTCCCTCAACCGAGGATTGGTGCTGTAGACGACGCCAACAGTGAAGTAACGCTGTGAAGGTAGGGAATTCGCCTTCCGCGCCACGCTGACGTGGTCCGGGCGGCTGTGAACTCAACCTGAGCTGAGCTTACCTGTGGTTGAGTCAACCCGACACCGTTCTTAGCTGATTCCCAGGAACTCTGGTCGGCAGCTATTTGATCTCGGCGAGCACCGTGCCCTGAGTGATGGCAGCGCCGGCCTCGACCGCGAGTCCGGTGATGGTGCCTTCCTTGTGCGCGGTGACCGGGTTCTCCATCTTCATCGCCTCAAGGACAACGACCAGGTCACCGACGGCGACCTGCTGTCCTTCCTCGACCGCGACCTTGACCACGGTGCCCTGCATGGGGGCGGTGACTGCGTCACCGGAGGCGGCCGCGCCGCCGTGCGCACCGCGCTTGCGCGGCTTCGGCTTCTTGCGGATGACACCGGCAGGATCGGCGGCGGCGCCGTTGGACAGCGCCAGATCACCGGGCAGCGACACCTCGAGCCGGCGGCCGTCGACCTCGACGACAACCTTCTGCCGGGGCCTGGTGTCCTCTTCGTCGAGGGGCTCGCCACCGGTGAACGGCTCGACGGTGTTGTCCCACTCCGTCTCGATCCAGCGGGTGTGGACCGAGAAGCCGTTGTCGTCGCCGATGAAGGCCGGGTCGGACACCACAGCGCGGTGGAACGGGATGACGGTGGCCAGGCCCTCGACGTGGAATTCGTCCAGCGCCCGACGGGAGCGCGCCAGCGCCTCCTCGCGGGTGGCGCCGTACACGATCAGCTTGGACAGCATCGAGTCGAACTGGCCGCCGATCACCGAGCCGGCCTCGACGCCGGAGTCCAGCCGGACACCGGGGCCGCTGGGTGTGTCGTACCGGGTCACCGGACCGGGCGCGGGCAGGAAGCCGCGTCCGGCGTCCTCGCCGTTGATCCGGAATTCGATCGCGTGCCCGCGCGGTGTGGGGTCCTCGGTGATGTCCAGCTTCTCGCCGTTGGCGATCCTGAACTGCTGCAGCACCAGGTCGATGCCCGCGGTCTCCTCGGTGACCGGGTGCTCGACCTGCAGACGGGTGTTGACCTCCAGGAACGAGATCAACCCGTCCTGTCCGACCAGGTATTCGACGGTGCCGGCGCCGTAGTAGTGGGCCTCTTTGCAGATCCGCTTGGCCGACTCGTGGATCTCCTTGCGCTGCGCGTCGGTGAGGAACGGCGCCGGGGCCTCTTCGACCAGCTTCTGGAAGCGGCGCTGCAGTGAGCAGTCCCGGGTGCCGGCGACGACGACGTTGCCATGCTGGTCGGCGATCACCTGCGCCTCGACGTGGCGCGGCTTGTCCAGGTAGCGCTCCACGAAGCACTCGCCGCGGCCAAAGGCGGAGACGGCCTCACGGGTGGCCGAGTCGAACAGTTCGGGGATCTCCTCGAGCGTGCGGGCCACCTTCATGCCGCGACCGCCACCGCCGAAGGCGGCCTTGATCGCGATCGGCACGCCGTACTCCTTGGCGAAGGCCACCACCTCGTCGGCGTCCTTGACCGGGTCGGGGGTGCCGGGCACCAGCGGGGCCTGCGCGCGGGCGGCGATGTGGCGGGCCGTGACCTTGTCGCCGAGGTCGCGGATCGACTGCGGGCTGGGCCCGATCCAGATCAGGCCGGCGTCCAGGACCGCCTGGGCGAAGTCGGCGTTCTCCGACAGGAAGCCGTAGCCGGGGTGGATGGCGTTGGCGCCGGACTTGGCCGCCGCATCGAGGATCTTGCCGAAGTCCAGGTAGGACTCCGCGGACGTTTGACCGCCCAGAGCGAACGCCTCGTCGGCCAGACGCACATGCGGTGCCTCGGCGTCGGGCTCGGCGTACACCGCCACGCTGGGCAGGCCCGCATCGCGGGCCGCACGGATCACCCGGACCGCGATCTCGCCGCGGTTGGCGACGAGAACTTTGGAGATCCTTGAGCTGGCGTGACTAGCCACTGCGCCTCCTGGGGGACTGGACGTCCGTCGTCTCTAAGAGAATTTCTTACAAGTCTTGTCGGGGGAAGTTTAGGCGGCGCGCCGAAAGCGCTGATACCCGGTCCCACTCAACCGGTCTCGCGCAAGCGGCGCTTGATGCGGGCCAGCATCGCCGACATGCCGCGCAACCGCAGCGGACTGATCAGAGCGGCCAGACCCAGCTCGGTGTAGAAATCCTCGGGCACTGCCAGGATGTCGGCGGCGGGTTGTTCGTCGAGGCCGGCGGCCAGGATCGAGGCAAATCCACGCGTGGTCGGCGCTTCGGCGGGAGCGCTGAAATACAACCGCACCCGAGTGGGATCCTGCGCGTCGACATGCAGAAACAGCGGCGACTGACATTCGGGAACGGGCTCCATCGCCGCTTCGGCCAGATCGTCCGGCAGGTCCGGCAGGTCGTCGGCGAACTCCAGCAAAAGCTTGAGTTTGTCCTGGCCCTGCACTTCGGCGAAGTCGGACACCACCTCGGCTAAGGGAGCGGGCAGGCTCATGGGACAGCCATCAGGCCGGTACTGCTCCCGGGCCCTCGCCCGCGACGATCGGCACCCGCACGGTGTTGCCCCACTCGGTCCACGAGCCGTCGTAATTGCGGACGTCGGGCTTGCCCAGCAGGTGGGTGAGCACGAACCAGGTGTGGCTGGATCGCTCGCCGATGCGGCAATAGACGACGGTCTTGTCCTCGGGGTCGAGGAAGCCGTACAGCTCGTCAAGTTCTTCACGGCTGCGGAATCGACCGCTCTCGTCGACCGCCTTGCCCCAGGGAATCGATCGGGCGGTGGGGATGTGCCCGGCGCGCAGCGCGCCCTCTTCGGGGTAGTCGGGCATGTGCGTGCGCTTGCCGGTGTACTCGTCGGGCGAGCGGACGTCGATCAGCGGCTCGCTGCCCAGGATGCCCAGCACGTCATCTTTGAAGGCGCGGATCGGCGCATCGTTGCGCGCTACGACGGGATAGCCGGTCGAGGTCTTGGTCGGCACCTCGAGGCTGGTGTCCCGTCGGTCGGACAGCCATAGATCACGACCGCCGTTGAGCAGCCGCACATCGGGGTGGCCGAACAACGTGAAGACCCACAGCGCGTAGGCGGCCCACCAGTTGCTCTTGTCGCCGTAGATCACCACGGTGTCATCGCGGGCGATGCCCTTGCGGTTCATCAGGTCCGCGAACTGCTCACCGATGATGTAGTCGCGGACTCGCGGGTCGTTGAGGTCGGTGTGCCAGTCAATCTTGACCGCGCCGGGGATGTGACCGACGTCGTAGAGCAACACGTCCTCGTCGGATTCGACGATCGCCAGACCGGGCGAGCCCAGATGGCCGGACAGCCAGTCGGCGGTGACTAATCGTTCCGGGTGGGCGTAGGCCGACAGGGTGGGACTTGAATCGGGGGGAAGCGGCACATGCCAAAGCCTACTCACCCCGATTTTGCTGAAACCGGTTGTCCGCCCACAGCGCGGCGATGGACACGCCCGCGCGGTGCAGCAGCGAGCGCGTCAGCGGCAGCCCGATTCCCACCACGGCCGACGGGTCGCCGTCCACACCGTCGATGAACCATCCGCCCATGCCGTCGAGGGTGAAGCCACCGGCGACCCGCAACGATTCCCCGTCGGCCAGGTATGCCTCCAGGTCGTCGGGCGACGGCGTTCCGAAATGCACCGTGGTGATTGATGTTTGCGCTTCAGAATGGGAAATTTCGTTGTCCAGCAACCGGATAACACAATGGCCGGTATAGAGCCGACCGGACCGCCCGGCCATCGACTGCCAGAGTTGACGCGCGGCCGCGATGGATTGCGGTTTGCCGCACAACTGGCCGTCAAGGTAAAGCATCGAATCACAGCCGATGACAACACAATCCGCCGCGACGGTGTCATCCAGCTCGCCTGCCACCTGCTCGGCCTTGGCCCGAGCCAGCGCGCAAACCACGTCGCCGGGTGAGGCATTCGGTCCCAGACCCGCGATGAGGCCATCCTCGTCGACGCCGGAGACGACGACCAGTGGATCGATGCCCGCCTGGCGCAGCACCTTGAGGCGCCCGGTTGAGGCCGACCCGAGTACGACGCGAGTCAATGGCGCCACTCCTCCATCCCGGCTCCGCCGGAATCATTGTCGTCGGCGCGGGTCAACGCCTCAAATGCGCGATTTGCTGCATGGTGAGCCGCTGGTAGTTCGACATCTCGTAACGCAGCTTGTCGACCGGAAGTCCCCAGCGGGTGCTCTCCGGCTGCGCGGGTGGCGGTGCACCCCCGGCGCTGCCCAGCACGATGATCAACGCGGCCAGCTCCGCGTCGGTGGGACGGCCCCGCAGGATCTGGATGTGGGGCTGGTGCGGCCGCGAGGTGTCGGCAGTCTCGTCGCTCACTGGGGCTGAACCGTTCGTCTCGTTCCCGTCACTCACTGGGCTCATAGCGGGATGTTCCCGTGCTTCTTCGGCGGCAGGTGGGCGATCTTGCGTTCCAGCAGGCGCAGCGCCGTGGCGATGTAGCCGCGGGTGTGCGACGGCGGGATGACCGAGTCGACGTAGCCTCGCTCGGCGGCGACGTACGGGTTGACCAACTTGTCCTCGTACTCCTGCTGCAACTGCAGCCGCAGCTCGTCGACGTCCTTGCCTTCCTTGGCCGCCTCGTTCAGCTGCTTGCGGTAGACGAAGCCGACCGCACCGGAGGCGCCCATCACCGCGATCTGCGCGGTCGGCCACGCCAGGTTGACGTCGCAGCCCATGTCCTTGGATCCCATGACGCAGTAAGCGCCGCCATAGGCCTTGCGGGTGATGACGGTGATCTTGGGGACGGTGGCCTCGCCGTAGGCGAACAGCAGCTTGGCGCCGCGCCGGATGATGCCGTTGTATTCCTGGCCGGTGCCCGGCAGGAAGCCCGGGACGTCCACCAGCATGATGATCGGGATGTTGAAGCAGTCGCAGGTTCGCACGAACCGGGCCGCCTTTTCCGAGGCGTTTATGTCCAGGCAGCCGGCGAACTGAGTGGGCTGGTTGGCCACGATCCCGACCGGCCGGCCGTCGACGCGGCCGAATCCGACGACGATGTTCTGCGCGTAGCCGTCCTGGACCTCCAGGAACTCGTCGTCGTCGAGGATGCGGGTGATCACCTCGTGCATGTCGTACGGCTGGATGGGCGAGTCCGGGATCAGCGTGTCCAGCTCGAGGTCCTCGTCGGTGAGGTTGTCTTCGATCGAACCTTCCGGAGCCGGCACGGCGTAGCGGGGCGGGTCGGTGAAGTTGTTGGGCGGCAGGTAGCCCAGCAGGTCGCGGACCCAGTCGAAGGCGTCCTGCTCGCCGGAGGCGACGTAGTGCAACGTGCCCGACTTGGCCATGTGCGTGT
>DASYJS010000133.1:0-35321 GCA_035996225.1 Mycobacterium sp. | reverse complement strand
GGATCTGCGACAGTTCGGCGGCGATCTCGGCGACCCGGGCCTCGAGGCGCTCAAATGGCACCGCCTCGTTGATCAGCTCGATCTCGGCGGCCTGCACACCGGTCAGCGGCCGGCCGGTCAGCGAGTGCCACTTGACCTTGGCCAGGCTCAGCCGGTACAACCACATGCCCGTCAGATAGGCCCCCCACATCCGGCTGTATGGCGTGCCGATCACGGCGTCTTCGCTGGCGACGATGATGTCGGCGCACAGCGCGTAGTCGCTGGCCCCGCCGACGCACCAGCCGTGCACCTGCGCGATCACCGGCTTGGACGCCCGCCAGATGGCCATGAACTTTTGCGTCGGCCCGGTCTCGCGGGCGCTGACCATCGCGAAGTCCTTACCCGGATCCCACTTGCCGTCGGTCATCATGCCTTCGGCCCAGTGCTGGAAACCGCCGCCGAAGTCGTAGCCGCCGGAGAAGGCGCGCCCGGCGCCGCGCAGCACGATGACCTTGATTCCCGGGTCGCGCTCGGCCAGGCCGATCGCCGCCTCGATCTCGTCGGGCATCGGCGGGACGATCGTGTTGAGGTGCTCGGGGCGGTTCAGCGTAACGGTGGCGACCGGGCCGGCGGTCTTGTAGAGCAGGGTCTCGAAGTCGGGCATAGCCCAAGTGTGGGCTAGCCCTCCTCGACGGGAGGGTCGGGCTCGCGGTTTTCCGGAGTCGATGCGTAGATTTGGTCGCCGATCTTCAGATAAGGCGTGGTGAAGTAGGCCGATCCCACGATAAGGGTGGTGAAGATCAAAGTCGTCATCACGGCGTTCGGCCAGAGTTTCCCTGTCCCGAAGCCAAATAAGATGATGCCCAGAGCCGAGGTTCCCCAGTAGAAGTACCGGGCCTTGCGGCGCTCGGCGATGAAGCGAAAACGTGCCTGCGCCCAACCGGCGATGATCAGGACCAGACCGGCAATGACTAAGCCGAGTTCGATCATGTCGAGGATCTTCACGCGTGGCCTCCCAATGTCCGCCATAGGAACGAATAACTCAGGGCCGACTTGAATGCGGCCTGCTCGTTGTCGGCCGCGCCGGCGTGCCCGCCTTCGATGTTCTCGTAGTACCACACCGCATGACCCGCGGCCTGCAACGCCGCGACCATCTTGCGGGCGTGGCCGGGGTGCACCCGGTCGTCGCGCGTGGACGTGGTGAACAGCACCCGCGGGTACTGCCGCGTCGCCGAAATATTCTGGTATGGAGAGTATTTGGAGATGAACTCCCAGTCGTCGGGGTTGTCGGGGTCACCGTACTCGGCGACCCACGACGCGCCGGCCAGCAACAGGTGGTAGCGCTTCATATCCAGCAGCGGCACGTCGCAGACCAGCGCGCCGAATTTCTCCGGGTACTGGGTCAGCATGATCCCCATCAGCAGCCCGCCGTTGCTACCGCCCTGCGCACCCAGCTGCTGCACAGTGGTGATGCCGCGGTGCACCAAATCTTCTGCCACCGCGGCGAAATCCTCGTCGACCTTGTGCCGGTTCTCGCGCATCGCCTGCGTGTGCCAGCCCGGCCCGTACTCGCCGCCACCGCGAATGTTGGCCATCGCGTAGGTGCCGCCCCGGGCCAGCCACAACCGGCCCAACACCCCGCTGTACCCGGGCGTTTTGGACGACTCGAAGCCGCCGTAACCGCCCAGCAGGGTGGGGCCGGGTCCTTCGACAGTTCGCGACCGCACCACGAAGTACGGGATTTTGGTGCCATCCTTCGATGGCACGAAATATTGCTTCACGTCTAGGTTTTCGGCATCGAAGAATGCCGGCGCGGACTTGATCTGCTCAAGTCGGTCGGCGCCGGTGCCGCGTAGCAGCTGCGAGGGCATATCGAATCCGCTTGAATCCAAGAAGAATTCGTCGCCGGTGTCGTCAGCGGCCGCGATCACCGTGTTGGTCGCTGGCGGGATTCCGGCAATCGGCTCGCGCTGCCAGGTGCCGGGTGTGACGATCTCGACCCGGCTGGCGACATCGGCCAATGTGACGAGCAGTAGGCGGTCACGGGTCCACGCGCTCTGATGTAGGCAGGTGTGCTCGTCAGGTTCGAAGACCACTCGCAAATCCCCTGTCCCGGCAAGGAATTCGTCATAGTCGGCAGCCAACAGCGAGCCGGCGCGGTAGGTGAGGGTGCGAAAGGTCCAATCGGTGCGCAGCTCGATCAGCAGCCATTCGCGGTGAATCGACACGCCCGCGTCGGTGGGCACGTCGATGCGGATGAGTTCCGACCCGCGCACTTCGTAGATCTCGGAGTTCCAGAAGTCCAGGGAACGGCCCGCGAAGCTGCGTTCGAAGCCCGGCGTCCGATCGGCATTCGCCGACGCGCTGACGTCGGTGCGCGTCCCCTCGAAGATCGTCTCGGCATCGGTCAACGGTGTGCCGCGACGCCATCGCTTGACGATCCGCGGATATCCGGATTCGGTGAGCGAATCGGCGCCGAAGTCGGTCCCTACCAGCACCGTATCCGGATCGGCCCAGCCGATTTGCGACTTGGCTTCCGGCAGGGCGAACCCGTCGGGGATGAATTCGCGTGTCAGCATGTCGAATTCACGCACGATCACCGCATCGGAGCCGCCGCGGGACAGATTGACCAGGGCGCGGGTGAACTCCGGTTCGATGACCGTGGCGCCGGCCCACACCCATTTCTCGTCGTCGGCGCGGCCCAGTTCGTCCACATCGATCAGCACGTCCCACTCGGGGGAGTCGCCGCGGTAGCTGTCCAGCGTGGTCCGCCGCCACAGCCCGCGTGGGTTGGCGGCGTCGCGCCAGAAGTTGTACAGGTACTCGCCGCGGCGGCGCACATAGGGGATCCGGGCATCGGTGTCGAGGACCTCCAGCGCCTCGGTGCGCATCTGCTCGAAGTCCGCATCGCGGAATTCCGCCATGGTCGGTTGGTTGCGCGCGCGCACCCAATCCAGCGCCGTCTCGCTCGTGACGTCCTCGAGCCACCGATGCGGGTCGTCGGGTGCCTGGTCTCGGTTGTCGGGTTCGGCAGCCTCTGCTGTCATGGAAGCCATTGTGGCCCCAGCGGTAGTGTGAGCTGTATTACAACCGTGGTTGAAGATCCGAGCGAGGAGCCGAGCAGATGACTGTTTTCGCACGTCCAGGTGCTGCCGGGGCGTTGATGTCGTACGAGTCACGCTATGAGAACTTCATCGGCGGCCAGTGGGTCGCCCCCGCCAAGGGTCTCTACTTCGAGAACCCGACGCCGGTGACGGGCCAGACGTTTTGCGAAGTGGCGCGATCCGACGAGGCCGACGTCAACAAGGCGCTGGACGCCGCGCACGCGGCCGCCCCGGCGTGGGGTAAGTCCTCCCCGGCCGAGCGGGCGGCCGTGCTGAACAAGATCGCCGATCGCATTGAGGCAAACAAGGACTCGTTGGCAGTGGCCGAGGTCTGGGACAACGGCAAGCCGATCCGCGAGGCGCTGGCCGCCGACATCCCGCTGGCCGCCGATCATTTCCGGTATTTCGCCGCGGCGATCCGTGCCCAGGAGGGCTCGCTGTCGCAGATCGACGAGGACACCGTCGCCTACCACTTCCACGAGCCGCTCGGGGTCGTCGGGCAGATCATTCCGTGGAACTTCCCGATCCTGATGGGTGCGTGGAAGCTGGCGCCGGCGCTGGCCGCCGGCAACACGGTGGTGCTCAAGCCGGCCGAGCAGACACCGGCTTCGATCCTCTACCTGATGTCGCTGATCGGCGACGTGATTCCGCCGGGGGTGGTCAACATCGTCAGCGGATTCGGCGTCGAGGCCGGCAAGCCGCTCGCGTCCAGCGACCGGATCGCCAAGATCTCGTTCACCGGGGAAACCACCACCGGGCGGCTGATCATGCAGTACGCGTCGCAGAACCTGATCCCGGTCACGCTGGAGCTCGGCGGCAAGAGCCCCAACATCTTCTTCTCCGACGTAATGGCCGCCAACGACAACTTCCAGGACAAGGCCCTCGAGGGTTTCACGATGTTCGCGCTCAATCAGGGCGAGGTGTGCACCTGCCCGTCGCGCAGCCTGATCCAGTCCGACATCCACGACGAGTTTCTGGAGCTGGCCGCGATCCGGACCAAGGCGGTTCGGCAGGGCGACCCGCTGGACACCGAGACCATGTTGGGTTCGCAGGCCTCCAACGACCAGCTGGAAAAGATCTTGTCCTACATCGAGATTGGCAAAGGGGAGGGCGCCAAGCTCATCACCGGCGGTGAGCGTGCCGAGCTCGGTGGCGACCTATCCGGCGGCTACTACATGCAGCCGACGATCTTTTCCGGCAACAACAAGATGCGCGTCTTCCAGGAGGAGATCTTCGGGCCGGTGGTGGCGGTGACGTCGTTCACCGACTTCAACGACGCGATGGGCATCGCCAACGACACCCTCTACGGGCTGGGCGCCGGGGTGTGGAGCCGCGACGGCAACGCCGCCTACCGGGCCGGCCGCGAGATCAAGGCCGGCCGGGTGTGGGTGAACTGCTACCACGTGTACCCGCCGCACGCGGCGTTCGGTGGCTACAAGCAATCCGGGTTCGGCCGGGAAACCCACAAGATGGCACTCGACCACTACCAGCAGACCAAGAACCTGCTGGTGTCCTACGCCGATAAGGCGCAGGGCTTCTTCTGATGAGCGCTCCGGCCGGGGCTGTCATCACCGCCGCCGCCGCCGAATTGCTGGCCCGGCTGCAGGACCGCCACGGGCCGGTGATGTTCCACCAGTCCGGCGGTTGCTGCGACGGGTCGTCGCCGATGTGTTACCCCAACGGCGACTTTCTCGTCGGTGACCGCGACGTCCTGCTCGGAGTTCTCGACGTGGGAGCCGAGGGCGTCGCGGTGTGGATCTCGGGTCCGCAGTACCGGGTCTGGAAACACACCCAGCTGGTCATCGACGTGGTACCCGGCCGCGGCGGCGGATTCAGCCTGGAAGCACCCGAAGGCGTGCGGTTTCTCAGTCGCGGCCGCGTCTTCACCGACGATGAGAAAGTCCAGCTAGAAGCCGTACCGGTGATCACCGGCGCCGCGTACGAGGGGGGCGAGCGTCCGTCGATTCGTGGGCTGGTCGTCGACGAGGCCACGCCGGGAACGTGCCCGCCCGGTGGTCGGTAGCCGCAGTAATGTCGACGGGGTGACCCCCCTACCCCGGCCCTGGCTGCTGGCCAGCGCGATGCTGATCGGTGCCGCGGTCGGGCTGCTGGCGGGGGTGGCGTTGACCGTGGTGGTCCATAGCCCGGTCCGCCCCGACGTCGTCATCGCGCTGGTGGTGGGGCTGCCCAGTGTGGTCGGGCTGCTGACGATCCTGTTTTCCGGTCGTCGTTGGGTCACGATGCTGGGCGCGTTCACGTTGTCCGTGGCTCCCGGCTGGTTCGGGGTGCTGGTCGCTGTCCAGGTGATTTCCGGTGGCTGACAAAGAGGTCGAGCAAGACCGCGCGTCGAATCCGGGGACCGAGCCGTTTGTTCCGGACTTCGAGGACACCGGCACGCAGGGGTTTGTTCCGGACTTCGAGGAGGACACAGGCACGCAAGGGTTCGTCCCGGATTTCGACGACACCGGTTCGCAGCCGATACCCCCCGCTGCGGAGAAGCCGGGCAAATCCGAGGACAAGGTTGCGACCGAGACGCCCGCTGCCGCATCCGAGCGGGATTCGGGGACCGAGCCGGTCGGCGCATCGGTGCAGTCGGTCACCGTGCCGGGCCGCTACCAATACCTGAAGTGGTGGAAGTTGGTCCTGGTGCTCCTCGGCGTGTGGGCCGCGACGGCCGAGGTCGGGCTGAGTCTGTTCTATTGGTGGTACCACACGATCGACAAGACCCCCGCGGTGTTCATGGCCCTGGTCTACGTGGTCGCGTGCACCGTCGGCGGGGTGATGCTGGCGATGGTCCAGGGCAGGCCGGTGATCGCGGCGCTGTCCATCGCGGTGATGTCGGGACCGTTTGGCTCCGTCGTCGCCGCGGCGCCCCTGTACGGCTATTACTACTGCGCCCGTACGGGTCATTGTCTGGTCGCCGTCATCCCGTATTGACGGTAGGTCCCGTGACCCACGGTGTAGTGCAGTGCGAAATCACCGCCCACTAGTGTGGGCTCGTGACTTCTCACTTTGACGTCGTCGTCCTCGGGGCCGGTCCCGGCGGATATGTCGCGGCCATTCGCGCCGCGCAGCTCGGCCTGAACACCGCAGTCGTCGAACCGAAATACTGGGGTGGAGTCTGCCTCAACGTCGGCTGCATCCCGTCCAAGGCGCTACTGCGCAACGCCGAACTCGCGCACATCTTCACCAAAGAGGCCAAGACGTTCGGCATCAGCGGCGAGGCAACTTTCGACTACGGGGTCGCCTTCGATCGCAGCCGCAAAGTGGCCGAGGGCCGCGTCGCCGGCGTGCACTTCCTGATGAAGAAGAACAAGATCACCGAAATCCATGGCTACGGCCGATTCACCGATGCCCACACGGTGTCGGTCGATCTCAATGACGGTGGCACCGACACGGTCACGTTCGACAACGCCATCATCGCCACCGGCAGCAGCACCCGCCTGGTTCCCGGCACGTCGCTGTCGGAGAATGTGGTCACCTACGAGGAACTGATCCTGTCCCGCGAACTGCCCGAGTCGATCATCATCGCCGGATGCGGGGCGATCGGCATGGAGTTCGGCTATGTGCTGAAGAACTACGGCGTCGATGTGACCGTCGTCGAGTTCTTGCCGCGCGCGCTGCCCAACGAGGACGCCGAGGTGTCCAAGGAGGTCGAGAAGCAGTTCAAGAAACTGGGCGTCAAGATCCTGACCGGAACCAAAGTCGATTCCATCTCCGACGACGGGTCCGTGGTGCGGGTAGCGATCAGCAAGGACGGTAAGTCCGAGGAGCTCAAGGCCGAAAAGGTGTTGCAGGCCATCGGTTTTGCACCCAACGTCGAGGGCTTCGGACTCGACAAGGCCGGGGTCGCGCTGACCGACCGCAAGGCCATCGGGATCACTGACTACATGCGCACCAACGTCGACCACATCTATGCGATCGGCGACGTCACCGGGAAGCTGCAGCTGGCCCACGTCGCCGAGGCGCAAGGTGTGGTGGCAGCCGAAACCATCGCCGGCGCAGAGACTTTGGCGCTCGGCGATTACCGGATGCTTCCGCGCGCGACGTTCTGCCAGCCGAACGTCGCCAGCTTCGGGTTGACCGAGGAGCAGGCCCGCGAGGAGGGTTACGACGTCAAGGTGGCCAAATTCCCGTTCACCGCCAACGGCAAAGCGCACGGCGTGGGCGACCCCAGCGGTTTCGTCAAGCTGGTCGCCGACGCCAAGTACGGCGAGCTGCTGGGCGGGCACCTGGTCGGCCACGACGTGTCCGAGCTGCTGCCGGAGCTCACCTTGGCGCAAAAATGGGACCTGACCGCCAACGAGCTGGCCCGCAACGTGCACACCCATCCGACCATGTCCGAGGCGCTGCAGGAGTGCTTCCACGGCCTGACCGGCCACATGATCAACTTCTGAGCCGCGAATGATTCGCAGCGAGACCATTGTTGGAGCGATCGGCGGTGCCGCCACCGGTTATGTGCTGTGGCTGGTGGCCATCTCGATCGCCGGCGACAACGCCACGGCGGGCCGGTGGGGCCCGCTGGTATTGCTGCTGTCGGTACTGCTGGGAGTCGGCGCCGCCATTTGGGGCTGGCTGCTACGCCGGCGCCGAAAGTATCTGTGGGCGGCGTTCGCGTTCGACTTACCGATACTGCCGGTGATCCTGACGCTGGCCGTGCTGGCCGACGTCTACGTCTGAGGCGTTACCTCGGGTTGTCCAACGGGATGTTCAGGGCGGTTATCGTCGCGGCTAGCCCGTCGTATTGCGTTGCAAGCAAGCAGAATTCGATGAGCCGGCGCCGGTCGAGGTGCACCGCCAGTTGCTGCCAGGTGCCTTCGCTGATCGACCGGTTCTTGATCAGCTCATCCGTCGCGTTCAGCAGTGCCTGTTGCCGGGCGCTCAGTATTACTCGGGGGCCGTCGCCGTCCGGGATGTCGGGCCAGGCGAAAATCGTCGCCTGCAGGTGAGTGTCCAGACCGTACTGGCGTGCCATCCGCCGATGGTGCTGCAGCTCGTATTCGCTTGAGCGCAAATGCGCGACGCGCAGGATCACCAATTCGGTATCCACCCGCGGCAGCCGGCCGCGCAGCAGCCGGCCGCCATAGAGGGACCACGCCCAAAACAGCCCTTGGCGCTGACCGAGCGTGGTGAACAGATGCATCTCCGGGGCCGACACCGTGCGGGCGGCCGCCTTCGCGAGCACCCAGTTGATCGGCCCCAGCCGGCGCAGCTTGGTGGACGACGGTATGCGGCCGACGTGGTCGGCCTGGGTGTCGCTCATGGCTGCTTCACCAAGTACGGCGACACCGTGCTGCGGTGCTCGTCGAGATCGAGTGCGCGTCCCAAAGCCGGGAAAGCCCGCTGTGGACAGTTATCGCGTTCGCAGACACGGCAACCCGCGCCGATGGGTGTGGCAACGTCTCCCGACAAGTCGAGTCCTTCCGAGTAGACGAGCCGGTGCGCGTGCCGCAGTTCGCAGCCCAGCCCGATCGCGAAGGTTTTACCTGGCTGACCATACCGGGCAGCGCGGCGTTCGACGGTGCGGGCCACCCACATGTAGTTGCGGCCGTCGGGCATCTGGGCGATCTGCACGAGGATCTGGCCCGGGTTGGCAAACGTCTCGTAGACGTTCCACAACGGGCAGGTCCCGCCGCTGGAGGAGAAATGAAAGCCGGTGGCGGACTGGCGTTTTGACATATTGCCGGCGCGATCCACCCGGACGAACGAGAACGGCACGCCCCGCATCGACGGCCGTTGCATCGTCGACAGCCGGTGCGCGATGGTTTCGTAGCTCACCGAGTAGAAGGCCGACAGCCGTTCGACGTCGTAGCGGAAATTCTCGGTGACGTCGTGGAATTGGCGGTAGGGCAGCACCGCGGCGGCGGCGAAGTAATTCGCCAGACCCAGTCGGGCCAGTGTGTGTGACTCGTCGCTGGTGAATTTGCCGTCGGCGACCATGCTGTCGATCAGGTCGCCGAACTCGAGGTAGGCCAATTCGGCGGCCATCTTGAAGACTTGCTGGCCCAACGAGAGGTGATTGCTGATCTCCAGCGTCTTGGTCTCGGGGTCGTAGCGGTGCAGCACCGTGTCACCGAGGTCGATCCGCCTGTTGATGTGGACGCCGTGCACCTCGGTGAGCCTGCGGGTCAACTCGCGGGCCAGGTCGCCGTGGTGCAGCCGGGTGTGGATCGTGAGGTCTTCGGCGGCGGTGTCCAGCTCGTGCAGGTAGTTCTGCCGCTGGTAGAAGTAGTCGCGCACCTCTTCGTGGGGCATGGTGATCGATCCGGTGCCGCTGCCGTCGGAGTAGCGCTCCTCGGTGGCGGCGGCCAGCTGCGCCGTGGTGAGCCGGTAGCGCCGGTGCAGGTTGACCACCGCGCGGGCCAGGGCGGGATGGGCGTTGACCATTTCGGCGACCTCGGGCGGATCGACGTTGATGTCCAGATCGCGATCCATGGTCACCTCGCGCAGCTCGGCGACCAGGCGGGTGTCGTCCTGGGAAGCGAAGAAGGTCGCGTCCACTCCGAACACTTCGCTGATCCGGAGCAGTACGGCCACCGTCAGCGGGCGAACGTCGTGCTCGATCTGGTTGAGGTAGCTCGGCGAGATCTCGAGCATCTGAGCCAGCGCGGCCTGAGAAAATCCGCGCTCGTTACGCAGCTGGCGAACGCGTGAGCCGACGAACGTTTTGGACACTCAACCCAGCCTACCTGCATGCGAAGAAAGGGTTAGCAGACTTGGCAGCCTAAGCCGCCTTCGCCAGGTTGGTGTTTCATCGTCGGCGTTGGCATGATTCGCACCGGGGCTTCGAGGTAAACCTCGGGGTAACAGACGTAGGTCAAATGGGGAGCGAAGTCGTGAGCCTGGACAAAGTAATGATGCCGGTGCCCGACGGCCACCCCGATGTGTTCGACCGCGAATGGCCACTGCGAGTCGGCGACATCGATCGCACGGGCCGGCTGCGGTTGGACGCGGCGTGCCGGCACATCCAAGACATCGGGCAGGACCAACTGCGCGAGCTGGGCTTTGAGGAGACCCATCCGCTATGGATCGTCCGGCGAACGATGCTTGACTTGCTGCGTCCGATCGAGTTCCAGGACATGCTGCGATGTCGGCGCTGGTGTTCGGGCACCTCGAATCGGTGGTGTGAGATGCGGGTTCGCATCGACGGACGCAAGGGCGGCCTGATCGAATCCGAGGCGTTCTGGATCAACATCAACCGGGACACCCAGATGCCCTCGCGCATTTCCGACGACTTCCTCGAAGGCCTGCACAAGACGACGTCCGTTGATCGGCTGCGGTGGAAGGGCTACTTGAAGCCCGGCAGCCGCGGCGATGCGTCGGAGATTCACGAGTTCCCGCTCCGGATTACCGACATCGACTTGTTCGACCACATGAACAACTCGGTGTATTGGAGCGTGATCGAGGATTACCTCGCGTCGCACCTGGAACTGATGGCCGGACCGCTGCGCATCACCATCGAGCACGAGGCGCCGGTGGCGTTGGGCGACAAGCTGGAGATCATCTCGCACGTTCACCCGGCCGGATCGACCGACCTATTCGGTCCCGGGTTGGCCGATCGCCCTGTTACAACGCTCACATATGCGGTCGGCGAAGAGACAAAAGCCGTCGCCGCGCTCTTCGCGATCTAACCGGACAAGCGTCCCGTTAAATCCCCGGCTGACCTGCAAATTTTAGTTACCGGCCGGTAGCTTCTGAAACGGTTAAGTTCGCACGCGCCTTCGCAAACTTTGCAAAACCGCGTTGCGTCGTTGCCGAAATTGGCAATTGTAATGGGTGGACCTGCATCAACACGCTGTGCCATGGTCGTGTTAGCACGCCAGTGAAGTTAAGCCTCCGGCTACCGCTCCGATAGCGGTATGGCGTTAACCGTTCACCGTTTGAGTTAAGGAGTAAGACCAATGTCTGTCGTTGGCACCCCGAAGAGCGCCGAGCAGATCCAGCACGACTGGGACACCAACCCGCGCTGGAAGGGCATCAGCCGCACCTACACCGCCCAAGATGTCGTGGCCCTGCAGGGCAGCGTCGTCGAGGAGAGCACGCTGGCCCGCCGCGGTGCGGAGGTGCTGTGGGAAGAGCTGCACGACCTGGAGTTCGTCAACGCGCTGGGCGCGCTCACCGGCAACATGGCCGTCCAGCAGGTTCGCGCCGGCCTGAAGGCCATCTACCTGTCGGGTTGGCAGGTCGCCGGTGACGCCAACCTTTCCGGCCACACCTACCCCGACCAGAGCCTCTACCCGGCCAACTCGGTGCCGCAGGTCATCCGCCGGATCAACAACGCGCTGCTGCGCGCCGACGAGATCGCCACGGTCGAGGGTGACCGGTCGGTGGAGAACTGGCTGGCGCCGATCGTCGCCGACGGCGAGGCCGGCTTCGGCGGTGCGCTCAACGTTTATGAGCTGCAGAAGGCGATGATCGCCGCAGGCGTCGCGGGGTCGCACTGGGAAGATCAGCTCGCCTCGGAGAAGAAGTGCGGCCACCTCGGTGGCAAGGTGTTGATCCCGACCCAGCAGCACATCCGCACGCTGACCTCGGCTCGCCTGGCGGCCGACGTCGCCGACGTCCCGACCGTCGTGATCGCTCGCACCGATGCGGAGGCGGCCACCCTGATCACCAGCGATGTCGACGAGCGCGACCAGCCGTTCATCACCGGTGAGCGGACCAAGGAAGGGTTCTACCGGGTCCGCAACGGCCTCGAGCCGTGCATCGCGCGGGCCAAGGCCTACGCGCCGTACTCCGACCTGATCTGGATGGAGACCGGCACACCGGATCTCGAGCTGGCGGCCAAGTTCGCCGAGGGCGTCAAGGCCGAGTTCCCGGACCAGATGCTGGCCTACAACTGCTCGCCGTCGTTCAACTGGCGCAAGCACCTCGACGACGCCACCATCGCCAAGTTCCAGAAGGAGCTGGGTGCGATGGGCTTCAAGTTCCAGTTCATCACGCTGGCCGGCTTCCACGCGCTGAACTACTCGATGTTCGATCTGGCCTACGGCTACGCCCGCAACCAGATGAGCGCCTACGTCGAGCTGCAGGAGCGTGAATTCGACGCCGAGGAGCGCGGTTACACCGCGACCAAGCACCAGCGTGAGGTCGGTGCCGGTTATTTCGACCGCATCGCCACCACGGTGGACCCGACGTCGTCCACCACCGCCCTGACTGGCTCCACCGAGGAAGGCCAGTTTCACTGAGGACGAGCGGGCGCAAGCCCACGAGGACGAAGTGACACCGACTGCTTAAGTCACTGAGCCCAGCTGCACCAACTCGCGGCTGAAGTAGCATAGGCCCCGCCCGGCGATCCTGGGCGGGGCCTATTGCGGTGCAAGACAATACGACCGGAGAGAAACGCAGTGAGCGACACAGGGATTCAGCGGGTTGGGGTTGTCGGGGCCGGGCAGATGGGGGCCGGAATCGCCGAAGTCTCGGTCCGCGCCGGCGTCGCGGTTACGGTGTACGAGACCACCGAGGCGCTGATCACGGCAGGACGAAACCGCATCGTGAAGTCGCTGGAGCGTGGCGTCAGCGCGGGCAAGGTGACCGAGCGTGAGCGTGATCGCGCCCTGAGCAAGCTCACCTTCACCACCGACCTGAAGGACCTCGCCGACCGCCAGCTGGTGATCGAGGCGATCATCGAGGACGAGGCGGTCAAGGCCGAGGTCTTCGCGAAACTCGATCAGGTGATCACCGACCCCGACGCGGTGCTGGCGTCGAACACCTCGAGCATTCCGATCATGAAGATCGCAGCGGCCACCAAGAGCCCCCAGCGCGTGCTGGGCCTGCACTTCTTCAACCCGGTGCCGGTGCTTCCGCTGGTCGAACTGGTCAGCACGCTGGTCACCGACGAAGCCGCCGCCGCTCGGACCGAAGAGTTTGCCAGTGCGGTGCTGGGCAAACAGGTGGTGCGCTGTACGGATCGGTCCGGATTCGTGGTGAACGCGCTCTTGGTGCCGTATCTGCTGTCGGCCATCCGGATGGTGGAGGCGGGATTTGCCACCGTCGAAGACGTCGACAAGGCGGTCGTCGCTGGCCTGTCCCACCCGATGGGCCCGCTGCGCCTTTCGGATCTTGTTGGCTTGGACACACTCAAATTGATCGCCGACAAGATGTTCGAGGAATTCAAAGAACCGCATTACGGTCCGCCACCGCTGCTGCTCCGGATGGTCGAGGCGGGCATCCTGGGTAAGAAGTCGGGTCGGGGCTTCTACACGTACTGAGGCCGCGTGAATCGCGATCGGCGCGTCGTGTGCCGACGGCCGGTGGCATCGACTTTGTTTATTGGATAATATCCTCGCGAACCACCGACGAGAGGTTCCACACGAGCATGACTCAGTTGAGACCGTATTACGAGGAATCGCAATCGATCTACGACGTTTCCGACGAGTTTTTCGCGTTATTCCTAGACCCGACCATGGGCTACACGTGCGCGTATTTCGAGCGTGATGACATGACGCTGGAAGAGGCGCAGAACGCTAAGTTCGACCTGGCGCTGGGCAAGCTCAACCTCGAGCCCGGGATGACGCTGCTCGACATCGGCTGCGGCTGGGGCGGAGCGCTGGCGCGCGCGATCGAGAAGTTCGACGTCAACGTCATCGGAATCACGCTGAGCCGCAACCAATTCGAGTACAGCAAGGCCAAGCTGTCCAAGATTCCCACCGACCGCACCGTTGAGGTGCGGCTGCAGGGCTGGGAGGAATTCGAGGACCGAGTCGACAGAATCGTTTCGATCGGCGCCTTCGAAGCATTCAAGCTGGAGCGGTACGCCGCGTTCTTCGACCGCGCCTACAACGTTCTTCCCGACGACGGCCGGATGTTGCTGCACACGATTTTGACGTATCAATGGCAAGAGATGCCCGCACGCGGCATCAAGCTGACGATGCGCGATATTCGATTCGCGCGGTTCATCGGCACGGAGATTTTCCCGGGCGGACAGTTGCCGGCGCAGGAAGACATATTCAAGTTCAGCCAGGACGCCGGGTTCTCAGTCGAAAGAGTGCATTTGCTGCAAGAGCACTATGCCCGAACGCTGAACATCTGGGCCGCCAATCTCGAGGCCAACAAAGAGAAGGCCATTGCCATTCAGTCCCAAGAGGTCTACGACCGCTATATGCACTACTTGACGGGATGCGAGGACTTCTTCATCAAGGGCATCAGCAACGTGGGGCAGTTTACCCTCGTGAAGTAGGCGGGCAGTGGGCTGATGTCACCGCGACATCAGCCCCCATCGCCACTCCGTTGCCGGGAAGCCGGCAGGGAGTTGATTACTTTTCCAGCGTGAACTGGTCGACGTCCGTGTAGCCCTGGCGGAACAGTTTCGCGCAGCCGGTCAGGTACTTCATGTAGCGGTCGTAGACCTTCTCCGACTGGATCGCGATAGCGGTGTCCTTATTCGCCTCCAGCGCGGCGGCCCACATGTCCAGGGTGCGCGCGTAGTGCAGCTGCAAGGACTGGGTCCGGGTGAGCTTGAAGCCGGCGTCGGAAGCGTGCTCCTCCACCAACGGCGCGGTGGGCAGCCAGCCGCCCGGGAAGATCTCGGCCAGGATGAACTGCGTGAAGTGAACGACTTCGTGGGTCAGTGGCAGGCCCTTTGCCCTGGCGTCCTTGAACGGGGGGCGCACGATGGTGTGCAGCATCATCACGCCGTCGGCCGGCAGCACCGAGTACGCCATCTCGAAAAAGCGGGCCCATCGCGAGCGGCCGAAGTGCTCGAATGCACCGATCGAAACGATCCGGTCGACCGGCTCGTCGAACTTCTCCCAGCCCTCCAGCAATACCCGCCTGGTCCGCGGCGTCTCCAGCTGATCGAACGTCTTCTGAACGTGCTCGGCCTGGTTCTCGGACAATGTCAGGCCCACGACGTTGACGTCGTATTTCTCGATGGCCCGCCGCAGGGTGGCACCCCAGCCGCAGCCGACATCCAGCAGCGTCATCCCGGGCTCGAGGCGCAACTTGGACAGCGACAGGTCGATCTTGGCGAGCTGCGCTTCCTCCAGGGTCATGTGATCCCGCTCGAAGTACGCGCAGCTGTAGGTCTGGGAGGGGTCCAGAAAGAGCCGGAAGAAGTCGTCAGACAGATCGTAGTGCGCTTGCACGTTGCCGAACTGCGGAGTGAGCTGCACGGACATAACGCAAGGAGCCTTTCTGTATCCCGGAGGCGCGGACGAATCGGCAGGGGAGCGCGTCGACCTCCGGTGCATGCCCTCTGCATGCTATCGGGTTGAACCGGCACAGGTCGTGTACGCGGTTGTGACATAGGTTCACACGCGACCGGGGCTATTCACAAAACGTGTGACATGCCGGCGCCGGTTCAGGGCTCTCGCGGCGGCGCAATTGGCGAAGGATGCGGCTGCTCGCGGAATTTGTCCAGCGAGCCGCCGACTTCGACAATTCCGCACAGCGCATTCCAGCTGAGCATCGTCAGGTAGTCGATCAATTCGTCTCTGGTCATCCGCGGGTTTGACATCCACGAGTGTGTGGCCAATTGCACACCGCCGACGATCAAGTACGACCACGGCTCGGCGCCGCCGGTGTCCATCCCGGCCTGCACCATGCGGCGGCGCAGCAACACCGCGATCATGCGGGCGATGATCCGCTCGGAGTCGGCGATCACTTTGCTTTTGCTGGCCGAGCTGTTCGCCATCACGAACCGGTACGGCTCCGGTTCGTCCGCCACGGTGTCGACGTAGACGCGAAGGGCCGCGCGGGTCAGGTCGATCCCATCGAGATTCGATGTCAGCGCCGCGGCCATGTTCGGAATCAGCGTGGTCTGCGCGATCCGGCGCATCACGGCGGTCGTCAAGTCGTTCTTGTCGAGGAAGTAGCGATAGAGAACCGTCTTGGACACACCGATCTCCGCGGCGATCTCGTCCATGCTCAGGTAGCGGCCGAGTCGGCGAATCGCATCGATCGTGCCGTCAACCAACTCATTGCGGCGCTCCACCTTGTGTTGGTGCCAGCGCCGCTTACGGCCGTCCGTCTTAACGATCACAGCCGGGATTTGCTCTGCCACCATCGACGATTCCCATTCCCTAGACCCCCCGATAGTACGGCGTTGGGGAGCCGTTACGGCGGATAGGACGCCTCGGGAAGGGGTTTGTTCAACCGTGTAGTAACACTAACTGGCCCGCGCGATACATGATGGTGTGGTGGTACACAGGGCCTCACCAGGAGCCGAGACATCGGCCTCGGCCGCCTCGCGGCCAGAGCCGACCGTGCCGCCGGCCGTGGCGGCGCGGTCCCACACGTCCCTCGCGGAATCATTCGCTGGGGCCGATCCGGAGGCGGACGCGCAACGGCGGGTGGGGCTGCGCCGGATGAAATTGGTGGCACTGAGCTTTTTGGTCGGTGCGACTGGCGTGTTCCTCGCCTGCCGGTGGGCGCAGGCGCAAGGCAGCGTGGGCGCCTGGGTCGGCTATGTCGGCGCGGCCGCCGAGGCCGGCATGGTGGGTGCCCTCGCGGACTGGTTCGCAGTGACCGCGCTGTTCAAGCACCCGCTGGGCATACCGATCCCGCACACCGCGATCATCAAGCGGAAGAAGGACCAGCTAGGCGAGGGACTGGGAAGCTTCGTGCGGGAGAACTTCCTCTCGCCCGCGGTGGTGGAGACCAAGCTGCGCGACGCCCAGGTGGCCGGGCGACTCGGTAAGTGGTTGTCGGAGCCCTTGCACGCCGCGCGGGTGGCGAGCGAGGCCGCGACGGTGCTGCGAGTGCTCGTCGAGTTGCTGCGTGACGAGGACGTCCAGCAGGTGATCGATCGGATGATCGTGCGCCGCGTCGCCGAACCCCAGTGGGGGCCGCCGGTGGGCCGGGTCCTGTCGACGCTGCTCGCCGAGCGCCGACAGGAAGCCCTGATCCAGCTGCTTGCCGACCGGGCGTTTCAATGGTCACTGAACGCGGGCGAGATCATCCAGCGAGTGGTCGAGCGTGACTCACCGACCTGGTCGCCACGATTCGTCGACCATCTCGTCGGCGACCGCATCCACCGTGAATTGATGGACTTCACCGATAAGGTGCGGCGCAACCCCGACCACGAGTTGCGCCGTTCGGCGACCCGCTTCCTGTTCGAATTTGCCGACGATCTACAAAACGACCCGGATACCATCGCCCGCGCCGAAACGATCAAAGAGCAGCTGATGGCGCGCGACGAAATCGCCACTGCGGCCGCGACGGCGTGGAAGACGCTGAAACGGCTGGTGCTCGAAGGCGTCGACGATCCGTCCAGTGCGTTGCGCACCCGCATCGCCGACGCCGTCGTGCGCATCGGGGAATCATTGCGCGACGACGTCGAGCTGCGCGACAAGGTCGACAACTGGATAGTGCGGGCGGCCCAGCATCTGGTCTTGCAGTACGGGATCGAGATCACCGCGATCATCACCGACACGATCGAGCGTTGGGATGCCGAGGAGGCGAGCCGGCGGATCGAACTGCACGTGGGCCGTGATTTGCAATTTATTCGGATCAACGGCACCGTGGTGGGCTCGTTGGCGGGCCTGGTGATCTACGCAGTGGCACAGCTGTTTTTCTAGGGGTGCTAACTACTGCTTGCAATTGCAAGCACATGTCCGTAGGCTCTGAACCTGTCAACGTAGGCCATCGGACCCAAGGAGCATGGAATGCCACCGGAGGAGACGCTCTCCGCCAAGGTGTCCACTGCGGCCTCCGACATTGGCAGTTTCATCAGAAGCCAGCGTGAACTCGCCCAGGTCTCGGTGCGACAACTTGCCGAACTGGCCGGTGTCAGCAATCCCTACCTGAGCCAGGTCGAGCGCGGCCTGCGCAAACCGTCTGCCGACGTGCTCAGTCAGATCGCCAAAGCGCTGCGGGTTTCCGCCGAGGTCCTCTACGTGCGGGCCGGAATTCTCGAGCCGAGCGACAAAAGCCAGGTGCGTGACGCCATCATCACCGACACGGCGATCACCGAGCGTCAGAAGCAGATCCTGCTCGACATCTACGCCTCATTTGCCCAGCAAAACGAATCCAGCCACGAGGAGTGTCCGACCGAAACCGATAGCAACGAGTGATTGGCCCGACCGGGCCGGCTCAGCTGCGTAATCGCCTGGGCCTGGGTTGGTGACGTATATCCCAGCGGCCGTCGGGTTACTCAGAAGGGAAGGTTCCACTGATTCCCCGGCGCGGCGTTCGCGCCGATACGCACTTAATCGTCAACCCGACCCGACCAACCAGGAGGTTTCCCGGCAAGTCGCGTGCCATGTCAATCCACGGGTCTTGACTACTCCTCGCCAGAGGAGCCGACGCTTGCCCCGACTTCCAAACAAACACCACAAACCCCTGAAAACGAAAACCCAACCATGAAAGGAAACACCATGGCTGAAAACACGAACATCGAAGAATTGCGGGCACCGTTGCTCGCGGCCCTGGGCGCAGCAGACCTGGCCCTGGCCACCGTCAACGAGTTGCTCACCGGCCTGCGTGAGCGCGCAGAAGATACTCGCACCGACACCCGCAGCCGCGTCGAGGAGAGCCGTGCTCGCCTGTCCAAGCTGCAGGACGACCTGCCCGAGCAGTTCACCGAGCTGCGCGAGCGGTTCACCCCCGAGGAGCTGCGCAAGGCAGCCGAGGGCTACCTGGACGCCGCGACCAACCGCTACAACGAGCTGGTCGATCGGGGCGAGGCCGCGCTGCAGCGACTGCGCAGCCAGCGGCCGTTCGAGGAGACCACGGCGCGCGCCGAGGGCTACGTCGACCAGGCCGTCGAGCTGACCCAGGAGGCGCTGGGCACCGTGGCGTCGCAGACCCGCGCGGTCGGCGAGCGTGCGGCCAAGCTGGTCGGCATCGAGCTGCCCAAGAAGGCCGAGTCGGCCAAGGCGGCCAAGAAGGCCCCGGCCAAGAAGGCTCCCGCCAAGAAGGCCCCGGCCAAGAAGGCCCCGGCCAAGAAGTCGGCGGCTAAGAAGGTCACCCAGAAGTAGTTCGGACTCCGAGTTGCCCTGCGGGGCAACTCGGATTCGACGTTTCCGACGGCGCCCGCATACCCTTATGGCGTGAGCCAAGTCGTGGGTACCGTCATGTTGGTTCTGCAGATCGCCGTCCTGGTGACGGCGGTGTACGCGTTCATCCACGCAGCGATGCAGCGGTCCGACGCTTATACCGCCGCGGAGAAGCTGACCAAGCCGGTGTGGCTGGTGATCCTGGGCCTGGCCGTTGCGTTGACGTCCATCCTGAGCTTCGTTTTCGGCGTGCTCGGAATGGCGATTTCGGCCTGCGCGGCTGGTGTGTATCTGGTCGACGTCCGGCCCAAACTTCTGGAAATTCAGGGTAAGTCGCGCTGACGCGATGAAGGCCCTGCTCGTCGCCCCGGCGGCGGTTGTCGCCATGCTGGGCTTGGTGCCCGCGACGGGCATCGCCGTAGCCGAACCTGGCACCGGCGAAGTCGACCCCTCCGGCCCCTCGTATTCCCCGCCGTTTGTCGATCACACCGAATGGACGCAGTGGGGACGGCTGACCAGTCTGCGGGTCTTTCCGACACCGTCCGGGCGGCTGGCCGCCAGACAACCCGCGTCGGCGGGTCCGGCCGACGAGGCCTGGGGCGAGGTGTTGGCGATGGCACCGGACGCCGACCGTCCCGGCATGCGTGCACAATTCATCTGCCACTGGCAGTTTGCCGAAACGGTGCAACCCGGCAAGACCAGCTGGAACCTCGAGCCGTGGCGGCCCGTCGTCGACGACGCCGATATGTTCGCCTCCGGCTGTAATCCCGGCGGACCGGAAGAACCGCTCTCGTGACGCCCAGTCGCGGGCAGCTGGCGGCGCTCGTCGACCACACCTTGCTCAAACCCGAGGCCACGGAGGCCGATGTGGTCGCGCTGGTGGACGAGGCCGCCGCCCTGGGTGTCTACGCGGTGTGCGTATCTCCGTCGATGGTGCCGATCGCCATGGCGGCCGGCCGCGTGCGGGTCGCGGCGGTGGCTGGCTTTCCGTCAGGCAAGCACGTGCCGGCGGTCAAGGCGCAAGAGGCCGCCCAGGCGGTGGCTTCGGGTGCGAGCGAGGTCGACATGGTCATCGATGTCGGTGCTGCGCTGGCCGGAGAGCTGGACGCGGTGCGCTCCGACATCGCGGCGGTGCGCGCCGCGGTGCCCGACGTCGTGCTCAAGGTGATCGTGGAATCGGCTGTGTTGTTGGGCGATTCGGACGGGTACACGCTGGTCGAGGTGTGTCGCGCCGCCGAGGATGCAGGTGCGGACTTCGTCAAGACCTCGACCGGATTTCACCCCGCGGGCGGGGCGTCGGTGCGGGCCGTCGCGCTGATGGCCGGGACCGTCGGCGGTCGCCTCGGGGTCAAAGCCAGCGGCGGGATTCGCACCGCCGCCGACGCGCTCGCGATGCTGGATGCCGGTGCGACCAGGCTCGGCCTGTCCGGCACCCGGGCAGTCCTCGACGGGCTCAGCTAGAACCGGCGCCTAGATGTTGGCGAAGCAGGAGTCGTTGTTGTCGCCGGCAGGAATGGCCGCGTTCTGCGTGGAGAAGTGACTCGTCACGCCGGTAGGCGTCACCTGCACGCTGTTCGCGTGAATACCCAACGGGTAGTTGCCGGTCAGTTTCGCGGTGTACGCGTCCAGCGTCGACTGCACGCTCTCTCTTGGCATCGTGAAGCCGAGCGCGTTAAAGCTCTGAATCTGTAACTGAATCCCGTTGCCGGACACCACCGGTTTGGTCGTGATGTTGTCCAGCATTCCTTTCAGCTCGATCGTGCCGTCAGCGGGATGGGTGGTCACGCTGTTGGTGACGAAGGGACCCAGCACCGGTATCGCGTTCTGCACCGACTCCTTGATGCCATCGCTCGTCCAGGTGATCGTGGCGTCGAGCGAGCCGATGGTGCCCTTGGATGCGGAGTTACTGCCGAGCTTGACGTCTTTGATGCTGAGATCGATCTTCATCCCCTTGGCCTCACGGATTTGGTTGCCCGCCGTCGACACCGAGATATTGGTGAAATGCTGCGTCGCGAGCTGCCACAGCAGCAGCGGCGCTACCCCGAACGACGCCGTGGCCTGATCCTGGAGCTCGCATGCCACCGCCTCGGCCACCTTGGTGTCGGCCACGTGGCGGGCGTACAGCTCGCCTCCGATCAGCCCCGCGATGACCAGCGAAACCACGATGACGCAGATCAGAACGAGGGATAACGGGTCGCGAAGTCTTTTCTTCTTCGCCGGAGCCGGCACTTCGCTGGGGGCGGCAATCCGCTCCGTGGGACCCGCCGGCGGAAGGGGCGGCGGCGGGTAGCCGCCCTGCTGTGTGTCCGCGACGGGCGGGTACGGCGGCTGAGCCGCGGCGTTCTGCGGCGGTTGGGCCGCATCGCCGGTGTGTATCCGCTCGGTAGGGCGCTCAGCGGGAGGTGGCCCGGACGGACCTTGTTCCCCGGGACGAGCCCACGACGACGGGCCCTCGTTCGGTGGTCCTTGCGGGTTCGTCACCCGACCGATTCTGCCCTATCACTACGAGCAAAGTCGGACTGGTTGCGCAGCACCGCGATGCTGTCCCGGGCCTTCGCGACTTTGTCGACGTCGATGTCGGCGATCACGAGTTCCGGCCGGCCGCCGGCCGACGCGACCACTTCGCCCAACGGTGAGGCCACCAGGCTGCCGCCAACCCCCGTCGGCGCACCAGAGGCGGACCCCGAGCCGGCCAGCGTGTCACCGGGATCGGCCTGACCTGCCGCGGCCACGTAGCTCATCGAGTCCAGCGCGCGGGCGCGGGCCAGTAGCGTCCACTGCTCGAGTTTGCCGGCACCCGAACCCCAGGACGCGCAGACGGTAATGAGTTGGGCGCCGCGCCGAGCCAGCTCGGTATAGAGCTCCGGAAAGCGGATGTCATAGCAAACGGTCAGCCCCACCCCGATCCCGTCGACCGTGATTACCACCGGTTCCCGGCCGGGCGCGACGGTACGCGACTCGGTGAAGCCGAACGCGTCGTAGAGATGGATCTTGTCGTAGTGGGTGTCCGGCTGGTTGGGAGTGCCCGGCCCGGCCGCTATCAGCGTGTTTGTCACTCGCCCGTCGCCGGCCGGGGTGAACATACCGGCGATCACCGTGACGCCGGAGTTGGTCGCGATCCGTCGGACACCGTCGGCCCACGGCCCGTCGACGGGCTCGGCGATCGGTCCCAGTGGAACACCGAACCGGCACATGGCCGCTTCGGGAAACACCACCAGCGTCGCACCGGCGTCGGCGGCCCGGCCGGTGTAATCGCGCACCTGCTGCAGATTCGCCGCCGGATCGCTGCCACTGAGCATTTGCGCCAACGCGATTCGCATGGGCGCCAGCTTAGGCGGGCAGTTCAGCTTAGGCCCGGCGACGATGCGCTCCGCTTGCGGAGCGAGGAGGAAGCGGGCAGTTCAGCTGAGGAGCGGATCACGCCGGGCACTTTCCGTCGGTCAGGCGTTGTTGGTGAGCCACTCCGTGGTGAAGCGCTGTTCTCTGCTCACCAGTTCGGCCAGATGTGTGCCGATGATCTTCTCCACCTTGCCGCCGATCAGGGGGATCCGTACCTGGATGGTGACCCGGAACGTCAGCCGGGCGCCGCCCTGGGCGATAGGTGACAGCTCGGCGGTGCCGGACACGTTCACCGGAGTGTCCACGATCGAGCCGTTGATCCAAGCCGTTGCGGTGCCCTCGGTGACCGGCCCCCACGTCTCTTCGCGCCGGAAATAGAGATCGCCCCGGTGCAGCTGGGTGACCATGGCCGGCAGGTTTTGGCTGTGCACTTCCTGCAGCGTCACGACTTCGATGGTGCCGTCGTCCCCGGATTCCCCACCGACCCGGATTGACTCCAGCCGCGCGTCGTCGACCGGAATGTCGGCCAGCCTGGCCCGCCAGTAGCCCACCTCACCGAACGCCCGATGAAGTTCTTCGACGCCGTCCGCATATTCCGCGGACAAGTCGAATGAGCGGGGCATAGCAGGTCAGGCTACCGTTACGGGCCATGAAACCCAGCGAAGCCGGATCGCTGTTCGCTGGTGCGCGCGTCGCCGAGGCGGTGCCGTTGGCACCGTTGACGACTTTGCGGGTGGGACCGGTCGCGCGCCGCCTGATTACCTGCACCAGCAGCGAACAAGTTGTCGCTGTGCTGACCGAGCTGGACTCGGCAAACCGTAGCGGCGACGGCGGGCCGTTGTTGGTGTTAGCCGGTGGCTCCAACCTGGTTGTCGCCGATGACCTGACCGACCTGACCGTGGTGCAGTTGGCCACTCGCGGGATCACCATCGACGGCAACCTGGTGCGTGTCGAGGCCGGCGCGGTCTGGGACGACGTGGTGGTCGCGGCCGTCGAGCGCGGTCTGGGCGGGCTGGAATGCCTATCCGGCATCCCGGGATCGGCCGGTGCCACCCCCGTGCAGAACGTCGGAGCCTACGGCGCAGAAGTGTCGGACACCATCACCCGCGTCCGGGTGCTGGATCGCCGCGGCGGCGCGGTGCGCTGGATACCCGGCGGCGAGTTGGGATTCGGCTATCGCACCAGCATGTTCAAACGGGCCGGCGGCGAGCGGGTCCCCGGCGTCGTACTGGAAGTGGAGTTCGCGCTGGACGAATCGGGCCGCAGTGCGCCGTTGCGCTACGGCGAGCTCACGGCGGCGCTCAACGCGACCAGCGGTGAGCGTGCCGACCCGCGAGCGGTTCGCGATGCGGTGCTGGCCCTGCGGGCCCGCAAGGGCATGGTTCTCGACCCGGCCGACCACGACACCTGGAGCGTGGGTTCGTTTTTCACCAACCCGGTTGTCGCGAAGGAGGTCTACGAATCGCTGGCTGCCCGGACCGACGGGCCGGTACCGAACTATCCGGCCCCCGACCGCGTCAAGTTGGCCGCCGGCTGGCTGGTGGAGCACGCGGGCTTCGGCAAGGGCTATCCGGACGATCCGTCGGCGCCGTGCCGATTGTCCACCAAGCATGCGCTTGCTCTGACCAACCGCGGCAACGCCTCCACCGCGGACGTGTTGACGCTGGCGCGCACCGTCCGCGACGGGGTCCGCGACGTGTTTGGCATCACACTGGAACCCGAGCCTGTCCTGCTGGGCTGCGGGCTGTAGCTGCAATTCGGGTGCAGCAGCACCCGGCACCGCGTCGTCGTGGCGGGGAGGATGTCGTTCCTGCCGGTATCTTTTAATATCGTGAGCACCTCCAGCACCCCGCCGCCGATTAACCGGCGTGTGGCTCTGGCAGCCCTCGGGCTGGGTGTGTTCGCCCCGAGCGTCCTGGCCGCGTGCAGCGGCACCGTGACCAAGCAAGCGCAGAAGAAAGAGCAGTCGGGGCCGCAGCTGAAATATCAGCCCGCCGATGCTGCCAACGATGTGGTTCCCATCGCGCCGGTCAGCGTTGTGGTCAGCGACGGCTGGTTTCAGAAGGCGGCGTTGACGAACTCGGCCGGCAAGGCCGTTGCCGGGGCGTTCAACCAGGATCGCACCGTCTACACGACGACCGAGCCGTTGGGCTACGACACGAGCTATAGCTGGAGCGGGTCGGTCGTGGGCCACGACGGCAAGGCGGTTCCGGTCACCGGCAAGTTCACCACTGTGGCACCCAGCAAGAAGATCGGCGGGTCATTCCAGTTGGCCGACGGCCAGACCGTCGGCGTCGCCGTGCCGATCATCATCCAGTTCGACGCTCCGATCAGCGACAAGGCCGCCGTCGAGAAGGCGCTGACCATCACCACCAACCCCCCCGTGGAGGGCAGTTGGGCCTGGCTGCCCGACGAGCAGCAAGGCGCCCGCATCCACTACCGGACGCGCGAGTATTACCCGGCGGGCGCGACCGTGAACGTCGAGGCCAAGTTCTATGGACTGCCGTTCGGCGATGGCGCGTTCGGCTCCGATGACATTTCGTTGCACTTTCAGATCGGCCGGCGGCAGGTGGTCAAGGCCGAGGTGACCTCGCACCGCATTCAGGTCGTCACCGATGCCGGCGTCATCATGGACTTCCCCTGCAGCTACGGGGAGGCGGACAAGGCCCGCAACGTCACCCGCAACGGCGTCCACGTGGTCACCGAGAAGTACTCCGACTTCTACATGTCCAACCCGGCCGCCGGCTACACCAACGCCCACGAACGCTGGGCGGTGCGGATCTCCAACAACGGCGAGTTCATCCACGCCAACCCCTCGAGCTCGGGCGCACAGGGCAATACCAACGTCACCAACGGCTGCGTCAATCTGTCGACCGAAGACGCCCAGCAGTACTTCGGCTCCGCGATTTACGGGGACCCGGTCGAGGTGACCGGGAGCACGATCCAGTTGTCCTACTCCGACGGCGACATCTGGGACTGGGCCGTGGACTGGGACACCTGGGTGGCCATGTCGGCGCTGCCGCCGCCGAACGCGCATCCGCCGGCCAGTCACATCCCCGTCACCGCGCCGGTCACGCCGTCGACTGCCCCCAGTTTGTCGGGGACACCGACCACCACGACGACGTCGCCTAGCCCTGGCGGTTAAACCGCATCGTGTTGGCTTGGTCCCGCGGCTTGAGGACGATCAGGTCCAAGTCGACGTGGGAAGGCCGCGACGCCACGAACCCGATGACCTCGGCCACGTCGGTCGCCGTCAATGGTGTGATGCCGCTGTACACCGAGTCCGCGCGCTGCTGATCGCCGTCGAAGCGGACCAGCGAGAACTCGGTTTCCACTGCGCCCGGGGCGATTTCGGTGAGCCGCACCGGCTTTCCGAGCAGCTCTCCGCGTAGCGTGCGGTGCAGCGCGCCCTGGGCGTGCTTGGCCGCCGCGTAGCCGGCCCCGCCGTCGTAAACCTCGAGCGCGGCCACCGAGGTGACGGTGATGATCAGGCCGTCGCCGGAGTCGACCAGCTTGGGCAGCAGCGCGCGGGTCACCCGCAGCGTGCCAAGCACGTTGGTCTCCCACATCCACCGCCAGTGCTCGAGGTCGGCGTCGGCGACGGGCTCCAATCCGCGAGCGCCTCCGGCATTATTGACCAGCACATCGACCCGGCTCAATTTGGCGGCCAGCGCCTCGACCGCCTGGTCGTCTGTGACGTCAGCCACAATTGCGGTGCCGTCGATCTCGTTGGCCAGGGCGGTTATCCGGTCTGCGCGGCGCGCTACCGCTACGACGTGAAACCCAAGGGCGGCAAGGTTTTTGGCGGCTGCTTCGCCGATCCCGGAACTGGCACCGGTGATTACCGCCACCCGTTGATGCGCATTAGCTGAAGTCACCGAGCCAACTCTAGTAAACGTGCTAAATTTCTCGTGTGCACCACAGCGTCCAGTTCAACAACACAGCCGCGTGTCTTTGCGCGGCATGTGCGTGTTGTTGCCGCGCACTTTGCCGCGCCTGACCCAAAACAGGTTGTGGCCAAGACCGGCCATCAGAACTCGGACAAAGGACGCTCGTGCGCTCGACTTCTCTCACTCACACCCTTCATTCACCCAGCCGCAAGGGCCACCTGCGGCTGCACCGCCAGATTTTGCCGCCGTCGCTGCATATCTCGGACTCTGCCGCGGCCTCGGTATTTCGGGCGGTCCGGCTGCGTGGCCCGGTCGGCCGCGACGTCATCGCCGGCGTCACATCGCTGAGCATCGCGACGGTGAACCGCCAGGTCATCGCGCTGCTTGACGCAGGCTTGCTGCGGGAACGCGCCGACTTGGCCGTCTCCGGGGCCATCGGACGTCCACGCGTACCGGTGGAGATCAACCACGAGCCGTTCGTGACGCTGGGCATCCATATCGGTGCGCGGACCACCAGCATCGTTGCCACCGACCTGTTCGGCCGCACGCTGGACACCGTGGAAACCCCGACGCCGCTGAGCCCCCCGGCAGCCGCGCTGACATCGCTCGCCGAGAGCGCCTCCCGGTACCTGAGGCGTTGGCATCGCCGGCGGCCGCTCTGGGTCGGGGTGGCAATCGGTGGCACCGTCGATGGCGCCACCGGCCACGTCGACCACCCGCGGTTGGGCTGGCGGCAAGCGCCGGTCGGACCGGTGCTGGCCGACGCGCTGAGCCTGCCGGTCTCGGTGGCCTCCCACGTCGACGCCATGGCGGGAGCCGAGTTGCTGCTGGGCTTGCGGCGGTTCGCGCCGAGCTCGCCGACCAGCCTGTACGTCTACGCCCGCGAGACCGTGGGCTACGCACTGGTGATCGGCGGACGGGTGCACTGCCCGTCCAGCGGTCCCGGCACCATCGCGGGTTTGCCGGCGAATTCGGAGCTCCTCGGCGGGACCGGGCAGCTCGAGTCCACGGTCAGCGACGAGGCCGTGCTGGCGGCGGCGCGCCGACTGCGGATACTGCCGGCGGCTCCCGCCGGCCGTACCAACGGCTCCGCCACCGCGATCACCGACCTGCTGCGGGTGGCCCGTGCCGGTAACCAGCAGGCCAAGGATCTGCTCTCGGAGCGGGCACGGGTGCTCGGTGAGGCGGTCGCTTTGCTGCGTGACCTGCTCAATCCCGACGAGCTGGTGGTCGGAGGCCAGGCCTTCACCGAATATCCGGAGGCGATGGAGCAGGTGGAGGAGGCGTTCGCCGAGCGCTCGGTGCTGACGCCGCGGGATATCCGCGTCACCGCCTTCGGCAACCGGGTGCAGGAGGCCGGAGCGGGAATTGTGTCGCTGGGCGGGCTGTACGCCGACCCGCTCGGAGCGATGCGCCGCGCCGGTGTGATCGGATCCCGGATCCCGGAGATCATCCCCGAGTCGTCCGCCTGACGCGAACAGGCCGCCGCGGTTTGGGCTGGTGCAAGGGCAGTCCTGTAAAGATGAAAGTGTGCGGCACGACGACCTCCTCCTGCTGAATGATCCGCGCCGGGTCGCGCTATTGGCAGTACACACCTCACCCCTGGCCCAACCGGGCATCGGCGACGCCGGCGGGATGAACGTGTACGTGCTGCAAAGTGCGTTGCATCTGGCCCGGCGAGGTATCGAGGTGGAGATCTTCACCCGGGCCACCGCGTCGGCCGATCCGCCGGTCGTCGAGGTCGAGCCCGGTGTGCTGGTGCGCAACGTGGTGGCGGGGCCGTTCGAGGGCCTCGACAAATACGACCTGCCCACCCAGCTATGCGCGTTCGCGGCCGGGGTGCTGCGCGCCGAAGCGTCGCACGAACCCGGCTACTACGACATCGTGCATTCGCACTACTGGCTGTCCGGACAGGTCGGCTGGCTGGCCCGCGACCGCTGGGCGGTGCCGCTGGTGCATACCGCGCACACGCTTGCCGCGGTCAAGAATGCGGCACTGGCCGAAGGCGACGCGCCCGAGCCGCCACTGCGCACCGTGGGGGAGCAGCAGGTCGTCGACGAGGCGGACCGGCTGATTGTCAACACCGATGATGAAGCAAGGCAATTGATTTCGATCCATCGCGCCGATCCCGAGCGAATCGACGTGGTTCACCCCGGCGTCGACCTGGACGTGTTCCATCCGGGTGATCGGCGGGCGGCGCGGGCCGCGTTGGGGCTCCCGCTCGACGAACAGATCGTGGCGTTCGTCGGTCGAATCCAGCCGCTGAAGGCACCCGACATCGTGTTGCGGGCAGCGGCGAAACTTCCGGGGGTGCGCATCGTGGTGGCCGGCGGGCCGTCGGGCAGCGGTTTGGCTACCCCGGACGGGCTGGTCCGTCTCGCCGATGAACTCGGGATCACGGCGCGGGTGACCTTCCTGCCGCCGCAGTCGCGGGAGAATCTGGTCACTTTGTTCCAGGCCGCGAATCTGGTTGCGGTGCCCAGTTATTCGGAGTCGTTCGGCTTGGTCGCCGTCGAAGCGCAGGCCTGCGGCACGCCGGTGGTCGCGGCCGCGGTCGGCGGGCTGCCGGTGGCAGTGCGCGACGGTGTCACCGGCTCGTTGGTGTCCGGGCATGACGTCGATGACTGGGCGCACGCGCTCGACGAGCTGCTGCGGCTGGACGGTGCGCCGCAGGGCACGGTGATGCGGCGGGCGGCGGCCGCGCACGCGGCGACGTTCTCCTGGCAGAGCACCACCGACGCGCTGCTGGCCAGCTACCAGGACGCCATCGGCGACTTCACCGCCACGCGGCAGCGCCGGATCCGGGACCGGGTGGCGGCGCGCAAGCCACGCCGCTGGACACCGCGTCGGGGGGTGGGCGCATGAAGTCCTCGGTGCAGCAGGTAATCGAGCATGCCTTACAGGCCAGCGACCTGACGTATTCGGAACACGAAGGCCTACATGGCGGGCTGCCGGGGCTGGTGGTCGAGTTGCCCGGTGAACGCAAGCTCAAGACCAACACCATCCTGAGCATCGGTGAGCACTCGGTGCGCGTCGAGGCGTTCGTGTGCCGCCAGCCCGACGAAAACCACGAAGGCGTCTACCGGTTCCTGCTCAAGCGCAACCGCCGGCTCTACGGAGTCTCCTACACGCTGGACAACGTCGGCGACATCTATCTGGTGGGGCGAATGTCGCTGGCATCGGTTGACGCCGAGGAAATCGACCGAGTGCTCGGACAGGTACTCGAAGCGGTGGACTCTGACTTTAATACGTTGCTGGAGTTGGGTTTTCGTTCGTCGATCCAAAAGGAGTGGGACTGGCGGGTATCGCGTGGCGAGTCGCTGAAGAACCTGGAGGCCTTCGCCCACCTGATCGACGAAGACGACGAAGACTGTGACGACCGCTGAATGAGTGCGTGAGAGACTAACGCGCATGGGTGACACTGCCACGCTGGTGCTACTTCGCCACGGCGAAAGCGAATGGAACTCGCTGAACCGGTTCACCGGATGGGTCGACGTCGGCCTCACCGAAAAGGGCCGGGCCGAAGCGGTTCGCAGCGGTGAGCTGCTGATCGAACACAACCTATTGCCCGACGTGCTCTACACCTCGTTGCTGCGACGCGCGATCAACACGGCGGACCTGGCGTTGGACGCCGCTGATCGGCTGTGGATCCCCGTACGCCGCAGCTGGCGGCTCAACGAACGCCATTACGGTGCGCTTCAGGGTCTGGACAAGGCCGAAACCAAGGCCCGCTACGGCGACGACCAGTTCATGGCCTGGCGGCGCAGCTACGACACTCCGCCGCCGCCGATCGAGAAGGGCAGCGAGTTCAGCCAGGACACCGACCCGCGTTACGCCCATATCAGCGGCGGCCCGCTCACCGAATGCCTGGCCGACGTGGTGGTCCGTTTTCTGCCGTATTTCACCGACGTCATCGTCCCGGATCTGCGTTTCGGCAAGACGGTGCTGATCGTCGCGCACGGCAACTCGCTGCGCGCCCTGGTCAAGCACCTCGACCAGGTATCCGACGAGGAGATCTCCGAACTGAACATCCCGACCGGCATTCCGCTGCGCTACGACCTGGACGCCGACCTGCGCCCGGCGGTACCGGGCGGTACCTACCTGGACCCGGAGGCGGCCGCGGCCGGTGCTGCGGCGGTAGCCAGCCAGGGTGCCCGGTAGGCTTCGGTCAGCGGGCCGGCGACCGTTGCTTTTGAGCGGGAAAGGCCCCCGGGCCAAACATCGCATGAACGGCAGCCGAACACCTGTAGCGCAAGTTGTGACTTGTCCGATTTTGTCCTCGTTCCGCTAGGGCGGCGTTCACCAGATTTGTAGGATTTAGACGTGACCGTGTTCTCGGCGCTGTTGCTGGCCGGGGTCTTGTCCGTGCTGGCGCTGGCCGTTGGAGTAGCGGCCGGCACTCGGTTGTCGGCGCGTGCGGTGCGACGCCGCCAGCGAGTGGTCACCGAATCGACCGGGATCACCGTCGCGCAGATGCTGCAACGCATCGTCACCTTGATGCCACTGGGCGCCGCTGTAGTGGATTCACATCGCGACGTCGTTTACCTCAACGAGCGCGCCAGGGAATTGGGCCTGGTGCGTGATCGGCAACTCGATGGCCAGGCCTGGCAAGCGGCGCAGCAGGCGCTCGGCGGCGACGACGCCGAGTTCGACCTACAGCCCGGCAAGCGCGGGGTCGCCGGCCGCTCCGGGATATCGGTGCACGGGCAGGCCCGGCTGCTCAGCGAAGAGGACCGCCGGTTCGCGGTGGTGTTCGTCCACGACCAGTCCGACTATGCCCGCATGGAGGCCACCAGGCGTGACTTCGTGGCCAACGTCAGCCACGAGCTCAAGACCCCGGTCGGTGCCATGGCCCTGCTCGCCGAGGCCCTGCTGGCGTCGGCGGACGACTCCGAAACCGTGCGCCGGTTCGCCGAGAAGGTGCTGATCGAGGCCAACCGGCTGGGGGACATGGTCGCCGAGCTCATCGAGTTGTCCCGGCTGCAAGGCGCCGAGCGGTTGCCCAATGTCACCGACGTTGAGGTCGATATCGTTGTGTCCGAGGCGATTTCGCGTCACAAGGTAGCCGCTGACAACGCCAAGATCGAGCTTCGCACCGACTCACCGACCGGCCTGCGGGTGCTCGGGGACCAAACGCTGCTGGTGACCGCATTGGCCAATCTGGTCTCCAATGCGATCGCCTATTCGCCGCCGGGTTCGCCCGTGTCGATCAGCCGTCGCCGTCGTGGCGACAACATCGAGATCGCGGTCACCGACCGCGGCATCGGGATCGCTCTGGAAGACCAGGAGCGGGTCTTCGAGCGGTTCTTCCGGGGGGACAAGGCGCGTTCGCGAGCCACCGGCGGCAGTGGGCTGGGGCTGGCGATCGTCAAACACGTTGCGGCCAACCACGACGGCAGCATCGGCGTGTGGAGCAAGCCGGGAACCGGTTCGACGTTTACGTTGTCCATCCCGGCCCATCAGGACAGCGATAGCGACGAAGAACCCGAGCTACCCCGGGCTCGCGACATGCGGCCCAGTAGGTCCCAACGAGAGGAAGAATTAAGTCGATGACCAGTGTGCTGATCGTGGAAGACGAGGAGTCGCTTGCCGATCCGCTGGCCTTTCTCCTCCGCAAGGAGGGCTTCGAAGCCACGGTAGTGACCGATGGACAAGCGGCGCTCAGCGAGTTTGATCGCGCCGGCGCGGACATCGTGCTCCTCGATCTGATGCTGCCCGGCATGTCCGGTACCGACGTGTGCAAGCAGCTGCGCGCTCGCTCTAGCGTGCCGGTGATCATGGTGACGGCCCGGGACAGCGAGATCGACAAGGTGGTCGGCTTGGAGCTCGGCGCCGATGACTATGTGACCAAACCTTATTCGGCGCGTGAGTTGATCGCCCGTATCCGGGCGGTGCTTCGCCGGGGCGGCGACGACGACTCCGAAATCAGCGACGGCGTGTTGGAGTCCGGTCCGGTGCGGATGGACGTCGAGCGGCACGTTGTGTCGGTCAGTGGTGATGCAATTACCTTGCCGCTCAAGGAATTTGATCTGCTCGAATACCTGATGCGCAACAGTGGACGGGTGCTGACCCGCGGGCAGCTGATCGATCGGGTCTGGGGTGCCGACTACGTCGGCGACACCAAGACACTGGACGTGCACGTCAAGCGGCTGCGGTCCAAGATTGAAGCCGACCCCGCCAACCCGGTGCACCTGGTGACGGTGCGCGGGCTGGGCTACAAGCTCGAGGGCTAGCTGACTGAGTCGGTGAGAGCCCTGCTGGGGTCCTCTGCCGATTCGACAATGGTCGCATGGCGCACGGATAACCGAATTTTGTGCATCAGCTGATCGGTTGGCATGTACCGGTAGGGGTAGTCACCTGGCCGGACCGAGCTGGCGCGCCGACGAGGCCAGGGCCAGGGCGAATACCGGCGGTAATGTTCGCAACGATTTATCAAACCAATAGCTTGTTAGCGGTGGCTTTTGTAGTACTGTAGGCCGCTATTACCTGGCTATGAGTCGCCCTTGGGGCACCTGACAGCTATTGCGCAACCGTCAGTCGCTTCACGGGACGGCGTCTGGCTGACGGTGTCCCGGCAATGGAGTGAGTGGAGGCGATCTCGCGCCATGTTGACGAGTCATGACCCTGGTGTAGGTGAAGGCCATGGACTTCGGGTCGCTGCCGCCAGAGGTTAACTCCGGGTTGATGTATACCGGCCCCGGGGTGGGGCCGATGCTGGCGGGTGCGGCGGCTTGGGACGCGCTGGCGGCCTCGCTGGAGTCCACCGCGAGTGGCTATTCTTCGGTGCTTACGGGGCTGACCGGCCTGTGGTTTGGCCCGACGTCGATGCTGATGGCGGCGGCGGCCGCACCCTATGTGGCGTGGCTGTCCGCGACCGGCGCTCAGGCCGCGCAGACCGGTGCCCAGGCCTACGCGGCGGCGGCGGCCTATGAGGCGGCGTTTTCGATGACGGTGCCCCCACCGGTGATCGCGGCGAACCGGGCGCAGTTGATGGCGTTGATCGCGACGAATTTTTTGGGGCAGAACACCCCGGCGATCGCGGCCACCGAAGCCCTGTACATGGAGATGTGGGCCGAAGACGCTGCCGCGATGTATGGCTACGCCGGTGCTTCGGCGGCCGCGAGCACCCTGTCCCCGTTTGGTGAGCCGCCGCAGACCACCAACCCGGCCGAGCAGGGTGGCCAGGCCGGCGCGGTGGCCCAGTCCGTCGGCAACGCCACGAGCGCCCACGTCCAATCGTTGACGCAGCTCAGCTCACCCGCCGCCACCCAGCAGTTGGCCTCGACGGCGGAGACGCAGCAGCTGACCTCGCCGGCTGTCACCCAGCAGGTGGCCGCGCCCGCCGCCACCCAGCAGTTGGCCTCGACGGCGGAGACGCAGCAGCTGACCTCACCCGCGGCCGCCCAACAGCTGACCTCGCCGGCTGTCACCCAGCAGCTCAGCGCGCCGGCCGCCACCCAGCAGGCGGCCGCGTCTCAGCAGGCTGCGCCTGCCGCAACCCAGCAGCTCAGCTCGACCGCCGCGTCTCAGCAGGCGGCGCCGGCCGCGACCCAGCAGCTGACCTCGCCGGCCGCGACGACCCAGCAGGCGGCTGCGCCGGCCGCGTCTCAGCAGGCTGCGCCGGCCGCGACCCAGCAGCTCAGCTCGACCGCGACGACCCAGCAGGCGGCCGCACCCGCCGCGACCCAGCAGCTCAGCTCGACCGCCGCCGCCGACCAGCTCAGCTCGATCGCCCATCCCACCGTCACCATCAACGGCGTCACCTACATCGATCCAACCCTCCCGAGCGTCATCACCCCCGGCCAAACCTTCACCATCCCAACGGGCTTCGCCTACGACCTCCCAGTTGGCGGAACCACAATCCAGGCCGGCGGCCAGCTTGTCATCAACTCCGGCGGCCTGCTCACCGTCAACGACACCCTCACCATCAACGCCGGCGCGGTCGTCACCGACAGCGGCACCATCACCATCAACGCCGGCGAGATCGTCACCGTCAACGACACCCTCAACATCAGTGTCGGCGGGATCCTGACCGACAGCGGCACCCTGACCGTCGGTTCCGGCGGGACCCTGACCGACAGCGGCACCCTGACCGTCAGTTCCGGCGGGATCCTGACCGCCGACGGCTCCGTGACCATCAGTTCCGGCGGGATCCTTACCGACAGCGGGACCGTGGTCTTGGGCTCGAGTGCCAACGTGATGGACAGTGGCACCGTCACGGTGGGCACCGCCACCGCCAACAGCGGCACCCTGATCAACAGTGGCTTCTGGTCCCAGACCGGCGGCGCCATCACCGTCAATGGTGGTGGCACCCTGACCGACAACGGCGCGCTGCTCATCTATTCGGGTGGCACGCTGACCGACGCCGGCACCGTGACCGTCCACGGCCAGCTGCATGTCGTGGACAGCACCAGCACCCTGACCGTCAGCGCCGGTGGCACCCTGACCGACACCGGCAGCGTAGCTGTGGGTGGCAACTTGACGGACAGTGGCACCGTCACGGTGGGCACCGCCACCGCCCACAGCGGGACCCTGACGGTGGGCTCCGGCGGCACCCTGACCGACAGCGGCTCGCTGACCGTCAACGCCGGTGGCACCCTGTACGATAGCGGCACCCTGACCCTGGGCTCCGGCGTGACGTTGACCGACAACGGCACCGTCAACATCAGCTCCAGCACCGGTGTGACCCTGACAGGCAGCACCATCGACGTGGGCTCCACTGGTCAGCTCAACATCGGCACCTTTGTCCCCAACAGCGGCTCGCTGACGGTCAACTCCGGTGGCCTGCTCACTGACAGCGGCACCGTCACCATCAACCCGGGTGGCACCCTGGCCGACGCCGGCACGGTCACAATCAACCCGGGTGGCACCCTGGCCGACGCCGGCACGGTCACGGTCAATTCTGGTGGTGTCCTGACCGACAGCGGCTTCGTGACCGTCAGCACCGGTCATACCTTGACCGATAGCGGCATTCTGACCGTCAACTCCGGTGGCGTCCTGACCGACAGCGGCACGGTCACGGTCAGCTCGGGTGGCACCCTGACCGACAGCGGGTCGCTGACTGTCAGCAC
>DASYJS010000132.1:0-16503 GCA_035996225.1 Mycobacterium sp. | reverse complement strand
CACGATGGAGCCGTTACCCCAGGTGATGTTCGACAGCAGACGCAGGAACTCGCCGCGGTACTGGCGCAAGGCGAGTGGCACGGCGACCAGCGCCCGGATGAAAAAGACCAGCATGTGGCCGAGCCGGATGATCGGTACGGTGCCCCTGCGGTAAAGCCGGAGTAGCGGGACGGTCAACGGCGCGAATGGCAGGTAAGGGGTGGCCGTCATGTCATAGCCCCGTCCTGGGCACCAACAGGATGTAGAGCTGGCTGATCGCGACGTTGACGATCATCAGCAGCAGCACCGCTTCGACGACGGCCGCATTGACCGAGTTCGCGACGCCGGTGGGGCCGCCGACGGTGGACAGTCCTTTCTGGGCCGACACGACGGCCACGATCGCGCCGAAGATGACCGCCTTCACCAGGGCCAAAATCATGTCGTCGGTCGTCGCGAACGACGCGAACGTCGAGACGAAGCTGCCGGGCGCCCCGTTCTGGAAGTACACGTTGAACATGTAGCTCGCGAAAAATCCGACGAAGCATACGACCCCGGTGAGCGCGACGCCGATCATGATCGCCGCGGCAAAACGCGGAACCACCAGACGACGGATCACCGATACGCCCATCACCTCCATCGCGTCGGTTTCTTCGCGCATGGTTCGCGAACCGAGATCGGCGGTGATCGCCGACCCGACGGCTGAGGCCATCAGCACGGCCGCGACCAACGACGCGCCCTGCCGAATGACCGCGAGTCCGCTGGCGGCACCGGCCAGCGAGGTGGCACCCACCTGCCCGGCGAGCAGGGCGAACTGAATGGACAAGGTGACGCTGATCGGCAGCGAGACCAGAACCGTCGGCAACACGGCGGTGCCGGCCATGAATGCGCCCTGGCGGACAAACTCCTGCCATTGAAATCGGCCGGTCACCAGGTCGAAAAAGAAGTACTGAATGGTGCGTACACCAAGGACGAATTGTTCGCCCACTGTGGTCAGCGAGGCAAGCGGATGACGTCTGACGTAGCCGACGGACCAGTCCTGGATGGCGATGACGCCGTCTTGTTGTGCCGTCATCGAAGCGCAACCGGTAATCCGCCCAGCAAACCCGCGCTACCTGTCATCGCGCACCAGCTACCGCCTTCATTGGCGTTCCCCCCACCAATAAGTGCCTGAGTGCAGAGCAGTTGGAGCCGGATCCCATGTAGCGCATCTTCAAGAAGCTAATGTCATCCGGCCCCGTGAACTGCAGTTTCCGATGTGTGCTGAGTCACACTAGCCTACTTGATAGGCACTTTCAATAGTGTAGAGTCAGTCACCTGAGTTCGTCGCTGGACGGCAACGTGGGGTTCCAATGTCGGATTGACGAAGGTGATGGCATGCCCTCAGCAAACACCGCCTCGCTGCGGGACCGACGCCGGGCGGAGCTGCTCTCCCAGATTCAGCTCAACGCGCACCAGCTGTTCGCGCAGCGCGGCTTTGCCGCGGTGACGACCGAGGACATTGCCGCTGCCGCCGGAATATCCATTAGTACCTATTTCCGGCACGCGCCCACCAAAGAGGGTCTGCTCGTCGATCCCGTCCGAGACGCAATCGCCGAGATCGTCGGTTCGTACAGCGCGAGACCGCCCGACGAGTCGGCCGTTGAGGCATTGATTCAGGTGTTCGTCACGCGAGCCCGCGACGCCGATGAGCTCGACAATCTGGATACCTGGCGTCACGCCATCGCTACCGCACCCCACCTGTTGAGTAAAACGATGCTGGTCAGCGAAACCGATCACGACAAGTTCATCGAACAAGTCGCGTCCCGGATGCGCGTCGACCCGACGGTCGACGTCCGACCCGCGTTGTTGGTTCACACCAGCTTGGCCACAGTCAAATTCATTCTCGATCGCTGGCTCACCACGGATACCGTCACGAGCCCACCGTTCAATATCCAATTGGACGACGCGCTGCGCATCACGCTCGCCGGGTTCGACTGAGAGCTGAGCGTTTTGCGAAACAGCCGCACCGTACGCAGCGTCGCCCGAGCGAAACCGCCGTGACTTTGCTCGCTGCCTCGTGAAACAATCGCTGGCCGTGAAGACATTCGAGGATCTGTTCGCCGAGCTCGGTGAACGTGCCCGCACCCGGCCGGCCGGCAGCGCCACGGTCGCCGCGCTCGACGCCGGGATTCATGGGCTGGGCAAGAAGATCCTGGAGGAGGCCGGCGAGGTGTGGCTGGCCGCCGAACAGGAATCCAACGACGCATTGGCCGAGGAGATCAGTCAATTGCTGTACTGGGCGCAGGTGCTGATGATCGCGCGCGGACTGTCCCTCGACGACGTCTATCGGAAGCTGTGAGCATGTTGCGAGTCGCGGTTCCCAACAAAGGCACGCTGAGCGAGCCGGCCAGCGAGATTCTCTCCGAGGCGGGCTACCGACGGCGCACCGATTCCAAAGACCTCACCGTCATCGACAACGTCAACCACGTCGAGTTTTTCTTCTTGCGGCCCAAGGACATTGCCATCTATGTCGGTTCGGGACAGCTTGATTTCGGCATCACCGGACGAGACCTGGTACTCGATTCGGATGCGCCGGTGCGTGAATGCCTGGCGCTGGGTTTTGGGTCGTCCAGCTTCCGTTACGCCGGGCCCGTCGGGAGTGACTGGACGGCGGCCGATCTGGCCGGCAAGCGGATCGCCACCGCCTACCCGAATCTGGTGCGGAAAGATTTGGCAGACAGAGGGATTGAAGCCACCGTCATCAGGCTCGACGGTGCCGTGGAGATTTCGGTGCAACTCGGGGTGGCCGACGCCATCGCCGACGTGGTGGGATCCGGCCGCACCCTGAGTCTGCACGATCTCGTGGCCTTCGGTGAGCCGCTGTGTGATTCGGAGGCGGTGCTGATCGAGCGCGCCGACTCCGACGGTGATCGCGCGGCGAAAACGTCGCGCGATCAGCTGGTTGCGCGGATTCAGGGTGTGGTGTTCGGGCAGCAGTATTTGATGCTCGACTACGACTGCCCGCGCTCGGTAATGGACAAAGCCACGTCGATCACGCCGGGGCTGGAGTCACCGACGATCGCCCCGCTCGCCGACCCAGACTGGGTCGCGATCCGAGCGCTGGTGCCGCGTCGGGGCGTCAACGAGATCATGGACGAGCTCGCCACCATCGGTGCCAAAGCGATTCTGGCCTCCGATATCAGGTTCTGCCGATTCTGATCACGCCCGCCCGCCCGGCCGTGGCTGTGTTAGCGTCCGCCCTGGGGGACTGCCCGCGTGATGGGAAGGGCTGTCTCTTCTTACCGTCGCCGGGTTGTTTGTCCTCAGGAGGGTTTCGTGACACACGTACTTATTCTGCTGCTGGCTTTGCTGATTGGTGTTGTCGCCGGGTTGCGTTCGTTGACGGCTCCCGCCGTGGTCGCGTGGGCGGCGTTCCTGGGCTGGATCGACCTGCATGGCACCTGGGCGTCCTGGCTGGCGAATGTCATCACGGTCGTGGTTCTGACGATTCTCGCGGTCGCTGAGCTCGTCAGCGACAAACTGCCGAAGACCCCGCCGCGCACCGCGCCGCCGGCGTTCGGCGCCCGGCTCGTGATGGGCGGATTCGCCGGCGCGGTGCTCGGCGCCTGGCCGCACTGGACCTTTTCCGCGCTGGGTGCCGGTGTGATCGGCGCGGTGCTCGGCACGCTCGGCGGTTATCAGGCGCGCAAGCGGCTGGTGGCGGCCCGCGGCGGGCAGGACTTGCCGATCGCGCTGCTCGAAGATGCGGTCGCGATCCTCGGCGCGTTTGCCATCGTTGCGGCGACGGGTCACGTGCTGACCGAGTACCTCCTGACGGCCGTTAGGTGACAGAGCGTTTCGATGCGGTCATCGTTGGTGCCGGCCAGGCCGGGCCGCCGCTTGCCGGGCGGTTGACAGCTGCTGGGCAACGCGTCGCGATCGTCGAGCGCAAACTGATCGGTGGCACCTGCGTCAACAACGGCTGTATCCCCACCAAGACGCTGGTGGCCAGCGCTCATGCCGCGCACCTGGCCCGTCGCAGCTCCGAATACGGTGTTGCGACCGGGTCGATCAGCGTGGACATGGAGAAAGTCAAGGCACGCAAGGACGGCATCATGCTCGCCGACCGCAAGGGTGTCGAGGACTGGTTGGAGGGCATGGACGGTTGCACCGTCTTTCGCGGCCACGCCCACTTCGAAGATCCCCACACCTTGCGGGTGGGCGACGATGTCCTGCACGCCGATCGGATCTTCCTCAACGTCGGCGGCCGCGCGGTAGTCCCCGACATTCCGGGACTGTCCGACATCGAATTCCTCACCAACGTGTCCATCCTCGAAGTCGACACGCTGCCACACAATCTCGTGATCGTCGGCGGCAGCTACATCGCGCTGGAGTTCGCCCAGATGTACCGGCGTTTCGGCGCCCATGTGACCGTTGTCGAGCGGGGCTCGCGGTTAGCCTCCCGCGAAGACGAGGACGTCTCGGCCACTATCAAAGACATCCTGGAGGCTGAAGGGATCGACATCGTCCTCGGCGCTGACGATATCCGGATCAGCAAGAGCGACAACGGATTCGAACTCACGCCGCGCGCCGGCGCCGACCCTATCCAGGGCAGCCACCTGCTGTTGGCGGTGGGCCGGCGGCCCAACACCGATGACCTGGGGCTCGAGGCCGCCGGCGTGCAGACCGACGCACGCGGCTACATCGTGGTCGACGATCAGCTCAAGACCAACGTCGATCACATTTGGGCGATGGGCGACTGCAACGGCAAGGGCGCATTCACCCACACGTCCTACAACGATTTCGAGATCGTGGCCGCCAACCTGCTCGACGACGATCCGCGCCGGGTGAGCGACCGCATCACCACCTACGCGCTCTACATCGATCCGCCGCTGGGGCGGGCCGGGATGACGGTCGGCGAGGTCCGCGCGTCGGGACGCAAGGCGCTGCTTGGTCAGCGGCCGATGACCAAGGTCGGCAGAGCCGTGGAGAAGGGTGAGACGCAAGGCTTTATGCAGGTCGTCGTCGACGCCGATACGCACCAGATCCTCGGAGCCACCATCCTCGGGGTCGGCGGCGACGAGGCGATTCACGCCATCCTGGACGTCATGTCAGCCAAGGCGCCGTACACCACGCTGTCGCGCACGATGCATATCCATCCCACCGTCAGCGAGCTCATTCCCACGATGCTGCAGGAGATGTCACCGCTCGACTAGCCGGCTCACCTGCGCTGGACCAGGACCGTCTGTGCTGACGTTCCGATGAACCCGGCCCGGTCGAAAACCTCGGCCGTTGTCACCCCGATGCCGTCGGGTCCGATCGACGCGCGGGCCCGCAGTGCGAAATCGTCGCCGTCCGGGAGCCGATGCAGATGAACAACGGTGTCGGTGTTCATGAAGACGAATTGGTCGGGATCAAGAACCTTGCCGACGCCGTTGGCGCAATCCACAATGCCGGCGAGCCGCTGCAGCGCCGTCATGGGCTCGGTGTCGACGATGTGGACCAGCGGGGTGAACCAAGACACCGCGGCCTCGCCGTCGGCGTGCTGCGGGCGCCAGTCGATCGCGTCGAAGTAACCACCGGCGTCGGCGAACGGAGCCGGAAGCGGTTGTGTTCGTCCTTCCGCCAGTGGGGGATGCCGGTTGGATGCGACGTCGGCGGTGTCGCTGACCGCCAGTAGCCAGGCGCTGACCCGGGCCACGGCGCGGGGTTCTCCACCGCCGCGCTCGGCAAGGAGCTCGGCGACGATCATGCTGATCCGCGAACCCGGACGTTCCACCCAGGCGTGGGCGCGCAACGGTTGCACCGGGATCGCCCCGAGGATTTCCAGGCTGAGCCGGCCGATCCGCAGACCCGACCCCGCCGCCTGCTCCTCGATCAGCTTTGTCAGCAGCGCCAGCGGAGGCGAGCCGTGCTGCAGTTCGGGGCCCCAGTTGCTGCGCGTGTCATCGGTGGGACTGAAGGCTTGAAACTGACCTTGAGCGGGCAGCCGACGGTAGAAGCAGCCGATCATGCCGCCGGTTCGGTCGGACGCGAAACAGCTTCTGCCCGTGTGTGATCCGGCCAGCCGGGGTAGGGCGGCGGTGTGCCGCCGAAAACCGGACAGTACTCGTGATGCGGACACCAGTCGCATAACCTCGATTGGTGTGGACGGAAATCGCCTGTCTGGCCGGCGGATTGGATGGCGCGCCACATCGCCATCAGTGTCTTCTCGAAGCGCAACAGCTCGTCGAGGTCGGGCGAGTAGTCCAGCACCTGGCCGTCGGCGAGGTAGATCAGTCGCAGCCGGGTGGGCGGCACTCCGCGGGTGCGCAGTAGAGCCACCGCGTAGAACTTCATCTGGAACATCGCCTTGAATTCGGCCAATGCCCGCGCGGCCGGCGGTGACTTGCCGGTCTTGTAGTCCACCACCCGCAGCTCGCCGGTGGCGGCGACGTCGATCCGGTCGATGAAGCCACGGAGCAGCGTGCCGTCGGCGAGCTCCACCTCCACCCGCTGCTCGCAGCACTGCGGGTCGAATCGTGTGGGGTCTTCCAATCGGTAATAGCCGGCCAGCAGCGCGCGGGCTTCCTCTAGCACCTGGGCCCGCTGGACGGAGTCCAGCTCGCCGACCCGGTCGGGCTCGGCGGCGGCCACGTGCTCCCATGCGGGCTCCACGAGCGATGTCGCGGTCTCCGGGCCACGCGATGCCGCGGGCAGGCCGTAGAGCTGCTCCAGCGCGGCGTGCACCACCGAACCGCGGATCTGCGCCGTCGACGCCGGCTCGGGCAAGCGGTCGATCGCCCGGAACCGGTACAGCAACGGGCACTGCTTGAAATCCGCCGCCCGCGACGGTGACAGTGCCGGTCTGGAAGCCGCCCGTGCCTGGTCTTGCGGCTGGTCGGTCATATTCGCAGCCTAGGACTGAGTGCCGACAACCCCGAGCATCGGCTACGGCGAGTCGGCTGGCACGCTGAACGGCGTGTCCATCACCGGTCCATTCACCGTCGGCGAGCGCGTCCAGCTCACTGATGCCAAGGGCCGCCACTACACGATGGAACTCACTGAAGGCGCCGAGTTCCACACTCATCGCGGCGCGATTCAGCACAACGAGGTGATCGGGCTCGAGCAGGGCAGCGTGGTCAAATCCAGCAACGGTGCCCCGTACCTGGTGCTGCGCCCGCTGCTGGTCGACTACATCATGTCGATGCCGCGGGGACCGCAGGTCATCTATCCCAAGGACGCCGCTCAGATCGTGCACGAGGGCGACATCTTTCCCGGTGCCCGCGTGCTGGAGGCCGGAGCCGGATCCGGCGCGTTGACTTGTTCACTGTTGCGCGCGGTGGGGCCCGAAGGACGGGTGGTCTCCTACGAAGTGCGCGCGGATCACGCCGAGCATGCGCGGCGCAACGTGTCCGTCTTCTTCGGCGGCGCCCCCGCCAACTGGCAGCTGACCGTCAGCGATGTCGTCGACTCCGAGCTGCCCGACGGCTCCTTCGACCGCGCGGTGCTCGACATGCTCTCCCCGTGGGAGGTACTGGACGCGGTGTCGCGGCTCGTGGTCGCCGGCGGCGTGCTGGTGATCTACGTGGCCACCGTCACCCAGCTGTCCAAAGTGGTGGAGGCGTTGCGGGCCCAGCAGTGCTGGACCGAACCGCGGTCGTGGGAGACGATTCAGCGTGGTTGGCATGTTGTGGGCCTGGCGGTCCGGCCACAGCACTCGATGCGCGGGCACACCGCGTTCTTGGTCGCATCGCGCCGCCTCGCGCCGGGCACGATCGCCCCGGTGCCGTTGGGCCGCAAACGTCCGGGCAGGGACGGCTAGGGGTAATCCTCACTGCGAAGCAGCGAGCGTCGCACCGACAGCAGTTCGAACTCGGGATGTGCGGCGACCAGACGTTCGGCCGCGTCAAGGACATCGACCGCATGGCCGCGGTCACCGGATACGACGGCCACACCGATGCCCGCTCTCCGATACAGATCCTGCGAACCGGTTTCGGCGGCCGAGGCACTGAACTTACGGCGCAGCTCGGCGACAACGGGACGGATCACCGATCGCTTCTGCTTGAGCGATCGCACGTCGCCCAGCAACACGTCGAATTCGATCCAGGCGATCCACATCAGCCGGGCGGAGGTTGCGCGGGAGCGGGCTCGGGCGGCGGGGCGGACTCGGGTGGCGGAGCCGGAGCGGGCTCGGGTTCCGGCGGCGGGGCTGGGGCCGGGCTTGGTGGCGGAGGCGTCGGAGCCTGGGCGGGAGGCGGAGCCGGGGCAGGGGGCGGAGCCGGGGCAGGGGGTGGAGCCGGAGCAGGGGGTGGAGCCGGAGCCGGAGCGGGTCCAGCTCCCGGCGGAGGCGCCGGCGCGGGTTCCGGCGGCGGGGCCGGGGCGGGGCTTGGTGGCGGAGGCGTCGGAGCCGGCGAGTTGCCCAGGGCCAGAAGCATTTCCGCGGTTCGTCGGGATAACTGCCAGCCTCCTTGAAAAGGCGCGAACTCCATCGGGAAGGTGAACGTGCCGTTGTTGCCCTTGGCGGTGTTGACGGTGACGGCGGCCACCACGTTGGACGGGTTCTTGTCCGACCACGCGATGTTGTTCGCCACAAAGGACATCGGCAGGTAGCCGTTGTCACGCAGCGCGGTGATGAATTTGTCCAGGGCGACCGCGCTCTCCGGCGTTGCCCCTTCGACGAGGTTGATCTTGTTCATGCCCGGAAGGGCCGGGTCGACAAGGCGGTTCAGCACGTCGACCAGAGCCTCGGGCACCGGCAGGGGAGCTGTCGGGGGAGCCGTGACGATCAGCGGACTGGAGGTGGGCGACGCCGCCGCCGAACTAGTCGACGGCAGCACCTTGGGTTCGCTGTGCGAGCATCCCGCGAGCCCGAAAGCCGCCACGGCGGTGGCGGCGCTCAGTGCTACGGACAGGTGTCGATGCATCCACACGGGTCGGCCGGGCTATTCGGCCACGCCTGATTCTTGGAGGGGGCCGGAAGTTGTGGTCGGGTCAACTGGTGCAATGGAAGTCACAGTCGGAAACATTGCGTTGATGACCGCAACCACGGCTATGCCTGTGGCGAGGGCTTTTGCGGTCACGGGGTGTCCTTTCGGTGGTCCCAAATCGACGCCGAGGTTACCAGTGGGAGCAATGACGCAACTTTTCACCGCATTTGACTACACGCATGAAGAGCCATTGGCCGGTAGCGTTGAAGCATCCACCGCATCAATTCGGGGCGGGAAAGGAGCGCAACATGGGTGACTCAGAGCGTTCTGAAGCATTCGGGGTCGATCCCGAAGCCAGCATGTCCAGCGGCGATGCTGCCGAATTGGCGCAGCTACGCCGCGAGGCGGCGGAGCTGCGCGAGGAACTAGAGCAGGCGGCCGGATCGCAGGGCGGCACCCGATCGGCGCGCGACGTGCATCAACTCGAAGCCCGCATCGACTCGCTTGCTGCCCGCAATTCGAAGTTAATGGAAACTCTTAAAGAGGCCCGGCAGCAACTGTTGGCCCTGCGAGAAGAAGTCGACCGGCTCGGGCAACCGCCCAGCGGTTACGGCGTTCTGCTTTTTACCCACGAAGACGAAACAGTCGACGTGTTCACCTCGGGCCGCAAGATGCGTTTGACATGCTCGCCGAACATCGACTTGGCGTCCCTCAGAAAAGGACAGACGGTCCGGCTCAACGAAGCCCTGACCGTGGTCGAGGCGGGGAAGTTCGAATCGGTCGGCGAGATCTCGACTTTGCGGGAGGTGCTCAACGACGGGCACCGGGCATTGGTCGTGGGCCACGCCGACGAGGAGCGGATCGTGTGGCTTGCCGAGCCACTGGTTGCCGAGGACTTGCCAGACGGTGTGCCCGACGCACTCAACGATGACACCAGGCCGCGCAAGTTGCGGCCTGGCGATTCTCTACTGGTCGACACCAAAGCCGGTTACGCGTTTGAGCGCATCCCCAAGGCCGAGGTCGAGGACCTGGTGCTGGAAGAGGTGCCCGACGTCACCTACCAGGACATCGGTGGCCTGACTCGCCAGATCGAGCAGATCCGCGATGCCGTGGAGCTGCCGTTCCTGCACAAGGAGCTGTACCGCGAGTACTCGCTGCGACCACCCAAGGGAGTGCTGCTCTACGGCCCCCCCGGGTGCGGTAAGACGCTGATCGCCAAGGCGGTCGCCAACTCGTTGGCCAAGAAGATGGCCGAGGTGCGTGGCGACGACGCGCGCGAGGCCAAGTCCTACTTCCTCAACATCAAGGGCCCCGAGCTGCTGAACAAGTTCGTCGGCGAGACCGAGCGGCACATCCGGCTGATCTTCCAGCGGGCCCGTGAGAAGGCGTCTGAGGGAACACCGGTGATCGTGTTCTTCGACGAGATGGACTCGATCTTCCGCACCCGCGGCACCGGCGTCTCATCGGACGTCGAGACCACCGTCGTCCCACAGCTGCTCAGCGAGATCGACGGCGTGGAGGGACTCGAGAACGTCATCGTGATCGGCGCATCGAACCGCGAGGACATGATCGACCCCGCAATCCTGCGGCCCGGCCGTCTCGACGTGAAGATCAAGATCGAGCGGCCCGATGCCGAAGCGGCACAGGACATCTTCTCGAAGTACCTGACCGAGAATCTGCCCGTGCACGCCGACGACATCGCCGAGTTCGACGGTGACCGATCGGCCTGCATCAGGGCGATGATCGAGAAGGTCGTCGAGCGGATGTACGCCGAGATCGACGACAACCGGTTCCTGGAGGTCACCTACGCCAACGGTGACAAGGAAGTCATGTACTTCAAGGACTTCAACTCCGGGGCGATGATTCAGAACGTCGTCGACCGCGCGAAGAAGAATGCGATCAAGTCAGTGCTGGAGACCGGGCAGCACGGGCTACGGATTCAGCATCTGCTCGACTCGATCGTCGACGAGTTCGCCGAGAACGAGGACCTGCCCAACACCACCAATCCCGATGACTGGGCACGGATCTCGGGCAAGAAGGGCGAGCGGATCGTGTACATCCGCACCCTGGTCACCGGCAAGTCGTCGAGCGCGTCGCGCGCCATCGACACCGAATCGAACCTCGGCCAGTACCTCTAGGGATTCCAATCCCCAGTCGGCTCAGTCGAATTCGAACGAGTAGCTGTTCGTCAGGTCGTCCTGCGTGACGCGGGCGGGGTGGGTGGTCGTGTCCACCCGCAATGTCTCGGTGAGCACGCGCGGCTGATAGCTCCATCCCTCGGGAAGCTTGAGCCGGCTGGCCAGCCCGGGCAGGTCGGCCCGTGACAGGTTGGGGTCTGCGACCTGGCTCCAGGTCTGCATGACCCAGCGGCTTCCGTCGGAATCGATGAGCTCGTAGATCTCTTCGCCGGCATTGAAGACGAACACCGTATTGCGGGTCACTTCGTTGACGGTGTACGCGGCGGGGTTCATCGACGACAGCTGCACGGTGGCCTGCCTGATCATTTCGATCCCACCGAACGTCATCCGCTCCTGCGCGCCCTCGGCCTGCTTTTCGATGCCGTTCATCAGCCAGTAGCGCGGACCGTTGAGCAACGCCGCGGCCGCGCCGTGCTCTGTGGCGATGGCCTGCGGGTCGAGCCCTGACCACAGCTCGGCCGGACAGTCGTTGAGCGGGAAGCTGTTGTAGACGGTGGCCTGCGGGCCGGAATCGCCGACCTCGACGAGAAGTACCTCGCCGTAACGCTTCCCGGCGAGGCCGGACTCTTGATGCGCTCCCTGGGTGTACACCAGGGTGAAACTAATGACCGCTTTCTGCGGCGTCAACAACATCGGGGCTGTCGGACTCGTCCGCGACGTTGCCGAGGTAGCGGTTGCGTGCCGTCAGGGCGGTGTGCAGGTCCTCGACCAGTGGATCGAGGAACATCCCCCGGTATTCGGCGTCGTCGACCGCGCGGGCGCTGATGTACATGAAGGTCAGTGCGCCAAGGAACAGGCACATGTGGATCAGCGAATCTGGCGCCGGGAACGTCAGCCCGAACACCGTCGACGTGGCGGAGGTGTTGTGCGTCCACTCCTTGAGCAGCGGCGGCGTGAGGATGATCAGACCGAGAATCAGGTACATCGTGGCGCCGACCGCGGCCACCACCAGGATCTCGATCAGTTGCGAGGCGGCCAGCAGGAAGACCACGTTGAGGCGTTGCATTCGCGTCAGCGGGGAGCCGGCCGACGGGTCCAGCATCGTCGCAAACGGTGTGCCGGCGAGGTTTTCGCTGTCTTCGGGCAGTGCCGCCATCGACTTCAGCAGCGGCCTCACCCGTTCCAGTGTCTTGGATACGACGAAGGCCCCCGCGATGCCGACCAGAAAAACGATGGCCAGCGACAGCCGCTGTCCGTTGATGTTCGCGGCCATCAGCCAGACGTAGGTGTTGAAGAACACCAATGCGGTCAGCAGCACGATTGGCAGGGCCCGGACCGCCAGCGTGCCGACCGTCGACAGATGCTCAATCGTCATGCGCACCGCCCAGGCGAGTATCGACCCGACGCCGCAGCCGGTCAGCAGCAGCACCAGGCCCAGGATGACGGCGTCCCGGGTCAGTTGGGTCGGGCCGGATTCGATGATTCCGCAGGCGACCGCCAGGGCCAGCGCTGCGGTCGAGACGGTCGCGCGGGTGCGCCCACTCGCCATCCGGGACACCAGCCAGCCGGCCAGGGCGGCCAGCGGGAGAGCGGCCGCGAGAAATGCCAGGATCGCCCATTGGGCGGTCGTAGGTGTTCCGTCGATGAAGATGTCGCGGCCGTCGCTGACGAAAAAGACGCCCAGGAGGCAGGCCTCAACCGCCGCCCAGGCCGCCAGCATGGCGGCGCACCGCGGCCAGAGCCGGCGCCATCGGCCCCGCCGGGTCAGCACCGACGGCAAGCCGCGCTCGAGGAACCACCGTTCAGCCGCGGCCGTCGCGGCTTTTTGGCTGTCCGGCATGCGGCGCAGAGTTAGGTCCACACCGGCTCACCCTAGTGGCGCATCAAAGCCCGTGCTGGTTGTTTTCGCGCAGGTCAGGATTTGTTCGACGGCATGCTCGGCGATGGGGCCGCCGGTCCGCGCCGGGGCGGCGCTCGTTGTCGACGATCGGCGTCTCGGCGAATCTGCATGCGCCGACGGCTGATTGCGCGCCCTGCGCCTTCGCCGCCGCGCGCCGTCCCGCGCGCGGCATCACGGCCGCGCGGTTGCCCCAGCGCGGAACGCATCGTCGCCCCGCCTAGGCTGAACGCATGCAACGGATTATCGGGACGGAGGTCGAATACGGCATTTCGTCACCGTCGGACCCGACCGCCAACCCGATCCTCACTTCGACTCAGGCGGTGCTGGCCTATGCGGCCGCTGCCGGCATTCAACGCGCCAAGCGCACTCGCTGGGACTACGAGGTGGAGTCGCCGCTGCGCGACGCCCGCGGTTTCGACCTGAGCCGCTCGGCGGGCCCGCCGCCGGTGGTCGACGCCGACGAGGTCGGCGCGGCCAACATGATCCTTACCAACGGCGCGCGGCTCTACGTCGACCACGCCCACCCGGAATACTCCGCGCCCGAGTGCACCGACCCGCTGGACGCGGTGATCTGGGACAAGGCCGGCGAGCGGGTGATGGAGGCCGCCGCCCGCCACGTCGCCAGCGTCCCCGGAGCCGCCAAGCTGCAGCTCTACAAGAACAACGTCGACGGCAAGGGTGCCTCGTACGGGTCGCACGAGAACTACCTGATGTCCCGGCAGACGCCGTTTTCGGCCATCATCGCCGGGCTGACCCCGTTTCTGGTGTCCCGGCAGGTGGTCACCGGCTCTGGCCGGGTCGGCATCGGCCCCTCCGGCGACGAGCCGGGCTTCCAGCTGTCCCAGCGCTCCGACTACATCGAGGTCGAGGTCGGGCTGGAGACCACGCTGAAGCGCGGCATCATCAACACCCGTGACGAACCGCACGCCGACGCCGACCGGTATCGCCGGCTGCACGTCATCATCGGTGATGCCAACCTCGCCGAGACGTCGACGTACCTGAAACTGGGCACCACGGCGCTGGTCCTGGATCTGATCGAGGAAGGCCCGCAACACGGCATCGACCTGAGCGACCTGGCGCTGGCTCGCCCGGTGCACGCCGTGCACGCCGTCAGCCGCGATCCGTCGCTGCGGGTGGCTGTTGCCATGGCCGACGGGCGCGAGCTGACCGCCCTTGCGCTGCAAAGGATCTATCTCGACCGGGTGGCCAAGCTTGTCGACGGCCGCGACCCCGACCCCCGCGCATCCGACGTCGTCGAAACCTGGGCACATGTCCTTGACCTGCTCGAGCGCGACCCGATGGACTGCGCTGAGCTGCTGGACTGGCCGGCCAAGCTGCGACTGCTCGAGGGTTTTCGGCAGCGGGAGAACCTGAGCTGGTCGGCGCCCCGGCTGCACCTCGTTGACCTGCAATATTCCGATGTCCGACTGGACAAGGGCCTGTACAACCGGCTGGTCGCACGCGGCTCGATGAAGCGTCTGGTCAGCGAACACGACGTGCTGCAGGCGGTGGACAACCCGCCGACCGACACCCGCGCCTACTTCCGCGGCGAATGCCTGCGCAGGTTCGGCGCCGATATCGCCGCGGCCAGCTGGGACTCGGTGATTTTCGATCTCGGTGGCGATTCGCTGGTGCGCATCCCGACGCTGGAACCGCTGCGCGGCAGCAAGGCGCACGTCGGAGCGCTGCTGGACTCCGTGAACAGCGCCGCCGAACTGGTGGAACAACTGACGAGCTGAGGCTGGTTAACCGAAGAACGTCGGGGTTGACCGGTAGGGTAGAGGCACGAGCGGGCACGTTTACGCGGCAGTAAACAAGCCCCGATTAAGCAGGAGGCGGCGATGGCGCAGGAGCAGACCAAACGTGGCGGGGGCGGCGATGACGACGATGACGTCGTCGGCACCACGGCCGCGGGCCAGGAGCGTCGCGAGAAACTGACCGAGGAAACCGACGATCTGCTCGACGAGATTGACGACGTTCTTGAGGAAAACGCCGAGGACTTTGTCCGCGCGTACGTCCAAAAGGGCGGACAGTGACCTGGCCTTTTCCCGATCGCCTGTCCACCAACCCGGCTCTACCCGGATTCTCTGCTGTAAATACGTCTTCATTCGCTGACATGTTGCGCCGCCAGTCGCCGGAATTGCTACCGGCGAGCCTGGGCGGCAGCAGTGGTCAATCCGGTGGTGACGCCGGGCATTTGCCGCACGGCACCACGATCGTCGCCCTGAAATACCCCGGCGGTGTCCTCCTCGCCGGCGACCGGCGTTCCACGCAGGGCAACATGATCGCCGGGCGCGACGTGAAGAAGGTGTACATCACCGACGACTACACCGCCACCGGCATCGCCGGCACGGCCGCAATCGCAGTCGAGTTCGCCCGCCTCTACGCCGTGGAGCTCGAGCACTACGAGAAGCTGGAAGGCGTACCGCTCACCTTCGCCGGCAAGGTCAACCGGCTGGCGATCATGGTGCGCGGCAACCTGGGCGCCGCGATGCAGGGGCTGGTGGCCCTGCCGCTGCTGGTGGGCTACGACATCCACGCAGCGGATCCGGAAGGCGCTGGGCGCATCGTCTCGTTCGACGCGGCGGGCGGCTGGAACATCGAGGAAGAGGGCTACCAGTCGGTGGGGTCGGGGTCGATCTTCGCCAAATCGTCGATGAAGAAGTTGTATGCCCAAGTCACCGATCTCGATTCCGGACTGCGGGTAGCCGTGGAGGCGCTGTACGACGCCGCCGACGACGATTCCGCCACTGGTGGACCGGATCTGGTTCGCGGCATCTACCCCACGGCGGTCGCGATCGGCGCCGAAGGGGCGGCCGACGTGCCCGAGAGCCGCATCGCCGAATTGGCTCGCGAGGTCATCCAAAGCCGCTCGCGGGCAGATACTTTCGGCCCAGATGGCGGTGAGAAGTGAGCTTCCCGTATTTCATCTCGCCTGAGCAGGCGATGCGTGAGCGCAGCGAGCTCGCGCGCAAAGGCATCGCGCGGGGCCGCAGCGTCGTGGCGCTGGCCTACGCCGGGGGCGTGCTGTTCGTCGCGGAGAACCCGTCGCGGTCCCTGCAGAAGATCAGCGAACTCTACGACCGCGTCGGCTTTGCGGCCGCGGGCAAGTTCAACGAATTCGACAATCTGCGTCGCGGCGGCATCCAGTTCGCCGACACCCGCGGCTACGCCTACGACCGTCGCGACGTCACCGGGCGGCAGCTGGCCAACGTCTACGCGCAAACGCTCGGCACTATCTTCACCGAGCAGGCCAAGCCGTACGAGGTCGAGTTGTGCGTCGCCGAGGTTGCGCACTACGGCGAGACGAAACCACCTGAGCTGTACCGGATCACCTACGACGGGTCGATCAACGACGAGCCGCATTTTGTGGTCATGGGCGGCACCACCGAGCCGATCACCACCGCGCTCAAGGAGTCCTACGCCGAAAACGCCGACCTGCACGACGCTTTGCATATCGCGGTGGACGCGCTGCAGGCCGGTAGTGCCAACGGCAGCGACGAACCGAGCCTGGATGTGGCCAGCCTGGAGGTCGCCATTCTGGACACCGACCGTCCGCGGCGCGCGTTCCGGCGGATCGGCCGATCCACCCTGGAAA
>DASYJS010000131.1:0-4397 GCA_035996225.1 Mycobacterium sp. | reverse complement strand
CCAGCGGGGTGAGTTCTCGGTTGTGGACGAACGTGCCCAACCCGCCGTCCGTGACGACGTTGCCGAAATACAGATCGCTTTCGGCCCTGATGAAGTTGTCCGGTGACACAAGCACCGCGCCGTCGGGTGTCTTGCGCTCTTCCATCGTTCGGACCATACGCGGGTGGTCGCGAGTGCGATACCAGTCGCTACCGGTCCATGTCGAACTCAATCGGCAGGCTCGTCGGCCCGCTCAGGCTCACCATCGGCTTCCATGGCACCGGCCCGGCGATGCGCGGGTTCACCAGCCGGTGGGTGAGGACGGTCAGGGCTTCCGCGAGCTCGCGGCGGGCCAGGTTGGCGCCCAGGCAGTAGTGAATACCGCCGCCGAAGGTCAGGATGGGCGGTGTCCCCTCGCGAGCGATGTCGACCCGGTGTGGGTCGTCGTACACAGCGGGATCACGGTTGGCCGCAGCGGTATTCACCAACACCATGGTGCCGGCGGGGAACAGATAGCCGTCCAGCTCGGCATCCTCGATCACCAGCCGAAGAGTTCCGCATGCGATCGGTGAGTGGCGCATGGTTTCCTCGACCGCGTGCATGGCCAGCTGGGGATTCTCCTTGAGCAGCTGCCACTGCTCCGGGTGTTCGCAGAGGACCTGCACCGAGGCGCCCACCTGGTTGCGGGTGGTGTCCGTCCCCGCCAGCAACAGACCTCCGGCTAGCATGCGCAGTTCGGCGGCATTGAGGCGATCACCGTCATCCTCGGCGCGGATGAGGTCGGAAAGCAGGTCGTCGGTCAGGCTGTGCCGGCGGCGGGCGACCATATCGTCGACATAGTCGTCGAGCTCGGCCCACGCGCGCATGACGCCGGGCTCGAGTTCGCGAAGATCGACATTGAAACTGAAGGCTTTGAAGATCTCGTCGGCCCACAGCGAAAACTGTTGCCAATCCTCACGCGGTGCACCGAGTAGCGCGCAGATGATGGGAACGGGGTAGGGGCGGGCGATGTCGGTAACGACGTCACAGCGCCCCGCGTCGGCAACCCGATCGACGAGCTCGTTCATCAGGTCGGCCATGGTGTCGTGCAGGCGCAGCGTCGCTCGCGGGGTAAACGCCTTGGACGTCAGACTGCGCAGCCGATGGTGGGCATCGCCTTCCAGGCACAGCAAGCTGTTGACCACCTTGTCCCACAACGGACCTGACGTGATGCCCTGGACGAAGAGATTGATGCCGGGCGGGATTTGGAACCGGGTATCGCGAAGTACGGAGCGCACGAGGCGATACGAGAGCACCTCGGGTCCGTATGGCCCGAGCGCGATCGGGGCCTGTCGTTGTGCGGCTTCGATCCGCGGGTAGATGTCCGCGGGAGTTTCCGCGGCGTCGTAACTCAGCGCGGGGAGATCGGCGTCGAAAACACTTGCGGGAGCGGTACCGACGGCCATGGCGGTCTCCTTAGCCCGGAATCCGCGGTGCGCGAGGCTCGCGGACAATTTCCAGACAATGTATGGCCACCATGCCCCGGTGTCAACGAGGCGCGGGTTTTGGAGAGCCGATACCGGCGGTCAAATGGGCGGTATTTGGGGCGGATGCCTCATGTGCCGATCCGGCGCCAACTGGATAATTTCGGTATGGCTGTTATCGATTTCCCGCCCAAGACCGCTCTGATGACCCCAAAGCAGCGGTGGGACAAGGTGTTAACGGAAGGTCACGCTCCTCTGGTGAGGGCGCGGCGAGTGTTTCGCTACCTGCCATCGGCGCCGCGCTGCAAGGTGTGCAACAACCCCTTTGGTGGGCCGGCAGGACGTGTTCTTGCCGCCGCCGGATTCAGTCCGTCGCGCAAGAACCCGAATCTGTGCAGTCGCTGTTGTGACGTTCTTCCCCCCGGTGGCGCCGAGGTGGACATCGCGGTGTTGTTCGCGGACATTCGTGGTTCCACCGCGCTGGGCCAGCGCGGCGCCGCCGCGGACTTCGCCGGGCTGCTCAACCAGTTCTACACCGCCGCGACGCGCACGCTGCTGCGGCATGATGCGGTGATTGACAAACTCATCGGTGACGAGGTCATGGCGTTTTTTGTGCGCGGCATCAGTGGACCCCAATACCGGCGTCGTGCCGTTCTGGCGGGGAGGGAGCTGCTCGAAGCGGTCGGGTACGGAAGTGACAAGAAGCCTTGGCTCCAGCTGGGCGTGGCGGTCAACGCCGGGGTTGCGTACGTCGGCAACGTCGGGGGAGCAGTGGTGGATTTCACCGCCCTCGGCGATCCGGTCAACGTCTCGGCCCGGATGCAACAACATGCCGCCGGTGGGGAGTTGCTCGTTGCATCCGGAGTGGCCGACGAGTTGACGGGAATGTCACCGCGGCGGCGGTTGAATCTGCGCGGATACGACCGGCCAACCGAGGTGTTCGTTCTCAAGACGACGTGACTTCGATGATTACCGAATAGACACGGCCGCTAGTGAGCGACGGGGCAGCCGCTCTGGTAGTCGACCTGCCAGTGCTTGATGCCGTTGATGAACGGTGACCGCAGCCGCTGAGGGTCTCCCGCGGAAGTCAGGTCGGGCAGGTGATCGGCGATCGCATTGAACATGATGTCGATCGTCATGCGTGCCAGGTTGGCGCCGATGCAGTAATGGGCTCCGGTGCCACCGAATCCGAGGTGCGGGTTGGGGCTGCGCAAGATGTCGAAGGCGTACGGGTCGTCGAAGACCTCTTCGTCGAAATTGGCCGAGCGGTAAAACATCACTACCCGCTGGCCCTTCTTGATCGCGACACCACCGAGCTCGGTGTCGGCCAGCGCGGTGCGCTGAAACGCCGTGATCGGGGTGGCCCACCGGATGATCTCATCGGCCGCGGTCTTGGGCCGCTGTTCCTTGAACAGCTCCCACTGGTCGGGGTGGTCGGTGAAGGCCATCATCCCTTGCGTGATCGAGTTGCGGGTCGTCTCGTTGCCGGCGATGCCGAGCGTGACCACGAACATGCCGAACTCCGCGTCGGAAAGCCCGTCACCGTCGGCGTCGGCTTGGACCAGCGTCGTGACGATGTCGTCGCCCGGATCCTCGGCTTTGCGGGCCGCTAATTGCATTGCGTACCACATTAATTCGCCCGCTGAGGTGAGCGCGTCGTAGTCGGCGAACTCCGGGTCGTCGCTTCCGATCATCTTGTTGGACCAGTCGAACAGCTTGCCGCGGTCCTCGGGCGGCACTCCGAGCAGGCCGGCGATGGCCTGCAGCGGCAACTCACAGGCCACCTGAAGGACGAAGTCGCCCGAGCGTTGCGCCGCGGCGTCTTGTGCGATCTGCTGCGCGCGCTCAGTGAGATCGGCGCGCAGCCGCTCGACGGCTCGCGGGGTGAAGCCGCGGGCGACGATCTTGCGCAACCGGCTGTGCTCGGGATCGTCCATCATGATCATCGACGTCCGGCCGGCTTCGATCTGGCCCTGCGCCTGATCTTCCCGGTAGCGCGGCACGATGGATTTCGTTGCCGACGAGAAGATGTCGGTGCGCAATGACACCTCACGAATATCGCGATGCTTGGTCACCATCCAGTAGCCGCCGTCCCCGAACCCGCCCCGATCGAGCGGTTGCTCATTCCACCAGATCGGCGCCGCCCGGCGCAGTTCCGCCAACTCCTGCACCGGTAACCGGTGGGCGTAGATGTCGGGATCGGTGAAGTCGAACCCCGGCGGGAGACTCGGAGTGGCGATGGATGTGCTCCTCGGAATTCGCGGGTGGTGAGGAGATGCTAGCGCTTAGCGGCGGCTGGGCATACACATAGGACCAAATCGATCAGTCACGGAGGGCTATTTGCCGTGCGGGTCGCTGGCATTGAGCGCCGCGATCACCTGGTCGTAGTCGCCGCGGGCCTCGCCGTAGCGCAGGAACTTGACGCGCTCCACCTGAATCTCTTTGCCGTCGGGTTCGTTTTCCAGCAGCTGCATCACCTCGTCGAGAAACTCGTCCAGCGGCATCGCGGCGTCGTTGTCCCGTTGTCCGGGAACCAGATCGGTCTGAACGGACGGCGGCACGAGTTCCTTGAATTCGACCGTGGAGTCCGCCAATTGCAGACGCACCGACTCGGTGAGCATGTGAATGGCAGCCTTCGAGGCGTTATAGCTCGCGGTGACCCGCAGCGGCGCGAAGCCCAGGCCCGACGAGACCGTGATGATGGTAGCTGCCGGCTGCTTTTGCAGATGTTCGATGAACGCCGCGATGAGACGGATCGGGCCCAGCACGTTGGTGATGATCGTCGATTCGGCGGACTCCAGGAACGTGTCGGGGTGATGCCAATCCTCGATCTTCATGATGCCCGCCACCGCGATGACGACGTTGAGTCCGGGGTGACGCGCCAGCACCTCGCCGGCGGCCGAGCGCACACTTGCGGCGTCGGCGGTGTCGATCCGCACGGTATGGATACCGGGA
>DASYJS010000130.1:0-21112 GCA_035996225.1 Mycobacterium sp. | reverse complement strand
CTGGTCGGTCTCGCCGCCCATGAATCCGTAGAACCGCTCGAAACCACGCGAGGTGGGCCAGTGCCGCTTCGTCGAGGCCATGCTGCACTCCTCGAGCGGCGTGAGGTGCCACTTGCCGACACAGTAAGTGTTGTAACCACGCTCGGCGAGCACCTCGGACACCAGCGCGGTGTCATTCGGGATCCGGCCGTTGCAGTTCGGGAAACCGTCGGTGAACTCTTCAATGGTGGCCATGCCCACCGTGGTGGCGTTGCGGCCGGTCAGCAGCGACGCTCGGGTCGGTGAGCACAGCGCGGTGGTGTGAAACTGCGAGAGCCGGATGCCGCGCTCGGCAATCCGGGTCATGGCGGGCATCTCGACCAAGCCGCCGAAACAGTCCCAGGTCGCGATGCCGGTGTCATCCCAGACCAGATAGAGGATGTTCGGCGAGTTCTCCGGCGCGGTCGGTGCGGCGTACGGACCCCAGTCCGGCTCCGAATCGCGAATGTCCAGCTCGATCTTGCCTTGAAACTCCCGCGACTCAGTGGACATGCACCAGCCTCACTCTCGTAGCCCTTGTGAGCCGAGCGTAACGCGGCTGCGAAAATTCCGATCTTTTTTCGTACCGGCGCCACTCTCGCAAGCGGGCGGTGCCCCCAGCTCGGCAAAGCGAAACGCCCGAGACTTCAAGGTCTCGGGCGTTCGGTGTCGCTTGGGTTACTCGGCCTTACTTCGCCTTTTCGAGGATCTCGACGAGGCGCCACCGTTTGGTCGCCGACATCGGCCGCGTCTCCATCAGCGCGACGCGGTCGCCGACGCCGGCGGTGCTGTTCTCGTCGTGCGCCTTGACCTTCTTGGTGGTCCGGATGATCTTGCCGTACAACGCGTGACGCATACGGTCTTCCAGCTCGACCACGATGGTCTTCTGCATCTTGTCGCTCACCACGTAGCCGATGCGCGTCTTGCGCCGACCACGCGTGTTCGGCGCCGCCGGTGTGTTCTTGGGGCCCTTGTCTTTCGAAGCGCCGTCCTTCGGAGCGGCCTTCTTGGGGGCGGCCTTAGCTTCTGCCATCACGATTCCTTACCGTCGGGTCCGGACGCCAGGCCCAGCTCTCGTTCACGCAGCACGGTGTACACACGTGCGATTTCATGGCGCACTATGCGCAAGCGCCGGTTGTTGCTGAGCTGTCCGGTCGCCGTCTGGAAGCGCAGGTTGAACAGCTCCTCCTTGGATTCGCGCAGGCGCTCGATCAGCTCCTCTTCGGTGAGCTCACGCAGTTCGCCCGGCGAAATGCCCACTGCCATCAGAACTGATCCTCTCGGGTGATGATGCGTGCCTTGATCGGCAGTTTGTGGATTGCCCGGGTCAGGGCCTCGCGAGCGGTCTGCTCATTAGGGTAGCTGAGCTCGAAGAGCACCCGGCCCGGCTTGACGTTGACGACCCACCACTCCGGGGACCCTTTACCCGAACCCATGCGGGTTTCGGCGGGCTTCTTGGTCAGCGGGCGGTCCGGGAAGACATTGATCCAGACCTTGCCGCCACGCTTGATGTGCCGGTTGATCGCGATACGCGCTGACTCGATCTGCCGGTTGGTGACATAGGCGTGCTCGAGGGCCTGGATGCCGAAGTCGCCGAAGTTCACCTCTGTGCCGCCACTGGCAATACCGCGCTGGCGTGGATGGTGCTGCTTGCGGTGCTTAACTCTGCGGGGAATCAACATGATTCAGCTCTCCGTGCTCTCCGTGCTCTGCGGTTCGGGGGCAGGCGCACTCTCGGCCGCGGCGGACTCCTCGGCGCCCGCGGCCCGTCCAGCCTCAGTGCTGGTGGCCGTGGTACCCGACGCGCCGCTGCGGCGCGGGCGGGTGCCCGACGGTCGTTCGCGGCGCGGACGCTCGGCGCCCGCTGGAGCGGCAGCGGCCAATTCGCGCTTGCCGCCGACGATGTCGCCCTTGTAAATCCACACCTTCACACCGATCCGGCCGAAGGTGGTCTTGGCCTCGTACAGGCCGTAGTCGATGTCGGCGCGCAGGGTGTGCAGCGGAACGCGGCCCTCGCGGTAGAACTCCGAGCGGCTCATCTCGGCGCCGCCGAGGCGGCCGGAGCACTGCACCCGGATGCCCTTCACGTTGGGTTGGCGCATTGCAGACTGGATGGCCTTGCGCATCGCCCGGCGGAACGCCACGCGGTTGCTCAACTGCTCGGCAACCCCCTGGGCCACCAATTGCGCCACCGATTCGGGGTTTTTGACCTCGAGGATGTTGAGCTGGACCTGCTTCTTGGTCAGCTTCTCCAGATCGGCGCGGATGCGGTCGGCCTCGGTGCCGCGGCGCCCGATGACGATCCCGGGACGCGCGGTGTGGATGTCGACCCGGACCCGGTCGCGGGTCCGCTCGATCTCCACATCGGCGATCCCGGCACGCTCCAGACCGGTGGAGAGCAGTCGACGAATCGCGACGTCTTCCTTGACGTAGTCGGCGTACTGCTTGTCCGCGTACCAGCGCGACTTCCAGTCGGTCGTAATGCCCAGCCGGAAGCCATGCGGATTAATCTTTTGGCCCACTAGTCTGAGCCTCCCTTCGCGTCGGAAGTCTCAGAGGTTGCCTTGGAAGCTTGAGCAGTTTCTGCCTTTGCCTCAGCGGATTTCGCCGCAGCCTTCTTGGCAGGCGCCTTGTTTGCCGGCGCCTTGGTGGCCTTTGGACCAGAACTAGCCTTCTTTGCCGGTGCCTTCGCGGCGGCCTTGCTTGCCTCCGCACGACGCGCCCTCGTCGACTTCGCCGACCGCTCGTCGGAGACCGGACGACTTTCCAACACCACGGTGATGTGGCTGGTGCGCCGGCGGATCCGGAACGCACGGCCCTGGGCACGCGGACGGATGCGCTTGGCGGTCGGGCCGCCATCGGCGTAGACCGTGGCGACTACCAGGGTCGCCGGGTCCAATCCGCTGTTGTTCTGCGCGTTGGCCGCGGCGCTGGCGATCACCTTGGCGACCGGCTCACTGGCGGCCTGCGGCGTCCACCGCAAGATGTCGAGCGCGTCGGTCACCGACTTGCCGCGTACCAGGTCGATTACCCGGCGCGCCTTTGTCGGCGACACCCGTACGAACCGTGCAACGGCCGTCGCCGACGGAAATTCAGTAGTGGTGGTGCTCATCGCCGTTTGGCCTTCCGGTCGTCCTTGATGTGCCCCTTGAAGGTGCGCGTCGGCGCGAACTCACCGAGCTTGTGGCCCACCATCGACTCGGTGACGAACACCGGGACGTGCTTGCGGCCGTCGTGCACCGCGAAGGTGTGGCCGATGAAGTCCGGAATGATCGTCGAACGACGCGACCAGGTCTTGATGACCTGCTTGCTGTTCTTCTCGTTCTGTACGTCGACCTTCTTGAGCAGATGGCCGTCGACGAACGGTCCCTTTTTCAGGCTGCGTGGCATGTGTTATTCCTCGACTTCCTAGCGACCGTGCTTCTTGCCGGTGCGCCGGCGTCGGACGATGAGCTTGTTACTGGCTTTGTTCGGGTGGCGGGTGCGGCCTTCCGGCTTACCCCACGGGCTGACCGGGTGGCGACCACCAGAGGTCTTGCCCTCACCACCACCGTGCGGGTGGTCCACCGGGTTCATCACGACACCACGGACGGTCGGACGCTTGCCCTTCCAGCGCATGCGGCCGGCTTTGCCCCAGTTGATGTTTGCCTGCTCGGCGTTACCCACCTCGCCGACGGTTGCGCGGCAGCGCACGTCGACCCGGCGAATCTCACCGCTGGGCATACGCAGCGACGCGTAGGTGCCCTCTTTACCGAGCAGCTGAATGCTCGACCCGGCCGAACGCGCCAGCTTGGCACCGCCGCCCGGCCGCAGCTCCACGGCGTGAACCAAAGTACCGGCCGGGATGTTGCGCAACGGCAGGTTGTTGCCCGGCTTGATGTCGGCGTTGGCGCCCGACTCCACCACATCACCCTGCGAGAGACCCTGCGGCGCAACGATGTAGCGCTTCTCGCCATCCAGGAAGTGCAGCAACGCGATGTTGGCGGTCCGGTTGGGGTCGTACTCGATGTGCGCGACCTTGGCGTTGACGCCGTCTTTGTCGTTGCGCCGGAAGTCGATCACCCGGTACGCACGCTTGTGACCACCACCCTTGTGACGAGTGGTGATGCGGCCGTGCGCATTGCGTCCGCCACGACCGTGCAGCGGGCGCACCAACGACTTCTCCGGCTCCGAACGAGTGACCTCGCCGAAGTCGGATACGCTCGCGCCGCGACGGCCGGGGGTCGTCGGCTTGTACTTGCGAATTGCCATGTCTAATCAAGTCTCTCTCTCGCGCGCGGCTAGGCCGGTGCTCCGAACAGGTCAATCGGCTTGCTGCCCGGGGCCAGGGTGACAATCGCGCGCTTGGTGCCCTTGCGCTTGCCGAACCCCGTCCGGGTGCGCTTGCGCTTGCCCTGCCGGTTCGCGGTGTTCACCGATACGACCTTGACGGAGAAGATCTTCTCGATAGCGATCTTGATCTGCGTCTTGTTCGAATCGGGGTGCACCACGAAGGTGTACACGTTGTCGTCGAGCAGTGCGTAGGACTTCTCCGAGATCACCGGAGCCAGGATGATGTCGCGTGGGTCAGTGACGGTCGCCATCAGGCCGAAACCTCCACATCGTTGTTTTCAGCGGTTCCCGTTGCCGCGGCGATGTAGGCATTGAGCGCCTCAACGCTGAACACCACGTCGTCGGAACGCAGCACGTCATAGGTGTTGAGCTGGTCGGGCGCCAAGATGTGCACGCCGGGCAGGTTGCGCGCGCTCTTCACACCGGCCTCGTCGCTGCGGCCGATGACGACCAGCACCTGCTTGCGCTCGGTCAGGGTGCCCAGAAATGCCTTGGCGCTCTTGGTGGACGGGGTCTGACCCGTCACCAGCTCGGTGATCGCGTGGATGCGTCCGTTGCGCGCCCGGTCGGACAACGCCCCGCGCAGCGCCGCCGCGATCATCTTCTTGGGGGTGCGTTGGCTGTAGTCGCGCGGCTTGGGACCGTGCACGACGCCGCCACCGGCGAACTGCGGGGCCCGCGTCGAACCTTGCCGCGCGCGTCCGGTGCCCTTCTGCCGGTAAGGCTTACGGCCACCACCACTGACCTCGCCGCGCGTCTTGGTCGAGTGCGTGCCCTGGCGGGCCGCGGCCCGTTGCGCGGTGACTACCTGGTGCATCAACGCGATATTGGCCGGGGCGTCGAACAATTCGGCGGGCAGCTCGATGGAGCCGTCGACCTTGCCATCCGGCGTCTTGACGTCAATCTTCTGGGCTGCCATTACTTCTCACCTCGTTTGATCGCCGTGCGGACCACTACGAGCCCGCCGGTGCGGCCGGGGACCGCACCCTTGATCAACAGCACGCCGTTCTCGGCATCGACCTTGTGCACCACCAGGTTCTGCACGGTCACCCGGTCGTTACCCATCCGGCCTGCCATGCGCGTGCCCTTGAAGACGCGCGCGGGAGTGGCGCAGCCGCCGATGGAACCCGGACGCCGGTGCACTGCCTGGGCGCCGTGGCTGGCGCCTTGGCCCTTGAAGCCGTGCCGCTTCATCGTGCCGGCGAAGCCCTTGCCCTTGGAGGTACCGGTCACGTCGACATAGGCACCGTCGGCGAAGATCTCCGCCGTCAGCTCCTGGCCGACCTCGTATTCGGCGGCCGCCTCCGGGTTGTCCAGCCGAAACTCCGCCAGGTGCCGGCGGGGGTTAATACCCGCGGCGGTGTACTGGCCGGTGACCGGCTTGTTGACTTTCCGTGGGCTGATCTCGCCGTAGGCCAACTGCACGGCGCTGTAGCCGTCGAGTTCCGGGGTGCGGATGCGCGTCACCACGTTGGGCCCCGCCTTCACGACGGTCACCGGGACAACTTTGTTGTTCTCGTCGAACACCTGCGTCATGCCCAGCTTGGTACCCAGAATGCCTTTTCTTGCCATGAGTTCTGGATCTCCTACTGGATGTTGACGTCGACACTGGCCGGAAGATCGATGCGCATTAGCGCGTCAACGGTCTTCGGCGTCGGATCGAGAATGTCGATCAACCGCTTGTGAGTACGCATCTCGAAGTGCTCCCGCGAGTCCTTGTACTTATGCGGGGAGCGGATGACGCAATACACGTTCTTCTCGGTCGGCAGCGGCACCGGCCCTACGACGCTGGCACCCGTACGGACGACGGTCTCGACGATCTTGCGCGCCGAGGCGTCAATAGCCTCATGGTCGTAGGCCTTAAGCCTGATGCGGATCTTCTGTCCCGCCACGCTTCTCCTACCCTCGCTCCTCTTGAGGCCCGTATTCGGGCCTGGTGCCCCCGGCGCGCTTCGACGCGGCCCGTCTGAGGCCGATCGAGCGTCGCGCCGGTTAATGCGCCGCTGTTTACCTGTCGTGGTCCACCGGCCCCCGCGCTCGGGCGTATCACCCGCACGCAGCCTCATCCGCGGCCAAAATTCGTAGCCGATAAGGATGGGACCGGACGCGCCCGTTTGGGCGCTGGTCGCATGCCCGTCCAGGCGCAAACCCGGCGCAAGGCAACCCGAACAGTATGCCTTAGATCATCGCTTCGGCCAAATCCCGCCCTAAATCTCGCTACCAGGTCAGATAGGCGATTTCGAATAGCTGTAAGGACAGCGGTTCTTAGCCGATGGTCATCCGGCACTTACGGTCAGATCGGGACGTGAATCCGGGCAAGGGGGGCCATGAGCACACCGATTGTGGACGTAGCCGCGAAGGTGTTCACCGAGCCCACCGCCTACACCGACGAGGCGCGATTACATGCGGCGCTGACCCACTTACGCACGCACGCGCCGGTGTCCCTGGTCGACTATCCGCCCTACCGACCGTTCTGGGCGATCACCAAGCACGCCGACGTCATGGAGATCGAGCGCGCGAACGACCTGTTCATCAACGAAGCCAGGACGGTGCTTGCCCCCGCTGATGCCGAGGCTCTCACCCGGGCCCGGCTGGACGCCGGGATCGGCCTGCGCACGCTGGTTCACATGGACGGCCCCGAACACCGCGTGTTTCGCACCATTGGCGCCGACTGGTTTCGACCCAAGGCGATGCGAGCGCTGAAGGCTCGCGTCAACGAGCTGGCCAAGATCCATGTCGACAAGATGATGGCCGCGGGCCCCGAATGCGACTTCGTGCAGGAGGTCGCGGTGAACTATCCGCTGTACGTGATCATGTCGCTGCTCGGCCTGCCCGAATCGGACTTTCCACGCATACTCGCGCTCACCCAGGAGCTCTTCGGCGTCAGCGACGTCGACCGTCGCCGGGGCAGCACACCGGTGGAGCAGCTCGAGGTGGTGCAGGATTTGTTCGACTATTTCACTGCACTCACCGCTTGCCGACGCGAACAGCCAACCGCAGACCTGGCCTCAGCGATCGCCAATGCCCGAGTCGACGGCGAGCTACTGTCCGACATCGACGCCGCCTCCTACTACGTCATCGTCGCCACCGCCGGCCACGACACCACCAGCTCGACGATCGCCGGCGGTCTGCAGGCGCTGATCGAAAATCCCGATCAGCGAAAGCGATTGACCGACGACCTGGGACTGATGCCGCTGGCCACCGACGAAATGATCCGCTGGGTGACGCCGGTCAAGGAATTCATGCGCACCGCCGCAGCGGACACCGCTATCCGCGGAGTGGCAATCGCCAAGGGGGAATCGGTGCATCTGTCCTATGTTTCAGCCAACCGCGACGAGGAGGTATTCGACGATCCGTTCCGCTTCGATATCGGCCGGAATTCGAACAAGCACTTGGCATTTGGCTACGGCGTTCACTTCTGCCTGGGCGCCGCCCTGGCCCGCATGGAGGTGAACGGCTTTTTCGCCGAACTGTTGCCGCGGCTGAAATCCATTGAACTCAACGGAGAACCGGAACTGATCGCGACGACATTCGTCGGCGGGCTTAAGCACCTGCCGATTCGATACTCGCTGCGTTAGCCCTGCCCTGCGCACGCTGAACGTGCAGGAAGCCGTCGACGGCCGCGAGCGCGCATTCCCGATAATCGAAATCCGGCAACGTGGACAGACGCCCCAGCACCAGCGGGCCGATCAGCAAGGCGATGGCCCGGGATCGGTCCACCTCACCCAGCTCCGCCGCCTCCGGGCTATCGAATAGGGCGTCGAACGGCGCCGCGTACTGCTGAGCGATGCGTTCGCGAAGTGTGGTGATCGCCGGGCTGTCGGGGGAACGGGTGTGATCGGGTTCTGGCAAACCTTCTAGGTCGCGGCCCAGCGCCAACCACGACATGGCCGTCATGACGGCGGGCGCTTGGGCCACCGCGTCGGCTTGAGCCAGCACCAGGGCGACAAGCCGGTCCCGCAGCGGGCCTTCGTCGGGCGGCGTCGGAGACGGCGGGATGAGGCTGTTGAATGCGGCGGCCAGCAAATCGTTTCCACTCGGGAAGTGGCGATACAGGGTCGCCCTGGCTACGTTGGCGGTACGGGTGACCGCTTCCACGGTCACCGCACTAGGTCCCCCGGACCGCAGCAGCGCAGCGGCGGCTTCGAGCAAGCGAGCCTTCGACCGCGCTGGGCGGGGATCGGTACTTCCCTCGGTGATTGTGACTCGCCTCCCTGTTTAGGGTTTAGAAACAAGACTATCGGTCTATCTACGAGACTATCGGTCTCAAAACTTCGTACGTCCGCGAAAGGAAGCGTCTCCTATGGTCGATATCCTCTTCCGGCCCGACCAGCGTACTGATGCGGTAAGCATCGGCGGTAGCCCTCGCGCGCGAAGCTGGACGCTTGCGGTCGCCTGCATGGGTGTCGCTCTGGTCGTTGCGTCGATGACGGCGCTGAACACCGCGCTGGGTGACCTCGCGGTGGCAACCTCGGCGACGCAGTCGCAGCTGAACTGGATCGTCGACGGCTACACCGTGGCCCTGGCGTGTCTGCTGTTGCCCGCCGGGGCGATCGGTGATCGTTTCGGCAGGCGCGGCGCGCTGCTGACCGGTTTGGTGGTTTTTGCGCTCGGCTCGGCGACGCCGGCGATATTGCACAGTCCGCTGCAGATCATTGTGGGGCGCGGGGTGGCTGGTGTCGGCGCGGCCTTCGTCATGCCCGCGACGCTGTCGCTGCTGACCGTGGCCTACCCGAAAGACGATCGCATGAAGGCCGTCGGCATCTGGGCCGGCACGGCCGGTTCCGGCGGGGTCTTCGGCTTGATCGGTTCCGGCCTGCTGCTTCGCTTTTGGGATTGGCACGCGATCTTCTGGTCACTGGGCATCGCCGGGCTGGTGATCTTCGCCCTGGCGTGCACGGTATCGACGTCGCGCGACGACGCCGCTCCCCGCATCGATACGCTGGGTGCAGTCCTGATCGGAGCCGCCGTCGCGATTGTGGTGGCCGCCATCCTGGAAGCCCCCAATCGGGGCTGGGACGATCCGCTGGTCTGGGGTGGAATTGGCGCGGGAGCGGTCATCGCGGCGCTGTTCGGCGTTGTCGAATTCCGAAGGAAACACCCGCTTCTCGACGTACGGCTGTTCGCCGACCCCAATTTCGCCACCGGAGTGGCAGCGATCGTGATTCTGTTCGGCGCGACGTTCGGGTTCTTCTATATCGGCATGCAGTACGTCCAGCAGATCATGGGCTATTCACCACTGACGACGGCAATTGCCTTCGGCCCGTTCATGATCCCGCTAGGCATCTTCTCGGCACTGTCATTTTGGTATGTGCCTAGACTCGGCCTGCGACTTGTGCTGTTCATCGGCACCCTGCTGATGGCGGTCGGTTTCGCATGCATGTCCGGACTGGACCTGCATTCGACGTACTCTCAATTCGCGTGGCCGACGTTGATCCTGGCTACCGGAATCGGAATCTGCACGGCGCCGACGACTTCGGCGATTATGGGAGCGGTTCCCGACGAAAAGCAGGGAGTCGCTTCCGCGGTGAACGACACCTCGCGGGAGATGGGCGGGGCGTTGGGAATCGCCGTGGCCGGTTCGATCCTGGCCGGACGCTATTCCCACGAGCTCGCGCCGCAATTGGCGAGCTTCCCGCCGGCGGTGCGCGGCCCGGCCACCGACTCACTCGCCAAGGCCGTCGAGGTGGCCGGCCAACTCGGGCCCCAAGGGGCCAAGCTCGCCGAGCTCAGCAAGACCGCATTCCTCGCGGCCATGCATGCGTCCACGATCGTGATGGCCGTGATCGTTGCCGTGATTTCGGTGCTGATCGGGTTGTGGGCTCCCGGGCGAGACGGCAGACAGCTGCGCCTGGTGCGCAGGATTGTCTCCCGCCGGGGATAGCCGGTCAATCAGCGGACGAATTCGGCCGCGCGGTGCCCGAGCATCACGATGGTCGCGTGCGGTCCGCGGCTAGTGATGGTGGGCAGGATGGAGCCGTCGATGACCCACAGGTTGTCGATCCCGCGCACGCGGCACCGAGGGTCGACCACTGCGTGCGGGTCACCCTTGGCGCCCATCGGGGCGCTGGCACACAGGTGCTGCGAGGTCGCCCATGCGGGTGGACCGACATACGTTGCGGCACTGGCTAGTTCGCGTACCAGCTCGGTGCCGCGACGCAACGCCGCGACGTCCTCGGGCTCGCTGTCGTAGCGGTGCTCGATACGCGGGGCCACGGCCGGATCCGCCGACACGAGTGAAATGCGCCCGCGTGCCCGCGGCTGCATCAGCGCTACCCCGATATGCGGCCAGTCGGGATGACCCGCGGTGCCGTCACCGGTCATCGCGACGAAGCCGCCCGTGTACGGTCTGATCTCCATATCGTCGGTGTTGAGCACCACCTCCAGCACGGGCCGGCCGCTGGCCACCGTCCAATCGGTGGGCAACACCCATTCGGGGTGATCGCTGCAGGACATCCCCACCGGCAGCGGCGCCACCACCGGCACGCCGGCCGCGCGCAGCATCGCCTCATCGCCGATGCCGGAAAGCATCAACAAATGTGCCGATTGAATGGCACCGGCGCACAATACGATTCGCTCGGCAGTAAGAGTTGCCTGGCCGTGCGGCCCCACCACGTCGACACCCACGGCGGCGGTACCGTTGAACCGCAACTGGACGGCCCGGGTCTGCGCCAGCAGTGTCAGGTTCGATCGCCCCAGGGCGGGAAGCAGGTATCCCGCGCCCGCTCCGATCCTGATGCCGTCGACGATGTTGAGCGGAACAGCACCGACGCCCGCCACCAGCTCCGGCCCGCAATCATTGAGGTCGGCGATCCAGGGAAACCCGGCGCCCTGCGCCGCGGCGATGAAACGTTCAGTGGTGCCGGTCATTTCATGCGTCCGGCGAATCAGGATCGGACCGTTGTCGCCGTGGGCGGGTCCAGCGAAATCCAGGTCGGTTTCGATGGCACGGAAATGGTCGATGACGTCGGACCACGCCCAGCCCGGCATCGGGGCCCGATCGAAATCGCGCGGCAATCCGCGGCAGAAGTATCCGCCATTGATTGCCCCCGAACCCCCGACCGTCGCCCCGCGCACGATCGGCAGCTCGCGAACGGGCTCATCGGTGAGCCGAGTCTGATAGCGCTGCACCAGCGGGCTGCCGGCCCCGATCGGCAGCTGCAGTCCATTGGTGGTTTGGGCGAGCAGCCCCAGATCGGCGAGCGCGGGCCCCGCTTCCAGGACGGTCACGGCGCAGCCGGGATCGGCGGAAAGACGTTCGGCAACAACCGATCCAGCACTTCCGGCGCCGACGATCAGCACATCACTGTGCGTGGTGGTCAAGGCGGCGGCTAGGTCCGGATCTGCGGTTTGAGCGCGCGCAGGTTGCGTTCGCGCAACACGCCCCACCACAGCCCGAGGCCGTAGGCCAAGTCGTCAATGCGCTTGAGCAACAGATAGGTCAGCAGCCCGATCGGCTCGGCCTCGTCGCCAGTGGCGTCGCGGCGTCGGAGCCAGTCCACCACGCCGTCCATCACGGCCGCGACCACCACCACGCGCCTGCAATGGCGCGACACGATCGCCGCCAGCAAGGCCACCGGCCAGTAGTGCCGACAGATGGCCGATGCCAGCTGCAGCGCCGCCGACCACAGTCCGCGCGCCGCGATCACCAGGACATCGGCAAAGGAGGTCTGCGCGCCGCGCATCGCTTTGGCGATGCGCCGACCGGTGAACACGGCGATCAGGATCGACGCCAGCTGGGAAAGGCTCGTCCCGAGTGCCATCAGTATCCAGGCCATCAGCGCCCACCCCGAGATCACCACCGGGGCCGTCTTGTCGGGGTGGCGCACCGACAGCGGAGCCGCAGAGCCGCCGTAGAATGCCTTGCGCGCGAGCCAATCCCGCAATTGTGTGCGGTGATCGTGCGCGACCAGTGCGATCGGCTCGTAGCGCAACCGCGCGCCCGCCTCGATCAGCCGCCAGCACAGGTCGACGTCCTCGCCGGACTGCATGGTCTCGTCGAACCCGCCGACGTCGCAGATGGCTGAGCGGCGGCAGATGATCGCCGCGCTGGGCACGTAGGACACCGTGCTGTGGGGTATTACGGGCGCCTCACGCTGCCCTAGGTCGAGTGAGGAGTGCACCGCCTCGTAGCGCGCCACCACGTTCTCGCTGTGCGCCAGACCCACGATGCGCGGGGCGACCAGCGCCACGGTGGGGTCGCAGAAATGACCGAGGAGGGCTTCCAGCCAGCCCCGGCGCGGCGAGACATCGGAGTCCAGGAACGCGACGAAGTCGGTGGTGGACGCCGCCAGCCCGGTGTTGCGCGCTGCCGCCGGACCCTTGCTGCGGGGGTGGTACAACACCTCGATATCGCAGTGGGTGCCGACGAAGTCCTCCGCCGCGATGGGCGACAACGAACCGTCGTCCACCACGATCACGCGCAGGCCGCGCAACGAGTTCAACAAGTGTCGCACGCCAGAAACGTTGTCCCGCACCGGGATTACCACCGTGACATCGCGATGCGAAGGGCCGCCGGCCGGACGCGGATGTGCGACGGTGGCGTCCAGCAGGGTGCGGGCCAGCTGGGCACTGAGGTCGTCGCGAACCTTCAGCCGGCCATCCGAGAGCATGTCTTGGGCCGCGGGGCCCAGCTTGAGCAGTCGGGTCGGTGAGCCGCCGAGCAGGGCCGAGCCGTCGCCGAGCACCCGCACGCGGCGATCGACCTGGACGGCGAACCCGTCCGGCAATCGAGGCGCGGTCATATGCGCCGCTCCTCCTCATCGCTATCGCTCTGCATCGTCGCCGGCGCGCTCATGTCAGCATCCCGTCGGGGCCGGGCGACCAACGCACGATCCGGCGCACACACCCGTCGACCATCTCGGAGAAGATGCGCTTGCCCTCGGCCGCGGTCGCCGTGGTCGGGTCCCCCAAGACGCCTACCGGGCTGACCGCCGCGACTCCATTAGTGCGCAGGGTCGGGAGCAACTCGGGCAACGGCGCCCGGTTCCCGGCCAGCCACCGCTCGGTCAGCACATCGGACGGCGAGATATGCAGCAACAGCGATGTTTCGGTATGGCCGGCATGGGCGTCGCCGCCGGCAATGGCGCAGGGGCACCACCCGATGTCGCGACCTTCGGCGCGAAGGGTGGTCACCGCGCGGTGTAACGCCTCCGTATTGCCGCCGTGGCCGTTGACGAAAACCAGGCGCTGGGCCCAGCAGGCGGCCGACCTACCGTACTCGACCAGCAGCATCGTCAAGGCGTCGGTGCCGATGGAGATGGTTCCGGGGAAACTCTGGTGCTCACCGCTGGCGCCGTAGGCGATGGCCGGCGCCACCAACCACGGCTGCTCGAGGCTTGCCCCGGCCCCCCGGGCGACTGCGGCCGCGATCCTGGTGTCGGTGTCCAACGGCAGGTGCGGACCATGTTGCTCAGTCGACCCCAGCGGGACCATTATCGACGGCGAAGTGCTTAATAGTTCGCTCGACGTCGCAGCTCCTAATTCGCCGAGTACGGGCACTCGGTGATGGTAGGACGAATTCACCTGGCGTGCACCAATTGTTGTGCGTTCAAAGTTATTTTTTTTCTGGGCTGTTCATCGAAGCGCCGAAATTCGGCTCGTCCGTCACGGTTGCCCCGCGCGTATCACGATTTTCGCACACGTGGATTTTCGCTGGCAATGGCACATCACGCCATTTGGGTGGTACCGCGGCAAGGACCGTGACGGCCCTCCAGTCCAATATCAGGCAAAGCCGCCCAACTTAACCCTGATTCATGCGGGCGCCGCCGAGATCATTGGGTTAAGCCTGCCCGACCGGGGGAACGCCCAGCGCCCGGGTGAAGCCGTCCGGCACCAGAATGTCGTCAGGGCTCAGGTCGTGGACCGAGGCGTGCCCCAGCCCCATGAGCGCCGAGTCGATACCCCCGCGCAGGATGTCGAGCACGTTTTCGACGCCGCTTTGTCCACCTGCGGCCAGGCCCCAGAGATAGGCACGGCCGATCATCACCGCCCGCGCTCCCAACGCCACCGCCTTCACGACGTCGCTCCCCCGCCGGACGCCGCCGTCCAGCAACACCTCGATCTGGTCGCCCACCGCGCCCACCACCGCGGGCAGCGCGCGGATTGACGCGGGCGTCCCGTCCAGGTTGTTGCCGCCGTGGTTCGACACAGATATCGCCGAAACACCGGCATCCACAGCTCTTTTCGCATCATCGACGCGCATGACACCCTTGAGCATGAACGGCCCGCCCCACAACTCACGCAGCCACGCGATGTCTTCCCAGGTCGGCGGAGGTGTGCCCATCCACTCCCCGTACGCAGCGAAGAAGGGCGGGCCCGCCTCGCCGCGGCGGCCCTGGTTCGGCACCCGCAGGTCCGGTGGCCGCAGGGTCTTGCCGAATTTCCACAACCACCGGGGCTTGAAGGCCGCCTCCGGGGACAGCCGCAGGATGGTCCGCAGGTTCATCGCTTCGGGGATCTTGGGGCTGCCCCAGTCGCGTCCGTGTGAGAAAGACCAGTCGGTGGTGACGATCAAACCGACCGCGCCGGCCTGACGCGCCCGCTCCACCCGCTCGGCGATCGCGTCGCGCCCGCCCAGCCAGTACACCTGGAAGAACAGCTTGGGGTTTGCGGCGACGACTTCCTCGATCGGCTTGCTGGCGAACGAAGACAGACCCATCGCCGTTCCCCGTGCCGCAGCGGCCCGCGCGACGGCGACCTCACCATCGGGATCGACCGCTTGGACCCCGGTCGGCGAAATCAACACCGGCATGGAGATATCTTGTCCCATCACGGTAGTCGACAAGTCGCGCTTTTCCTGTGCACCTACGACATGCGGCGCGAAACCGAGCTCACCGAAAGCATCGACGTTGTCGGAGACCGTGATTCCCTTTTCACTGGCCCCAACCAGTGCTGAATAAACGGATTTCGGCAAGCGGCGCTTCGCGCGCTGCTGGGCGATGGCAACCGTTTCAAACCATTCGTCAGCCACGCCTAGACCGGACTTTCGTTACACAGCCGCGCCGGTGGTTGCTGCGGCGGTCGCAGGGTCAGGGTCAGCGGCACGGGCTGACGCACCCGTTGTCCACGCGAGTGGTCGGCGCGCGGGCGCGGGGTCTCCCGGTCGCGGGCCAGTGCCGACGCACTGTGCCCCTGGACGCATTCCGGATCCGGCCCATCCATCGGCAGGCCGGTAAAGAATTTGGCCGCCATGCAGCCGCCGCGGCAGCTGTCGTAATGGCCGCAACTGCCACAGGCGCCCGCCGACTGCGGCTCGCGCAGCTCGCGGAACAGGGGGGCATTCTTCCAAACGTTGTCAAAACCAGCGTCAGACAACACGTTTCCGGCCAAGAACCGGTCGTGGATGGCAAACGGGCAGGCGTACACGTCGCCCACCGGGTCGATCAGGCACACCACCCGGCCGGCGCCGCACATGTTCAGACCCGCCAGGGCGCCCGACTGGCCCAGTGGCGCCAGATGGAAGAAGGAATCGCCGGTGAGCACCCCGTCCCCCTTGGCGACCAGCCAGTCGTAGAGCTGCACTTGCTGGGCCGCGGTGGGGTGCAGATCTTCCCAGACGTCGGCGCCACGTCCCGACGGCCGTAGCCGGGTGATTCGCAGCGTGGCGCCGTAACGGCTTGCCAGAGCGGCGAATTCGTCGAGCTGGTCGACGTTGTGCCGGGTGACCACGACGGAGATCTTGGCGTCGGAGAAGCCGGCCGCGGCCAGGTTTTCCAGCGCGCGTACCGCCATGGCGAATGATCCGGGCCCGCGGACGGCGTCGTTGACCTCGGCGGTGGCGCCGTCCAGCGAGATCTGGACATCCACGTAGTCGCTGGCCGCCAGTCGCGCGGCGACCTCCGGCGTGATGCGGACCCCGTTGGTCGAGAACTTCACACCGACGTGGTGCGCGGTCGCGTAGTCGACCAGCTCCCAAAAGTCCGGGCGCACAGTGGGTTCCCCGCCGCCGATGTTGACGTAGAACACCTGCATGCGTTCCAGCTCGTCGATGATGTCCATGCATTGGCGGGTGGACAGCTCTCGTGGGTCGCGCTTACCCGACGAGGAAAGGCAGTGCACGCAGGCCAGGTTGCAGGCGTACGTGAGCTCCCACGTCAGGCAGATGGGCGCGTCCAACCCATGCTCGAATTGCTCGATCAGCCGGGGTACGGCGGCTGTTGTCATTGATGGTCCTCCTGGGGCACCAGCATCTGGGAATCGACCAGCACACCCAACGCGTGCAGGTAAGGCCCCTGCTCGGAGTCGTCGACATCCGCGGCACGCAAGGCCGACCGGACGTCGGGATGGTCGTCGAGCGACCGCACCACCGCAAGGATGGTGCGGTTCTTCAGAAAAGACAACTTGCGGGTGCCGAAGTGATAGAGCAGTGCGCCAAACGGTTCCGGTCGAACCGCGACCTGCGGGTGCAATCGCCAACCGCGGTCAGGGTCGAACCGGCTTCCCGCCTGTCCAGCCCTCGCCGGCGCGGACACGGTCAGTAGACCCCGCACATTCCGTCGATGGACACCTCTTCAACCAACGTCTCGGTGACGAGCTCGGTGTCGGTTTCGGTCTCGCGGTCCATATGAATTACCTCTCCTACGGGTCTCGACAACGAAGGTCGATCTTGCCAGAATCGTCAGAATATGGCATCGAGTGCCGAAACGGAAGGGCGGGTCTGATGCTTGCGCAGTCGCGAGTGGGCCGGCGCCGCTCGACGACGCCGCACGACATCACCGACGTCGCCATCGAGTTGTTCGCCGCGCGGGGATTCGACGAGGTGAGCGTCGACGATGTCGCGCAGGCTGCCGGGATCTCGCGCCGCACGCTGTTCCGCTACTACGCGTCCAAGAACGCCATCCTCTGGGGCGAGTTCGACATCCACCTCGGGCACCTTCGGGAACTGCTCGACACGGTCGGCCCGCGGGTTCCGCTGGGTGAGGCGCTGCGGGCGGCACTGTTGGCGTTCAACACCTTTGACGACTCCGAGACCGTCCGCCACCGCGAGCGGATGCGGGTCATCCTGCAGACCGCGGAACTGCAGGCATATTCGATGACGATGTATGCCGGCTGGCGTGAGGTGATCGCGGAGTTCGTCGCCCGGCGTTCCGGTGCCAAGACGACCGACCTGCTGCCCCGGACCGTCGCATGGACACTGCTCGGGGTCGCGCTCTCGGCCTACGAACAATGGCTGGGTGACGAATCCGTCCCGTTGCCGGTGGCACTCGGCAACGCCTTCGACGTCGTCGGCGCCGGGCTGGACAGGCTGAAACCATAAACGCCACCAACGAGCACCTGCTGCACACCCTTCGGTCGCAGGGGCGGTTCTGTGGCGCGTCGGGCTCCACGATGTACGACGAGCTCTTCGAGCTGGTGGCCTGCGACGTGGAAGCCGGCGGCGTCTTCGCGGCGATCCTGTCCGGTCACGAAGACGACCCGTCGCGCGAGGCGGTGCCGCTGCGGCTGCTGGGTGGCTTGCACCGGTTGGTGCTCGACGGCCGGGCGCCGGCATTGCGCCGCTGGTATCCGAGCACCGGCGGCACCTGGGACGCCGGCAGCGCGTGGCCCGAGATCAAGATCGTCGCGGCCGACCATGCCGACGCGCTGCGCGCGGCGCTCGGCCAGCCGCCGCAAACCAACGAGGTGGGCCGATCCGCCGCGCTGATCGGTGCCTTGCTGCACGTCAATCGCGAAACCGCCTTCCCGATACGGCTTTTCGAGGTCGGCTCCAGCGCCGGACTGAACCTGCGGGCCGACCAGTACCACTACCGCTATGGCGGCGGACACTGGGGACCGATCGACTCGCCGGTGATCATCGACGACGCGTGGCATGGTCGATTGCCGCCGAGCGCCTCGGTGCAGATCGTCGAACGGCAGGGCTACGACATCGCGCCCATAGACGTCACGGGCGTCACCGGCGCCGACGGGGAAATGACCGCGTTGAGCTACGTCTGGCCCGACCAGGCCGCCCGGCTGCAGCGGTTGCGGGGGGCCATCGCGGTTGCCCGGAAGATGCCGGCGCAGCTGGTGCGACGGACCGCCGCCGACGCGGTCGCCGGCCTGACTCTGGCCGACGGCTCATTGACCGTGCTGTGGCATTCGATCACCTGGCAGTACTTGTCCCAGGACGAACGCGCGGCCGTGCGCGACGGAGTCAATGCGCTGGGCGCACAGGCCGATGCCCGGTCACCGTTCGCCCACCTCACGATGGAGCCGGCGCGCTCGGGGCCCGGCAGTGCGCTCAAGTTCTTGGTACGCGCTCGTCGGTGGCCGGGCGGCCACCCGGTGGTTCTGGGTGAATGCCATCCACACGGCCCACCCGTGAACTGGCAATAAGCGCACTCGGCGAAATTTTTCGTGCACAACCCGTCGGAGTTGGCGTTGTCACGGCGACGATAAGGGTGTGAGCGCCGAAGCGGACCACCAATCCGGCGCACGACGCACGCTTTTGGCGCTCTACGACGAGGCGTTACCCGTGGTTTACGGGTACTTCGTCCGGCGCTGCGGCGATCGTGGGGCGGCGGAGGATCTGACGTCGGAGACCTTCCTGGCGGCGATGGACGCCGCACGCAAGGTCGAGCCGCCGCCCATCTCGATACCGTGGCTGCTCGGGGTGGCGCGACACAAGCTAGCCGACCACTATCGGCGCGGTCAGGACCGGCTCTCCGTGCCGGTGGCCGAGCCGCCGGAACCCGTGGAGACGACCGACGACTGGGACGCCGAGCTGGATCGCATGGTTGCCGAAGCCGTGCTGGCCCGGCTGGCCGAGCCGCACCGCACGGTGTTGGTGCTGCGTTATATGGACGACTGCAGCGTTGGTGAATGCGCCGAGCTGATCGGGCGCACGGTGCATGCCACCGAAGCACTACTGGTCCGGGCGCGCCGCGCATTCAAAAAGCAATATCCGGAAGGAGGCATGTCATGAATCAGCGAGACCACTGGGATCCTCTGCAAGACCCGCTGGACGTGCTGCACACCGATGACCTTCCGGTTCAACCCGATCCGGATTTCGCCGGGCGGCTGCGCCGGCAACTGGAATCCGCACTTTCCCTACCGGAAGGAGTTGTCATGAGCGGCACCACCAGCGCCATCGCCGAACTGGCCGAACCCGTTGCGCCACGCACACCGCGCCCAGCGGCACTGCCCTACCTGAGCGTGGCGAACGCCCGCGCCGCCATCGCCTGGTACGCCGACGCCTTCGGCGCCGTGGTAGTCGGTGATCCAATCGTGATGGAGGACGGTCGAATTGGGCATGCCGAGATCGCAATCGATGGTGGCGTGTTATATCTGGCCGACGAATATCCAGAGCTCGGCCTGAAAGCGCCTACACCAAAAGCTGTTTCGGTCAGCCTGATGTTGCATGTCGGTGACACCGATGCCGCCCTGCAACAGGCACGTGAGCACGGGGCCACCGTCGAGCGGGGGATCTACGAGAACTACGAAACGCGTAACGCGACCATCATCGACCCGTTCGGTCACCGCTGGATGCTGTCCGGGCCGACGACTGTGCCCGCCGCCGGCATTGCGCACGGCGACATCGGATTCGTCTCGGTGTGGACTCCGGACGCCGACCGCGCGGCCGCCTTCTACGGACATGTCCTGGGCTGGACATATGACCCCGGGTCGCATCGAGTGACGAATACCGACCTGCCGACCGGCATTTTCGCCACCGATGAACCCTCCACGTTGTTCTGCTGCTATGCCGTCGATGACGTAGGGGCGGCTCGCGCCGCGATAGCCGAGGCGGGCGGTATCCCGGGCGAAATCCGGCAGACCGACTACGGTGTCCTGCTCGACGCCACCGACACCCAGGGCGCGCCATTCGCGGTTCACCAGCCCACCGCCGGCCGAAAACGCCCGGGACTCAACGGCTCCGGGCCCGGCGAGCTGTCCTACGTCACCTACCAGGTGCCGGATTCGGCCGGGTTCCGCGATTTCTATGGCCGCTTACTGCGGTGGACCTTCGAGCCCGGCCGGGTCACCGACGGCTGGCAGGTGGTGGGCACGCATCCGATGGCCGGCGCCGCTGGTGGCAGCGAGCGTCCCACCACCGTGCCGATGTGGACGGTGGCCGATATCGATGTGGCGGTCGCGCGGGTCCGCGAAGCCGGCGGCACCGTGCTGGCCGAACCGGCCCGCCAGCCCTACGGCGTGACCGCCGAGTGCACCGACGATCAGGGCGCGCGCTTCTACCTAGGCGAATTCTGAGGCCACGCCCCGGGGGTTGTCAGGTCCCCGTGAAGGTCATCGGATCGTGCAGCACCCGGGTGCCGTCATGCAGCGCATCGATGGCCGCCATGTGTTCGAGTTCCAGCGTGAAGTCGAAGACGTCGAGGTTCTCGGCAACGCGCTCGGGCTTGGAGGACCGCGAGACGACAACGTTGTTCAATTGCAGGTTCCAGCGGACCAATACCTGGGCGGGCGAACGACCGTACTCGGCGGCGATCGACGTGACGATGGGTTCGTCGATCAACCTGCCGACCCCCAGCGGGCTATAGGCCTGGGTGACGACGTCGTGTTCGGCATGGGTCTCACGCAGGTCGGCCTGGTTCAGGCGCGGGTGCAGTTCGATCTGGTTGACGGCCGGCACCTCGGATGTTTGCTCGATGACCAGCGACAGATGGTCCTCGGTGAAGTTCGATACCCCGATCGAGCGGACATGACCCTGTTCTTTGGATTGGATCATCCCCTCGAAACTTTCCACGAACTTGCCCAGGGTCGGCGCGGGCCAGAGGATCAGGTACAGGTCGAGATAATCCAGCCCCAGCCGATCCAAGCTGGC
>DASYJS010000129.1:0-8921 GCA_035996225.1 Mycobacterium sp. | reverse complement strand
CATTTACTTCGACACGCTGACCATGATCAAACAGCTGCTGGGCGGGCTGGACATGAAGAAGCCGTCGAACTGGTTGCTGGCCGCGCGCTGTGTGCGGGGGCTGCTGTCGATGGCATCGGAAAAGCCGGACCCGGCGCTGACCAATACCGTGCCGCCGGCGTTCACCGCAGCGGGCTAAAAGCACGGCGACTTCTGCGGATTCGCTCCTGACAGGCCCACGGGATGCCTAAACTCCACCGCTAAGCGAGGGATCAAGGAGGTTGCCATGCGGACGCGACGCCTTCACGCGGTGTGCGGCCTCACCGCAGTCGCATTGCTGGGCGCCTGCGCCACGAACGGCGTCCATGCCAGCTCGGCGACGACGGCGAAACCGTCACCGCCCACTGCGGCCGTCAAAGCCAGCGTGGCACCACTTGGCTCACACACCGAGAAGTGGATCAGCCTTCAAGTCGGCGATTGCGTCGCCGACCTTCCGCCGGCCGATCTCAGCCGGGTGACAGTCACCGTTATCGATTGCACCACAGCGCATTTGGCCGAGGTCTACCTGCGCGCGCCGATGGCCGTGGACACCGCCATCTCCAACGTCGCCAATCGGGACTGCGCTGCCGGATTTGCTCCCTACACCGGCAAGCCGCTGGACGGCAGCGCGTTTTCGATCACGTATCTCATCGACTCTAATCAGGATCGGACCGGCGCCGATCCGACCCCGAGCACCCTGATCTGCCTGCTGCAAGCCGCCAATGGTCAACCGCTGACCGGGTCCGTGCGTCGCTGATGCGGCGCTTTAAGACGGCCACCGGGCGCCCAGCTGATCGGCAAGGTCGAGGAAGTCGGACGCGTTGATGTCGAACTCGTCGGAATAGGCGACGTCGGCTTCACCGTCGGCCCCGAATTCCAGCGGACGCGCGACGAAGGCCGTGCGAAAGCCGAAGCCGGCTGCCGCGCGGATGTCGTACTTGTGGCTTGCCACCATCATGATCTCGGCGGGATCCAGGCCCAGGTAGGTCGCGGCCATCTGATAGATCGCCGGGTCGGGCTTGAAAACCCCGGCCATCTCCGCGGCGAAGATCGCATCCCAGGGCAACCGCGCTCGCTTGGAGATGTTGATGACCGTGGACACGTCGGCGTTCGACAGTGTCGCCAAGGTGAACTCGCTCTTCAGCCAGGAGAGCCCAGGTGCCACATCCGGCCAGGGCTCGAGTCGTTGCCAGGCCAGGGTGAGCTCCTCGCGCTCGGCATCCGAAAAGTCCGTGATACCGGACTCGCGCAAGACGGTTTCCAGTGCGTCGCGATACACCGAGTGCACCGAAACCCATCCGTCGTGGTGGCTGCGCGCAGCCTCCAGCGCCGCGAAGTAACCCGCGCGCCAACGCCGGACCAGGTCGGGCCAATCGACACCCGTGTGGCGTCCGGCGCTGATCCGTTGCGCCTCGCCGCAGACAGTCGAATGGAAATCGGTCGCGGTGCCCTGCACATCGAATAACAACGCCTTAACCACAGGCTTCATCATGCCGCCATGCTCCGGGCCGCGGCGTGCTGGTGCCACGCGGTGAGTTAAAATCAGGGCTATCTAAATTATTGTTCGCATACGCCCTGCGAGGTACTCGTGCCCGACAGCACCATCACACCGACCGGCGAACGTCGCGCCGTCAGCGCCGAAGAGCGCGAACCCGACTACCGCTTCACCATGGCGAACGAGCGGACCTTTCTGGCCTGGCAGCGCACCGCGCTGGGGCTGCTCGCGGCGGCGGTCGCCCTGGAACAGCTCGTTCCCGAGATGGCGGTGCCCGGCGCCCGCCGGCTGCTCGGTGTGGGTCTCGCGGTGCTGGCGATCCTCACCAGCGGGATGGGACTGCTGCGCTGGCATCAAGCCGATCACGCCATGCGCCGCGACGAGCCGTTGCCCCGTCACCCCTCACCGGTCTACCTCGCGGTCGGACTCGGCCTGGTCGGGCTCATCGCGCTCGGGTTGGTCATTCTCAAGGTGGTCTCTGGTTGACCCAGGTGGCGGCCGGCAATCGGGGTCGCGGGTCGCAGGCCGAACGCACGACGCTGGCCTGGACCCGGACGTCGTTTGCGTTCCTGGCCAACGGCGTGCTGTTGGCCATCAAAGAAATGCACGGCGCGAACGGGTTGGCGCCGCTGATCCCGGCGATCCTGGCTCTCGCCGCGGCGTTGTGCACCTACTTGATCGCGTTTAAGCGACAACAAACACTGCAGCAGCGACCACTGCCGGCGCGAATCACTCCCCGTCGCCAGGTGTTCATCGTCGGGATAGCCACGTTGCTGCTGATCGTCATGGCGACGCTCGCGCAGCTGGTCTAGTCGAGTCGGTCGAACGAAAGAAGCTGTCCCAGACCAAAACTCCACGGTCCGCTAGCCGGTCGGCGCTTTCGCATTCAGAAACGCGACGATCCCCTGCGTGACGGCTGCGGCGTACGTCGCCCGGCCGTCCGCGCTTTCCATCCGCGCGGCATCGTCCGCGTTCTTCATGTTGCCCAGCTCGACGAGGACCGCCGGGTACTGGGCCAGGTTCAGGCCGGCAAGGTCGTCGCGGCCGTAGAGGCCGTCCGACCCGAGGTAGGTGGACGGGCGAAATCCCGCCTGGACCAGGGCGTCACGCATCGTGTGCGCCAGTTGCACGGCCGGGCCGGCCTGGACGTCGTTCAACGGCGGGCTCGAGTAGTTGACGTGAAATCCACTGCCGGACGCAGGGCCACCGTCAGCGTGAATGCTCACGATCGCATCTGGGTGCATCGCATTGGCCTGCGCAGCACGCTGGTCGATACACGGTCCAACAGAGTTGTCGTTGTCGCGAGACAGCGCGGTGTTCACGCCCATTTGTCGCAGCGATTCGTTGACGAGTCCGACGACGGCCCAATTGAACGCATGCTCCGGATAGCCGCTATTGGTGGCGGCGCCCGAGGTTTGGCACGGTTTCGTGCCGCCCCGACCATTCGGAACTTGCTGGTTTATCGAAGCGTCATTGACGGCGTTGTGGCCCGCGTCGAGGAAGACGGATGTTCCGGCGGGGCCGGCAGACGCGCGCGCGACATCAAGCGTTGTCATACCCAGAAGCACTGGCGCGACAGCGGCACGTTTCAAGACTTCGCGTCTAGAAAGAGATTTCGGCCGGCCGCGCCGCCCAAGTGGCACAGACGGATCGCTCACCGCGCGATGGTAACAATCACCCTGCTATCCTCTGGATCAAGCCGATTGATTTGCAATGGCACGACGTCGGGACCGGCCAGCGAACGTTCGGTATTGACCGGGGCTACAGGCCAAATAAGATCACTTTGATCGTCTGCGTGTCGATTTTGTGGTCTGGGGCAACGGTGGTGAACTGATCTAGGAACTCATAAGTTTGGGATGGGCTTCGATGGGCATTAATTGCGACATGATCACCGGTCACGTCATTCGCCTTGTTGGTCCCGCGGCGGTAGCCGCCTTGGGCCTTGGTACTTCTCTCCTTGTCTCCCCTGCCCCGACGGCTTCGGCCGAGCCGTGCCCGGACGCTCAAGTGGTGTTCGCCCGCGGCACTGGTGAGGATCCGGGTGTCGGCCCGACCGGACAAGCCTTCGTCGACAACCTGCGTGGGCGCGAGGTCGGAAAGTCCGTCGACGTCTACGCGGTCAACTACCCCGCCAGCAATGAATGGGAAACAGGGGTCGACGGCATTCGCGACGCGACTGCGCACATCGTGTCGATGGCCGGCAGCTGCCCCAAGACCAAGATGGTGCTCGGCGGCTTCTCCCAGGGCGCAGCCGTGATGGGCTTTGTCACCTCGGCCGCGGTACCTGATGGGGTTGATCCCGCGACCGTGCCCAAGCCACTGGCACCAGAGGTCGCCGACCACGTCGCCGCGGTGGTGCTCTTCGGCATGCCCAACGTGCGGGCGATGAACTTCCTGGGCCAGCCGCCGGTGGTCATCGGACCGACCTATGCGGCCAAGACCATCAAAGTCTGCGCCACCGACGACCCGGTCTGCTCGGACGGCATGAACTTCTCCGCCCACAACACCTATGCCGACGACGGCAGCTGGATCGACAAAGGCGCGTCCTTCGCCGCCGGCCAGATCAACGCAAGCCCCGCCGGACCGGCCTCAGTCGTTCGCTCACCCAACCCCGCCGGCTTCGGCAACTAGCCCGCCGATCGCCGACGGGACCTTTTACATACTAAATAGTATGTTACGGTGACCGCATGTCTGCGGTTGCTAGCCGCTCGCTGCATGGAATCACCGATGAATTCGTCGCGCAGTTAGCGCAGCGCGCCGAGGAGACCGAGCGGCTGCGCCGGCTACCCGCGGCGACGGTCAGCGAGTTCAGGCAGACGGACCTGTTCCGGCTGTTGCTGCCGGCCCGGTTCGGAGGTATCCAAGCGTCGTTTCCCGAACTGCTGGAACCGATTCGGCGGATGGCGCATGGCTGCGCGTCGAGTGCGTGGACGTTGGGGTTCTACGCGCTGCACAACTGGATGCTGTCGTTGTTCGATCCGCGGGTTCAGGAGGAAGTCTTCGCCTCCGGCCCGGTGCTGGCGCCGGCTCCGCTGGCCCCGACCGGACATGGCAGTCCGGCCGATGGTGGTGTGCGCCTGACCGGCAGGTGGTCGTGGGCGACGGGCGCGATGGATGCCGATTGGCTGATCGTGGGCGCGCTGATCGAACGACAGGATGGCATCGTCCCGGCGCTCGTGGTGGTGCCGGCCGACCAGGTCGAGGTCGACGACGTGTGGCACACCGCGGGCATGCGAGGAACCGGCTCCCACGATGTCCTCGTCACCGACGTCTTCGTGCCCGAACACCGCATCGCCAGCGTGGCCGATATCTATGGCGGTACCGCACCGGGAGCGGCTGCCCATGGGGTGTCCACGTACCGGTGGCCCCTGGTGCCCGCTCTGGCGCTGACCGCCTCAATGCCGGTGCTCGGCGCTGCCGAACGGGTGACCGAGCTCTTCGCGGAACGGCTCGGCGGCCGGGTCCTCGCGTATAGCGGTGTCGCGCAGAAGGATCAGCCCGCCGCGCAGATCAGGCTCGGCGATGCGACGGTGCGGCTGCGCGCGCTGCGTGCGCTGATCGCCGAGACCGCCGACGGGATCGACGAACTCGTCGTCAGTGGTGAACGCGTTCGGCGATCGGTACGGGCCAACGCACGGCTAGCGGCCGCATACACCGTGCACGAGTGCCGGGCGATCATCGCCGATCTCATGGAGGCCGCCGGTGCCAGCGCACACTTCTTGTCGAGCCCGTTGCAACGCGCCAAGCGCGATGTCGACATCGCCGCGGCCCATGTGGTGTTCGACTACGACGTGAGCCGAGAGTTAGCCGGAGCGTTGGCGATTGGAGCAAAGATCTCGCCGATCGCGATGGTGTGATTGCCTACTTCGGATCGGCGAGCATGAGGTCTAGAAAGCGCTCGTGTTGGGCTGCCTTCTGCGCCTGGCCGGGCGAGCCGGTGAGGTGCAGTAGTCCGATTCCGGCCGCGAAGGTCAACTCCGCGCGCAACTTGGCGTCATCGGGACTGAAACCGCAGTCGCCGTAGGCCTTTGCCACGGAACGAAGCAGGCGTCGGTCCGCGTCGCGGACGTTGGCGGCGGCGGCCTCGTCGGTGCGGGCCCACTCCCGCATCGCCCGCTCGAGAATCCAGTGTTGCGGCCTAACCAAGGCAATCATCATGGCGGACAGCCGTTCCCGGGGCGGCAGTGCGTCGATCTCGGCCAAGGATTGCCGATCCTGATCCCGGAACGTATTCCACGATTCGACCAGCGCGGCGCGGTAGCCGTCCATGTCCTCGAAGTGCCAGTAGAAGCTACCGCGGGTGGCACCCACCTGTCGGCAGAGCCGTTCGACCTTCAGTGCGCGCGCCCCCTCCTCGGCGAGCAGGCTGTACCCGGCCTGTAACCAGTCGTCAGCGGTGAGACGCGTCGAGGGGGGCTTCCGCGAGGCCACGTCGTAACGTTACGACCAATCGGCACCGCGTCGTGAGACCTGTGCGAAATTAACTCCGGGTGTCGCCTGGGATCGTCGGTAGCCGCGCGGTTTCGTCGAGGTCGACGTCGAGCGCATTGAGCATCAACGCCAGACCGGCGTACCTGCCGATGACCATCAGTACTTCCACGGTGGCCTCCGCGCCCAGGGCCTCGTGTACTTGATCGAAGAGCGGCGCCGCGACGTCGCGTGTTGTCAGAAGCTCGGTGGTCAAGTGCAGGACCGCGAGTTCGGTCGAGTCGAAATAGCCGGTCTGCCAGTCGGAGTCGGTGGTCACGGCGGTGATCTCGTCGGCGCTGACACCGGCCGTGCGCGCGATGTCTCGGTGCTGGCCGAGCTCATAGGCGCTGTCCATCAGGTAGGCGGTGCGCAGGGTCACCAGTTCGCGCAGCCGCCGCGACAGCACCGGACTGGTCAGGATGTCGCGGCCGGCCAGCATCCAGCCGGTGAATGCGTTCTCGGCGTTGGCCAGCGTGCGGTAGACGTTGAGATTGCCGCGCTCCGCGGTCAATTCGCGGGCCTGCTCGGTCATCTCTTCGGGCCGACGGTACGGGATCCGAGTCATTGGGCTTCTCCTCTAGGCCTGGAACCGGGCTGTGGTGTCGGTGTCCAAATCGGCCGCGTTGAGCACCAATGCCAGCCCGTAGTAGCAGCTGACGATCATCAGCAATTCGGTGAGCGCCGCGTCGCCGAAGACGGCCCGAGCGGTGGCGAAGGACTCGTCGCGGAGGTGGTGGGTGGTGCACAACTCGGTGATGACGTCGAGGGCCAGGTGTTCGCCTGGGCTGAAGCCGGCTCCGTCGAGATCGCCGTTGGCGAGGGCGTCGAGCTGTTGCTCGGTGAGCCCGGCCGCGCGGCCCAGCGGTAGGTGCTGGGCAAGCTCGTAGGGTGAGCCCTGCAGGTGGGCCACTCGCAGGACGATCACTTCCCGCATGCGCGCGCTGAACGTCGGGCTGGCGTATAGCTCGTCGACCATTTGCGACCATCCGGGAAACACGTTGGGCGCGTTGGCCAGTAGCCGGAAGACGTTGAGGTTGCCGCGATGGGCTGCCCACTCGCGAATTGAGTCGGGCTGCTGTTCGAGGTCGGCGAGCGCGATGCGTGTCATGATCGTAATCCTTTCACTCGGCGACGAGCGTGAACGTCCAGTCCAGCGTGACGAAGGGTTCGTCGACGTTGGTTCCGTCCGGCGCGATGCCCGGCTCGTGGCGCACGAAGTCGGCCTGCAGCGAGGTCTGGTCCGCGAACACCGCGTCGCGCCCGATATAGGGATCGTCTTTGAGGAACAGCTGGGTGATCAGTGAGTGGTAACCGTCGGCGTGGAACCAGAAGTGCACGTGTTGTGGTCGCATGATGGATCGATTTGCCGCGCGCATGATCTCCCCGCATGGGCCGTCGGTGGGCACCGGGTAATAGCGGGGTGTGATGGAGCGATACCAGAACCGTCCGTCCTCGTCGGTGGTCAGCAGCACGCGCATCGCGAACTCGTTGTCCAGCTGCTCGGTCTGCTGAACGTCGTAAAACCCCTCACCGTCGCTGTGCCAGGTGTCGACGTGGGCGCCGGCGATCGGTTCGCCCTGCTCGTTGACGACTCGGCCGGTGACGAACATCGGTGTGCCCGCAACGCCATTGGAGATGTCGTCTCCGTTGTTCGCCGTCGGGCGGCCTTCGGCGTAGAACGGGCCGAGCAGGGCGGAGTCGGTGGCTGATCCCCCGGGGTTTGCGTTCATCGTGTCCAGCAGCATGGACAGACCGAGGATGTCGGAAGCCAGCACCACTTCCTGGCGCGTCGGGCTGGAGATTTTGCCGAGCCGTTCGATGAAGTCCATCGCGGTGAACCACTCGTCTCCGGTCAGCCGCACCTCGCGGGCGAAGTCGTGAATGTGCTGCACCAGGCTGACCATCAATTGCTGGAAACGCTCGTCGGTGGATGTGTCGAAAGTCCGTTGCACGACGTCGGTAATGGTTTGCTCGGTCAGGTTGCTCGACATGGCCTTTGCCTCTCTTGAGGATTCAGGGGTTGATCACGACGCGGCCGGCGAGGTGGCCGGCGACCGCGTCATATGCGGCTGCGCTCTGGTCCAGGGGATACCGGGCGGCGATGAAAAGTGGCCGGAACTCTCCGGATTCGAAGTAGGGCAACATCTTCTGCAATAGTCGCGCGGAGTCGACGACGCTGAGTCTGCCGCTGTCGGCGCCCAGGATCCGGGTTTCGTTGTGGTACAGGTCTTTTAGATCGATCTCGACCTTTGACGAACCGATTGCGCTAATGACGACCAGTCTGCCGCGGTGGGCGAGCGAGGTAAGCGCGGCTTTTGTGGTGACCCCGCCGACCGCGTCGTACACAACGTCGACACCCTTGCCTTTGTTGGCTCGTTTGATTTCGGCAGCAACGTCGGCGTCGGGATCGAAGACGACGAAATCGTCGATGACATTGGCGGCGGGTGTTTCCGGGCCGGGTTTGCGACGATCCACGCCGATGACCGTGGCGCCCAGCGCGTGCGCGATCTGCGCGACGGCGCCGCCCACTCCCCCAGAGACGCCGAAGATGGCGATCGTTTCTCCGGCTTTTAGTTGGGCGGTCTCGACCGCGCCGTGCCAGCCGACGACGAAGTTGACGCCGACGGTGGAGGCCTCGTCAAAGCTCAGCCGCTCGGGCTTACGGGCCAGCGCTTCGATCGGCACCGAGATCAGCTCCGCGTGGGAGCCGTCGCGAGTGAACCCGACGTCGCCGCCGGTGCCCCACACTTTGGCGCCTTCCCATTCGGGTGGCCCGCCGACGACCACGCCGGCGAAGTCGCGTCCCGGCGTGCGCGGCAACACGGTCCAGTCCATCTGGCCGGCAACGTTTTTCACGTCGGAGGGGTTGACCGATGCCGCTTCGACGCGGATCACCGTTTCCTGCGCGGTGGCATGCGGATCCGCCAGATCCGCGACG
>DASYJS010000128.1:0-14131 GCA_035996225.1 Mycobacterium sp. | reverse complement strand
GTCTGGGATCCGAACATTTCGGAACCGCAGGACTAGCCGGGTCTACGCTGCCCGGTAGGTGGAAGGAGACATCATGACTGTCGTCATTGTCGACGCGGGGCCCCATCAGGTAAGCCGGTCGGTTGACGTGGCCGCGCCGGCCGCGGAACTCTACGACCTCGTTGCGGACCCTCGGCGTCACCATGAACTGGACGGATCGGGCACCGTTGTGGGCAACATCAAAGTGCCCGACGCACTGGTTGTGGGGTCGAAGTTTTCGACGAGCATGAAGATGCTGGGCCTGCCGTACCGCATCACCAGCACGGTGACCGCGCTGACACCGCATGAATTGATCGAATGGCGCCATCCGCTGGGTCACCGCTGGCGCTGGAAATTCGAGTCGCTCTCACCGACCCTGACCCGGGTCACCGAAACGTTCGACTACCGCGACGCGGGTACCTGGAAGAAGAAACTGAAGTACTACGAGCGGATGGGTTTCGCGAAAGCCAATGCGGCCGGCATTGAGTCGACGCTGGCCAGACTGAGCGATCGCTACGCCGCGACGTAGGTCAGATCGGATCGTCCGCGCCCCACGCGACCATGCCCGAGACCCAGTGAGTCAATTCTTCGGCCTGATCGTTGCGGTGCAAGTGACGCGGTGGCTGTCCGAACGTGGCGTAGGGGCGACAGCGGATGATCACCCGGTTCTCTCGCTCCGACATCTCTTTCACGTAGGGACGTGCCTCCTCGCCCAGTGGTTGGCCCGACATACGACCGGCGACCGCCATCATGGCGTCGACCGTCAGCTCACGGTCGCGTTCGATCGTGGCGTCGGCGTACACCTGCAGGTAGGTAAACGGCCAGCGCTCGTCGAGGACGCACAGGCTGACCTTGCCGTCGCGGCCGATGACGCGGGCCTTGCCGCGACCTTCCATCGTCGACACCAGCAACTCGTCAGTGTCGGTGGGGATGTAGTAGACGACCGACATCCCGGGACCGTCGTTGCGGCGGCGGTAGCCGAATACACAGGTGCGGTGCGTGCGCACGAACTCGCGCCGCTCGGAAGGGCGCATGTCGCGATCCGTTGGAGCCGTGTAGGGCTCTGCGGCCAGGGGGAGAATCATGGCGAAATATCTTTGCTGTCAGGGGCGTTGACCCATTCATCATTAATGGATACAGTGTGACCATAAATATAGATGGTGTCAAGCCCCCGGAGTCCTTAAGTTGGGCGATGTGACCGATGTCAACTCCCCGTCGTCTGGCCGATCCCGCGGGCGTCCCGCATTGCCACTGGAGCGGATCCTCGCGGCGGCCGTCGAAATCCTCGACGAGCGGGGCGCCGATGCGCTATCGATGCGATCGCTGGCACAGCGCCTGGAATCGGGTACCGCCACGCTCTATCGCCACTTCGCGAACCGATCGGAATTGGTAGCCCTGGTGGTCGACCACATCCTCGGAGAAGTCGAGACCGACCCGCGCGTGATTGTCGGGCTCCCCTGGCAAAGGGCCTGTATCTCGTTCGCAGAGAACATGTTTGACGCGCTCAGCCGACACGGCAACGTCGCTACCCTGCTGATCGACTACACACCGATGGGGCCTCACGCAATGGCCCACCGTGAGCTATGTCTGTCGGTCCTGCTCGCAAATGGCTTTGCACCGGCGATCGCCGCCCACGCCTACGCCACCTTGGCCCGCTATGTCCTCGGCTTTGCCATCCAACATTCCGGGGCGGCCGGGACCCAACAGGATGCCGATCTTGCCAACGCATTTCACCAACTTGATCCGTCACGGTATCCCGCAACGGTCGCCGTCGCCGACGATCTTCCCGTTCCATTGGCGGAGGAGTTCGTATTCGGATTGCAGCTCATCGTTGCCGGACTCGAGCGCCTGCAAGATTGAACGCGATAGGGGTGTGAATCGTGGCTCCTTCGGAAGATCAGCCCCGGCTACCGAAAGACTTCGCTCGATGACCGCCAGCCGCACCGCCGCAGCAACGCAAACCTTGCCGGAATCGCTGACCCGCTTGGGCCACTTGATCAGTCGTTACGGCCTGGTGGTCGTCTTGGCCTGGATCGGATTCGGTAAGTACGTGAAAATGGAATCCCGGGTGCTCATCGAACACAGCCCGCTGATGAGTTGGGTTTACGACGTATTCAGCGTTACCACCGTCGCTCGCGCGCTGGGAACGATGGAACTCCTTGCCGCCCTTCTCATTGCGTTGCGCCCGGTGTGGCCACGCGTGTCGGCGGCCGGAAGCGCGCTGGCGGTGGTGCTGTTCCTGGGGACGCTGAGCTTCTTGTTCACCACTCCCGGCGTGGTCTCGACCCACGCCGCCGGCCTGCCCGTGCTGTCGGGAATGCCGGGCCAATTCCTACTCAAGGACCTGGTGCTGATCGGGGTGGCGCTATGGACGCTGGGCGATGCGCTGAGTGAACAGCGTTCCCCTGATCAGTCCCTTGGCTGAGCTCAGTGTGGCCTGGTAGGTCTCCGGGGACAGGCTGTCCGCCTGCTCCGACAGCCCCCGGGTAAGCGCACAGATCGCTTCCACCGTCGAGCGCGGGTCGGCCTCGGGGGCCAGTATCCCGCGCATCTGGGCATCGTCGACGATCTCGAAGACCACGTCGTGCAACGCCTTGGACCCGGGGGATCTCGGGACACCGCGCCGTGCCCGGCCGGCGCGCAGCGCCCGCAAGAAACCGGTCAGGTATGGGTAGTCGCGGATCAGCCGCGTCGACTCGTCCAGCACCGCTTCAAGTCGGTCGACGACGTCGTCGTGCTGCGCAGCGGCCGCACGAAGCCGCGGCAAGACGATCTCCTCGATCTCCTCGCCGGTCGCGTGGAGCAGTTCCGACTTGTTCGGAAAGTAGTGGTACAGGCTGCCACTGGTCATGTCGGCAGCCCGCGCGATTTCGCGGATGGTCGCCTGCGAGTAGCCGACTTCGGCCACGCAGCGCATTGCGGCGGTGATGATTCGCCGACGGGTCTGCTCACCGTTTGCGCCCACCGGGCGGCCGAGCGGAGTCACGGGTCTTCGGGGCGGCGTACTCGCGTGCCGCTCCGAATGCGCCACGTCCGCTTTCGCCGCGTCAGGTAGTAGTCCGCGGGCGAGCTCTCACCGAGGCGCCAACCGCGCCATCTGGCCAGCAGGCACAGACATGAACCGACCACAATTCCCGCCAGTTCGCCCTGCGGTGCCAGACCGTAACGGGAGAGCACAACCACGGTGCCGCTAGCCGCCACCGCGCACGTCGCGTAGAGAGTGTTGCCGCCGAAGATCGCCGGAGTGCGGTGCACCGCCAGGTCCCGCAGCGCCCCGCCGCCCACGGCGCTGACCGTGCCGAGCAAAATCGCTGGGAGCCAACTCAATCCGGCTGCCAAGGTCTTCTCCGCGCCGGCCACCGCCCACGTGCCCAACGCCAGCGCATCGACAACCGGATAGGTCAGCGACCACAGTCGGGCCCGCAGCGGTATCAAAAACGCGACCGCCGCTCCCACCAGGGCAACCACCACGTAGAGCGTGTCCGTCAATGCCACCGGCGGCCCGTGCTGCAACAGGGTATCGCGGATCACGCCGCCGCCCAGGCCCGACAAAATCGCGAGCGCAACGAATCCCACAGGGTCCATACGGAATTCACGAGCGACAACGCCGCCCAGCACCGCGTTGACGAACACGCCGGCCAAGTCGATTCCGCGCGAGAATTCCCCCAACGCGAGGCTCACGGCCGCTCACCTCCGGGATTGAGCTGCTGGTCACATATATTCGACCATGTCGGTACTGCGCCCGCGGTCGAAGGGTGGCAACTATGCGTGCGAGGACCCAGTTGGGCCGCCCCGTCGGCGCCAGCGGCGAAGAGACCCGCCGGCGCATCATCGTCGCGACCATGAAATGTGTGGCCGAGGTCGGCTACGCGAAGGCGACGATCCGTGAGATCGCCCGCATGGCCAATGTGACCAGTGCCAGCTTGTACAACTACTTTCCGACCAAGTCCGAACTGATCAAGGCCACGATCGCGTCCAGAACCGACACGGCTATGCCCCGGCTACGACGGGCCGCGGAAGGTGCCGGCGACATTGTCGATCGAATCGAAGCGGTGCTCGACGAATGTGGCCAATTGATGCGTGAGTACCCGGACCTGGCCGCGTTCGAGTTCGCGATCCGGGCGGAAACCGGTGCGGCCCCGCCGCGGAGGAAAGCCCGCGGGCAACTTAGCAATCCCGGGTTCGAGGCGTTCCGCGACATCATCGAGGGCGTCGTCGAGGATGCGCGCCAACGTGGCGAGCTGGGTGATCATCCCGATTCCCGGGCCGTCGTCGCGGCGATCTATGCGCTCGTCTACGGCCTGACGGAGTTGGCGGCCACGCTGCCTCCGGAGGATTACCACGCCGCGCTGAGTTCGTCGAAGGTGCTGGTCAGGGGCGCCTTATTCGGTGGACGGACGGCTTCTCCTTGATACGATCAAGCGATTGATTATAGAGTCGACCCACGAAGAGCGGAGTCGGGACTTGACCGAGACTGTTGGGTGCGCGTTCGACGTCGATGCGCTGCGGCAGAAGTATGCCGAAGAGCGCGCCCGGCGACTGCGCCCCGACGGCATCGACCAGTATGTGGAGATCGCGGGCGAGTTCGCCCGTTTCGCCGAAGATCCGTGGGTCGACCAGGAATTCGTCCGCGAACCTCTCACCGACGAGGTCGACGTGGCGATCGTGGGCGCCGGCTTCGGCGGGCTGTTGACGGGGGCGCGGCTGCGCGAGCTCGGTGTGAAAAGTGTGCGGTTGATCGACCGGGCGGCCGACGTCGGCGGCACCTGGTATTGGAATCGGTATCCGGGGATCGCGTGCGATGTCGAGTCCTATGTGTACATCCCGCTGCTGGAGGAACTCGGCTACATACCCGCGGAAAAGTACGCGAAGGGCGCGGAGATATTTGCGCACTGCCAGCGCATCGCAAAGCACTACGACTTGTACCGAGACGCGTGCCTGCGCACCGATGTGCATGAGATCCGTTGGGAGTCGGCGGAATCCCGCTGGATCATCCGCACCAACCGGGGCGACGAGATGCGGGCCAAGTTCGTGTCGATGGCCAACGGGTATCAAGCCAAACCCAAACTGCCCGGCATCGGAGGCCTCGGGTCTTTTCGCGGTCACACGTTCCACACCAGCCGCTGGGACTATGGCTACACCGGCGAGAAGCTGGAGAGCCTGGCCGGTGTGCGCGTCGGGATCATCGGCACCGGCGCGACCGCGGTCCAGTGTGTGCCGCATTTGGGTGCCGCCGCGCAGCACCTCTACGTCTTTCAGCGCACCCCTTCTTCGGTCGACGTGCGCGCCAACAAAGCCACGGATCCGGAGTGGGTCAACACCTTACAGCCGGGCTGGCAACGCCAGCGCATCCAGAACTTTCAGATCCTGACCGCCGGTGGACAGGCACCCGAAGATCTCGTCGCCGATGCCTGGACGAGCATCACCCGCAAGCTACCCGTGACGCGCCATGACAGCGACGAGTCGGTGGACCCGGACCAGCGCAGCCGCAATATCGAGCTCGCGGACTTCGCCAAGATGGAGGAGATCCGGGCGCGAGTCGACGAGATCGTGGCGAATCGCGCCGCTGCCGAGGCGCTCAAACCCTGGTACGGCTACTTCTGTAAACGCCCCTGCTTTCACGACGACTATCTGCAAACCTTCAACCGAGACAACGTGACCCTGGTCGATACCCGCGGTCGCGGCGTGGAGCGCATCACCGAGACCGGCGTCGTCGTCGACAGCGTGTCTTACGAGCTCGACTGCCTTATCTTCGCAACGGGTTTCGAGGTGGGCACCGACTACTGCCGTCGCTCCGGGTTCGAGCTGATCGGCCGCGACGGCGTGGCCCTGAGCGAACGCTGGCGTGACGGCGTCCGTACCTTCCAGGGCTTGTGCGCCAACGGTTTTCCGAACTGCTTCATCGAGAGCATCTCCCAGGCCGGATTGACGGTGAACTTCCCGTACCTGCTTGACGCTCAAGCCGGCCACGCTGCCTGGATCATCGCGTGGGCCCTTGAACACGGTGCCACGGAGGTCGAGGCGTCGCCGGCCGCCGAAGCCGCCTGGGTCGACACGGTTGTGGCCCGGTCGGCCGCAACCGCCGAGCGCGCCAAGACGTGCACTCCCGGTTACTACAACCGCGAGGGCAAGGCGGACGCCAAGACGCGGCAGGGCAGTTTCTTCTTCGGCACTCCCACCGAGTACGCCGACATCTTGGAGGCCTGGCGGGCCGCGGGAGATCTTGCCGGGCTTGACATTCGCGGTGTCGAGGCCGGGCAGTGAAGTACCTGCTCGGCCGGGTGAGGGCGGCTACCCGGCGTCGACGCTCACCGAAGGTAGCGATCATCGGCGCGGGATTCGGCGGGTTGGGCGCGGCGGTGGCGCTGCGCCGCGCCGGCATAGACGATCTGGTGATCATCGAGGCCGACGACGGTGTCGGGGGCACCTGGCGGCGCAACACCTATCCCGGCGCCGCGTGCGATATCCAAAGTCACCTGTACTCGTTCTCGTTCGCGCCCAACAAGTCCTGGAGCCGGACCTACGCTCGGCAGCCCGAGATTCTTGCCTACCTGGAGTCGGTGGCCGACGACTTCGATCTGCGCCGTCACTTGCAGCTCGGTACCAGGGTGCGCTCCGTCGAATGGAATGCGGGTAGCTGGAGCTGGGACTGTCAACTGGAGCGCTCCGGACACACCAGCACACTGACCGTCGACGTGGTGGTCTGCGCGGTCGGCCTGTTCGGGTCGTTGAAGCTTCCTGATATCGCGGGCTTGAGCGATTTTGGTGGTTCGGTCGTGCACACCGCACAGTGGGCTCACGACATGGCGCTGGCGGGCAAGAAGGTGGCGGTGATCGGCACGGGTGCCAGTGGAGTGCGCTTGTTCCCGAACTGGCGAAGGTCGCGGCCCAGGTGGCGGTGTTTCAACGCACACCGCCGTGGATGGTTCCCAAAGACGATCGCCCGTACCGCGCAACCGAATTGGCGCAATTCCGCCGCAACCCCTTGGCGGTGCCCCGCACCCGCTGGCAGATCTGGAAGTTTCAGCACGACAACACCGCGACCTTCGCCGACGACCCGGTGGTCGCCGCCCGCACCCAGGTCGCCACCGCGTTCCTGGAGCGCACCGTGGCCGACGCGCGGCTTCGCCGTGCCCTGACGCCGGAGTATCCGTTCCGCTGTAAGCGGGTGCTGCTCGGCGAGGACTACTACCGGGCGTTGCAGCAAGACAACGTCGCGCTCGTCACCGACCCCATCGACCGGATTACCGAGACGTCGGTTGTCACGGCCGCAGGCGATGCGCTCGACGTCGACGCGATCGTGCTGGCCACCGGATTCGAGACGTCGCGGTACCTCTCGGGGATCGCCGTGGTCGGCTGTGGTGGGCAGCGCCTGCACGAGCGCTGGGGCGACGATCCGAGCGCGTACCTGGGCGTGGCTGTCGGCGGGTTCCCGAACTTCTTCATGCTTTATGGCCCCAACACCAACCAGGGCGGCAACTCAATCGTGTACATCCTGGAGGCCGGCGCGCGACTGGCGGCCAGCGCGGTAACCAGGCTGGCGCGCCGAGGCGGTTATCTCGACGTGCGCCCCGAAGCGGAAACGCGGTACAACGACCGGCTTTCCGCCGATTTGGAGCGCACCATCTGGACCCAGTGCGACAGCTATTTCCGCTCCCCAACGGGCCGGATCGTCACCCAATGGCCCTACACCGAGCTGGAATACGCTCGCCGGACCTGGCGGCTGCGACCCCGAGACTGGCTGCACCGCGCGGGGGTGGCTCCGGCCGGCGGACGAAGGCTAGCAGATGCCGAAATCGATTACCCCGCGGATCAATTCACCGGCGGCTAGGTCGGAGTAGGCATCGTTGGTCTCGTGGATCCCGTAGCGGGAACTCGCAGCTTGTGGTGGGGTTAGCAACCGTGATGACTGCTTTCCTTACCAGGACGATAGACAGCGGCCATGCGGCTGTTCAACGTCTGCGCGGTGTGTTGTGGCCGATCGCTGAGGCATCGGTGGCCGCGGGCGTGGCGTGGTACGTCGCCCATGACGTGCTCGGTCACCCGGACCCCTTCTTCGCTCCGATCGCCGCGGCCGTGTGCGTGTCGGCGAGCAACGTGTTCCAAGCGCAACGGGCGATCCAGAACATTGTCGGTGTGGCACTGGGGATCTGCCTGGGCGCCACGGTGCAGCAACTGTTCGGCACCGAGTGGATCGCGATGGCTGCGATGGTGTTTGTAGCGCTATGCGTAGCGGTGCTGCTCGGGCAGGGGATCCTCGCACGAGATTTGACCTTCGCCAATCAAACCGCCGGGTCCGCAATCCTGGTCATGGCGCTCTCGGTCGGTACCGACAGCGTTTTTCAACGCCTCCAGGAGGCTCTGATCGGTGCGGGTGTGGCGCTCGTGTTGAGCATCCTGCTGTTCGCGCCCAACCCGCACGCCGCGCTGCGCAACGCTCGGATCGGCGTACTCGGCGCCCTGCATGACGTGCTGGCCGAGACCGAGGACAGGGTCGGCGGTGGTGCGGTGATCCCGTCGGGCTGGCAGTATTCCGCCGTCGACCAGTTGCACGAGCGGCTGGATGCACTCAGCAAGGCCCGCACCCACGCTCGTCATCTCGTGTGGATCGCGCCGCGGCGGTGGGCCGCACGCGGCACGATCCGGGCCGCGGATCGACAAGCCGCGCAGGTGGCCCTGCTCGCCGGCTCGCTGCTGTACCTGGCGCGTACCGTGACGACGGCCTTCGGCGTCAGCGGCTCTTTCCCGCAACCCGTGCGCGACGCGATTGCCGAACTCGCGGTGGGGCTCTCCCGCAGCGAGACGGATCCGGGCGGAGCGAGCGCCCGCGTTGCCGCCGCCCGCGAACACGTTGCCGCGCTGGATTCGGCCGGCGGAACCCGAACGGATCTGGCACTTATCGACGTCGTCGAAACCTGCGTCGACGACCTACAACTGGTGATCGACCTTCGGCAATAGTGGGCTATCGGGCGGGATCGTCGGCAACCTCGATCTCGCCGGACGCGGCCGCGGCGCGCAGTTGATGAAAGTCGTCGAGGGACTTGTCGGCGTAGGCGTACGACCACTCGGCGACCGCGTCGTGCACCGCGTTGCTGGTGCCGACGTACCCGCGCAGTATCGAGGCGTTCGCGCTCTGCGCGTGCGCCCGCGCCAACAGCACCGCGCACGCGCTGACGTAGTCGGAGAACGTGGAAGGCGACATGCCTTCGGTTTCGATGGTGCCCTTCATGTCGTGGAACTGACGAACGTAGTAATCGCGGCCGTCCTTGCGTGTCGTTCCGAGAAACACATCCGACATGGCCTGCAGGATCTGCTGGCCATCGGTGACGCGTACTCCCTGGCCGTTGGCTTCGATTGCCGCGGTCAGGGTGTCCGGCTGGCGCCATCCGCCATATTCGTCGAGCACCGAGCGCGTGGCCTCCTTGATCTGCAGGATCAACGGTGTGTCGTTCGGGCCCACCAGGATGACCAAATAACAGCGGGTACCGACGCTGCCGACGCCAACCACCCGTAACGCGACATCGGTGACTCGGAAGTGGGAGAGCAGCAGCGCGACGTCCGCCGGGACCGCGGCCAGATACTCCTGAATCGATTCCACCAACAGGGTTTCGATGTCCTCGTCGACGTGCTGCAGGACGGGGGGTGCTTCCCGCAGGCGTGGCGTCCCGTCGGGTCCAATCTCGGTGATTTGCTTGAAGACTCGCGCGGATGTCCGGGTGCGGGCCCGGGATATCGTTTTCTGGATCACTCCCTGCAGGCCCTTGGAGAACTTTCCGCTGTAGTGCTCGGGTTCCACCCGCAGGTAGTAACGCTGAAGAACGTCCATCTCCTCGAGCATCGCCTCCAGGCTGGTTTGGTAGCCCACCAGCGCCTGCTCGACACATCGGCTGACGGCCTTGGCCGGATACCCGGCATGGCGGCCTCCGATGATCGCGCTGGTGATCAGCCGCTTGGTGTCCCACTCGGCCGGTGCCACCGCGGCCTCGTCGAAGTCGTTCAGGTCGAAGACGATCGAACGGTGCGGGGCGGCGTACAAGCCGAAGTTGGAGACGTGCGCGTCGCCGCAGCACATGATTTCGATCCCGCTTGACGGGCTTGCGGCAAGGTCGGCAGCCATCACTGCTGCCGAGCCTCGGTAAAACGAAAACGGGTCGGCGAGCATTCGGGCAAACCGCAGCGGGACGAGTTCGGTTAGTCGCCCGGCGTTTTGGGCGACGAGAATTTCCGTCGCGGTTCGGGTGGACGGGGTCAACTGGGCGAGGGAGCGCCGAGGGGCGGTCTTGCGCAATGCCCGACCGCGTGCCTGATCCTCGCCCGGAACTTCGAGTTCGATCAGGCGGTCACGCAACACCCGTTGCGGCATGTGCTCAGCATACGTAGCGGAACAGGCTTTCTCCGGCTGAGGAAGGCCCCTTTAGCGTCAGACTGATTTTCACCGCTGTCACGAAGTGTCCTCTTGGTTAATATCGCTGGAAATGCTGGGTGCCAGGCGAATCGTCTGGAAGTTCGTTCTGAGAGGACGCCTGCCGATGGTGGACACGCCTCCGCCAGCCGCGCACGTCTCTTCCCGCCGGCGCATTCCCTGGCTCAACGTCCTCGGTGTGGTAGCCATCGTGTTCGCGACGACCGCACTCGTGGTCAAGAACGTCCCGGAGGACGGGTCCAATCGAATCCTGAACGTGTCCTATGACCCCACGCGCGAGCTGTATGCGGCGATCGACAAGTCGTTCATCCCGCAATATCGCACGCGCACCGGCGTCACCCTGGACATCAAAGAGTCGCATGGTGGTTCGGGTCGCCAGCTACGGAGTGTCCTCGACGGCAGCCAGAAAGCCAACGTGGTGTCGCTGGCGCTGATCAGCGATATCCAGACGTTGAGCAAGCGGGGGCTGATCGCGCCTGATTGGCAGCAGCGTCTGCCGAACAATTCGGTGCCTTACACGTCGACCATTGTCTTCGTCGTCCGGAAGGGCAATCCCAAGGGCATCCATGACTGGCCCGATTTGGTCCATAGTTATGTGTCCGTCGTGACACCGAATCCGCGCAGCTCCGGCAACGGCCAATTGAGCGTTCTCGCCGCGTGGGGCTCAGTCACCACGCGCGGAGGCAGTCAGGCCCAAGCGGCCGCCTACGTCAAGGCGTTGTTGCAACACGTCGCGGTATCCGACGCCGGTGCCCGCAGTGCGGGCGACAGCTTCACTCTGGCCAAGATCGGTGACGTGCAGCTGACTTGGGAGAACGAGGCGCTGCGCGAGGTCGCCGCCAACAAGGACGAACTCGAACTCGTCTACCCGCCGGTCAGCATCCGGGCCGAGCCGGCGGTGGCCTGGGTCGACGCCAACGTCACCGAGCCCAAGACCGCGACCCACGCCAAGGCCTATCTCGAGTATTTGTTCACCGATGCCGCACAAGAGCAGGCCGCACAATTCGGCTATCGCCCGTTCAAGCCGGAAATCCTTGCCAAACACGCCGACCGGCTGCCTCCTCTGGCCCTCTTCCCGATCGGCGAGATCGCCAAGGACTGGAACGACGCGCGCGAGCAATTCTTCGGCACCAACGGAATCCTCGACACGATCTCAGCGCCGCCCGCCGCGGCGTCGGGAACCTAGCGGAAAGACGTGGGCAAGGTGGGCTTCGCGCTGAACTACGACTCGGTCAAAGGCAAGCATGATGTCATCGCCGGCCTCACCGTCGCCGCCATCTCCTTTCCCCAGGCGATGGCGTATGCGCTGATTGCCGGGGTTGACCCCAGGTTCGGCGTGTACTCGGCAATCGTCGTCACGATCGTCGCCTCGATCTTCGGGTCGTCCTCGCATCTGATCAACGGGCCGACCAGCGCCATATCGCTACTGGTGTTCACCGCGCTGGTGTTCATCGATTCGGAGAACAGCACCGAACTGTTCGAAGCCCTGTTCCTGCTGGCTGTCCTGGTGGGCGGCTTTCAGATCGTGATCAGCCTGTTCAGGCTCGGCAACCTGACCCGCTACATTTCCGAGTCGGTCATCATCGGATTCATGGCGGCCGCCGCGTTTCTGCTGGCCGTGGGACAACTGGGCAACGCGCTGGGCGTGCACGACAAGGGCAACGGTCACATGCAGGTCCTGCGCCGGGTGTGGCTCACGTTGACCCATGGCGATGCGATCAACTACCGCGCCCTGATACTGAGTGCCGGCGCCGTGGTTCTGGCGGTCATCTTGCGCAAGCTGGTGCAGCGCTACGGCTTGCCGCAGATCGACATGCTTGCGGTGCTGATCATCACCGCGCTGATCGCCTACTTCGCGGGGTGGTCGATTCCGGGAGCCGGCGGCCATACCGCGGTGTCCGTGGCCGCCAAGATCCCGCGCAGTTTGCCCACCGCGCATATTCCCGGGGTCCACACCGAGTGGTTGCCGCAGCTGTCCACGGGTGCGTTGGCCATTGCGTTCGTCGGCATCATCGAGGCTTTGTCGATCGCCAAAGCCATTGCCCACCAGACGCAGCAGAAGATCGACTACAACCGGCAGATCATGGCCGAAGGCCTGGCCAACCTCGCCGGCGGTTTCTTCCAGAGCCTGCCGGGCTCGGGGTCACTGTCGCGATCGGCGATCAATTTCCAGTCCGGGGCAAAAACGCGATTCTCCGGGATCGTCTCGGCCGCCACGGTTGCCGCGGCGCTGCTGTTGTTTGCACCCTTATTGCGCTACGTTCCGCAACCGGCGCTGGCGGGCCTGCTGCTGGTGACTGCCGCGCGGCTGGTCGACTTCAAACGCCTGATCTACACCGTCAAGGCATCCCGCTATGACGCGGGCTTAGTGATCATTACCGCATTCACCGGTGTGGCAATCGATCTCGACAAATCAGTGCTGCTGGGCGTGATCCTGTCGATCTTGTTATTCGTGCCGCGCGCGGCGAAGCTGAAATCCCGGGAACTCATTGTCACACCCGAACGCGTTGTGCGTGAGCGTATTTCGGGTGACCTCGCGGATCCGTTGGTCGTCATCTATGACCTGGAGGGCGAGCTGTTCTTCGGCGCCGCACCCGAATTGGATCGCTACCTCCTGGAGATCAGCAAGCGGATCGCGGATGACGACATCAAGTTCGTGGTGTTGCGACTCAAACGGGTGCGCCACCCGGACGTCGTGTGCATCGAGCGCATCGAGCACTTCCTGCGCGAAGAGACCGCGCGCGGCGCGACCATCCTGCTGGCCGGGGTGCGTCCCGATATGCTCACGGTGCTGAACAACGTCGGATTCCAAAGTTGGTTCACCGCAGAGCATGTCTTCCCCGAAGAGGACGAGGACTACTCGGCGACACTCAAGGCGGTGCGCTACGCCCACAACAAGCTGGCCGAGCTGAAGCTGAAAGCGCCGTTCACGGGCCCCCCGGAACTCGCTGTGCACACCGACCTGTACTACCTGGTCTAGCTGCCGGCGGCCACCCTGGCGCGCTCGGCCATCGAGGCAACCACGCCACCGTCGTTGAGGATGTCGGTGCCGGTGAGGTAACCCGCCTTGTCACTGACGCAGAAGGCGAATAGTTCTGCCATCTCCTCCGCCGTGCCCCACCGCGGGACTGCCGCTTTGGCGACGATCGCACCGGCCCCGGCCTGCTCCTCGAGCCGGCCCATCTCGGTGTCGACGGACCCCGGAGAGACGGAAACGATGCGCATTCCGCGCGCGTTGAATCTCTCCGACTGCGACTGGCTGTACCACTTCACGAAGCCCTTGCTCAGCGCGTAGGAGATGCCGGATCGCATATTCTCGGGAGCCACGTTGCACGCTGTCATCATGGCGTCCATGAACGCGTCCGCGTCCTGAACTGCGAGCGGGAATTGCTCTGTCGGAATCATTTCCGCGGGCAACATGTAGGCCGACATTGATGCGACGTTGACGATCACCGAGCCCTCGTCGGCCGTCGCGTGGAATGCCTCGTTGACGTTGACGGTGCCGATGGCATTGGTCCGCATGATGTAGTCGGCGGGCCCCATGCTCGGGCTCACCCCCGCGGTGTGGATGACCGAGGCGACCGACCCGAGGTTGTTCGCGGTGTCCAGCAGGCCGGCGACCGCCCCCCTGTCGGTGACGTCACAGTTGACGACCGTGGCGGTGATCCCGAGGTCTTCCAGGGTTGCGGC
>DASYJS010000127.1:0-4774 GCA_035996225.1 Mycobacterium sp. | reverse complement strand
GACGGAGTCGTCGGCGCGGTTGTCGTTGAACAGTTCGGTGCACGGGGCGACCAGCCACACGGCTGCGGCGGTGGCTTGTCCGGCCGTACCGAAGCGGATCTGGCCTTGGCACGTCAGGCGGGCACCGGCGTAAATCGGGTCGTTGGCAGCGGTCGGCTGCGCAAAACCCAGATCCTTCATTGCGCCGGCCACGTCGGCGGCCTGGCCACCGCGGCCGCTGGCGTTGAGGACGCGGACCTTGGTGTCGCTGAGTTTGGCGGGCGTCACGTCGGCCATCGCACTGCGCGACATCTGCTCGCCGATTTGGGCCGGTGCCGATCCGGTCGCCGGCTGCGGGGGTGGGTTGCACGCTTCGACTTCGCGAACCTTCGCGGGTCGCGTCAGTGTCACAGTCCACGCCACGCCCGTCACCAACACCAGGAAAACCAGCACGACGATGGCAGGCCGCGGATTGCGCCGCCGAAAGGGACGACCGTGCTTGTCGAAGGCGGTACCCTCGGTGATTCGTGCGACCACAGGTGCACTCTAGCCGCACGCTAAATCCACTGTTTGAAGGCAAATATGAGGGTCAATTCAGGGATGTGAGGTAAATCACAACCTAATGAACCGCGATACGGGCACGAATCATTTGGTGGATGCGTTCGACGCTGGTACAAAGCGTTGCCTGAGGTAATGCAGGCATGTGAGGGGATTGGACGATGCCTACCGACTATGACGCTCCACGGCGTACCGAAACCGACGACGTCTCGGAGGATTCGCTGGAGGAGCTCAAAGCTCGACGGAACGAAGCGGCGTCGGCTGTTGTCGACGTGGACGAAACCGAGTCCGCCGAGTCTTTTGAACTGCCTGGCGCTGACCTGTCTGGCGAGGAACTATCGGTTCGGGTCATTCCGAAACAAGCCGACGAGTTCACCTGCTCGAGCTGCTTTTTGGTGCAACACCGCAGCCGGCTCGCCAGCGAGAAAAGCGGCGTGATGATCTGCACCGACTGCGCAGCCTGATAGCTGCACTCACGTTGTCAGGGCCGACAGCACCCGCTCGGGGTGACGGCAGCTCACCATCCAGTACGGCGTCGGGTCGTCTGGGTCATCGAGGACGAGCAAAATCATTGGTCCCACCCATGCGCGATGGAGCACATACGCCGCCGGGTCGAGCTGGCGTCCCAGCGCCGCCGACTTCGCCGCCGGCGCGATCTCAGCGGATCGGGCGACCACGGTGACCGGCAAATGGGCTTCCCCGGCCCACAATTGCGCCACGCCGTCGTCGGCGGCGGTGACTCGGATTTCGACGCGGCCCATCCACAACAGCGTTCCGGTGGCCACGATGAACAGCGTCACAAACGGCAGCCAGTCGGGTAGGGCTTTGACACCCATGTTGACTTCGACAGCGATCAACGTCGCCAGCGCGAAGGCCGGTGGCCACCACCACCACGGGACCCACAGTCGCTCGCGATATCGCACATTGTGCGGCGCGACGCGCGTACTCGACACGCGGTCAAGGGTAGTCTGTGGCCCCGTGTCGACCACTCTGGCCGTTGTCCGCCTCGACCCCGAGCTCCCGCTGCCCAACCGTGCACACGACGGCGACGCGGGGGTCGATCTCTACAGCGCAGAAGACGTCAGGCTGGACCCGGGGCAACGCGCCCTGGTCCGGACGGGTGTCGCGGTCGCCATCCCCTTCGGGATGGTCGGTTTGGTCCACCCCCGCTCGGGACTGGCTGCGCGGGTTGGACTTTCGATAGTCAACAGTCCGGGTACCATCGACGCGGGCTATCGCGGCGAAATCAAGGTTGCGCTGATCAACCTCGACCCGGCCGAGCCGATCCTGGTGCACCGCGGCGATCGCATCGCCCAGCTGTTGGTGCAGCGGGTCGAGTTAGTCGAGCTAGTTGAGGTCGCGTCGTTCGACGAGGCCGGGCTGGCCGAAACATCCCGTGGCGATGGTGGCCACGGTTCCTCCGGCGGACATGCGAGTTTGTGACCGCCGGTGACAATGCAGAGCGAAGCGATGAGGAGGAGCGGCGCTGATGGCTGCATTCGGTAGACGTTCAGGCAAAGACGACAGCGAAGACACTTCCGCCGGTCCGTCCGGCGACGTCCCGGTCGAGGCACCAGTCGACACGCAGGCCTCGGCGGAGCAGGCCGACGAAGAGCTGGAGGGCCCGTTCGACATCGAGGACTTCGACGACCCGGCGGTCGCGGAGCTGGCCCGGCTCGATCTGGGTTCGGTGCTCATCCCGATGCCGGAGGCCGGCCAGTTGCAGGTCGAGCTGACCGAGACCGGTGTCCCGAGCGCGGTGTGGGTCGTCACGCCCAATGGCCGTTTCACGATTGCCGCCTACGCCGCGCCGAAGACGGGCAGCCTGTGGCGTGAGGTGGCCGGCGAACTCGCCGACTCGCTGCGCAAGGACTCGGCCCAAGTCAGCATCAAGGACGGCCCGTGGGGCCGAGAGGTGATCGGCACCGCCTCCGGAGTGGTCCGTTTCATCGGGGTCGACGGCTACCGCTGGATGATCCGCTGCGTCATCAACGGCCCGCACGAGACCATGGAGGCGCTGGACCAGGAGGCGCGTGCGGCGTTGGCGGACACCGTGGTTCGCCGCGGCGACACCCCCCTGCCGGTGCGGACGCCGTTGGCCGTGCAGCTGCCCGAGCCGATGGCCGACCAGCTACGTCAGGCCGCCGTGCAGCAGGCCGAGGCGCAACAGCAGGGCACTGAACAAACCGACGCACAACCCGACCCGCAACAGCCGCCCGACGCGCCCGCCGCGCGCCGCAGCGCGGAGGGATCGGCCATGCAGCAGTTGCGCACCACCACCGGCGGCTAGCCCGCCCGCTCGGCTACGCGTCGGCCAGCGCGGCCAGGCAGGCCGACCCGAGCGTGGCACTGTCGGCGCCAATCTGATCGAGCGTCACCGTCCGCAGGCCCGCATGCGGTGCGGCGGCGACCCAGTCGATGCCGACCTGCAGCGGATGAATCGGATCGTCGACCGCGGCGGCCACCCCGAGGGGAGCGGCCAGGCTGTTGAGTTCGTCACAACTTGGCGCGATGTAGGCGGCCGCTTCTTCCATGGCGTCGGGCAACAGGGGCCACTGGGCTTGCCACGACCGGGTCAGCTCCTCGGCCAGCCAGGTCGGGCTGGATGCTCGCATCTGGGCGGTCGACGCGGCCAGGCCATCGACGCGCAGCCGGGACGCCGAATACCGCGCCGCGAGAGCGGCCGGCGCCGACCCGGGTGGCCCGGCCCAGGCGGGCAGCGCGGCCAGAACGGCGACGGTGTGACCGGGATTCGCGAGCGCCCACGCGGCTGCCACCGCGGCACCGATCGAGATCCCGCCGACGGCGATGGGACCTTCGCGCGCGGCGTTGTCCAAGGCAGACAGATAGCCGTCGACCAACCGATTCGGTGTTGGCGGCGGGGTCACCACCCGTGCGCCGGCGTTGCGCAAGGGCCCGGAAAACGCCCGATTGACATACACGTCGTCGGATCCGGTTCCGGGCAGCAGCACGGTCGTGACACCGCGCAGATCGACAGCCACGCCTCGATACTGCCCGGCCACGACGGGCGGTCCAAAATCACGGTTTGGTCCGGTTGGCGCCGGGGAACCAACAGGTCTACGTTATCCGTTGGCATTGATGAAAGCACCGCAGCTTTATCGGCATTGTCAGGAGTGGCCATGGGGGCTCAAGGTTATTTGCGCCGCCTCACCCGTCGTTTGACGGAGGACCCGGAACAGCGCGACTCCGAGGAGTTGTCCGACGAGGTTGCCAGCACGGGCGCCCAGCGCGTGATCGATTGCGAACGTGGCCAGGAGGTCACGATGGTCGGCACGCTGCGCAGCGTGGAATGTAACGGCAAGGGCTGTGTCGGCGGCGTTCGTGCCGAGCTGTTCGACGGCAGCGACACCGTGACCCTGGTATGGCTGGGCCAGCGCCGCATCCCCGGCATCGACTCTGGGCGCACTTTGCGGGTGCGCGGCCGGATGGGCAAGCTGGAGAACGGAACCAAGGCCATCTACAACCCGCACTACGAAATTCAGCGTTGACTCTTCCCGGTAACACGTCCAATCGCATCAATCCAGAACGCCTGCTGAGCCAGCTAGGCGGGGTGAGTGGTGTCATCTACTCGTCGCTGCCCGTCGTGACCTTCGTGGCGACGTCCAGCCTGTTGGGTCTACTGCCCGCGATCGGATCGGCGCTCGGCGTGGCCGCACTGGTCTTGGTGTGGCGGCTGATTCGGCGGGAATCCACGCAGCCGGCGTTTTCGGGGTTCGTGGGCGTCGCCGTCTGCGCAGTGGTCGCCTACATCGTCGGGGAATCCAAGGGCTACTTTCTGCTCGGCATCTGGATCTCGCTGCTGTGGGCGGTGGTTTTCACGGTGTCTGTCGTCATCCGGCGGCCGCTGGTCGGCTACGCCTGGAGCTGGGCGAGCGGCCGTGACCGGGAGTGGCGCAACGTGCCGCGGGCCGTCTACGCGTTCGACGTCGCCTCGCTGTGCTGGGTGCTGGTATTCGGTGCGCGGTTCGTGGTTCAGCGGCTCCTGTACAACGCCGATCAGACCGGTTGGTTGGCCGCGGCGCGAATCGGGATGGGCTGGCCGCTGACCGCGCTGGCCGGGCTGGTGACCTATGCGGCGATCAAGACTGCTCAGCGCGCGATGGCCGGCGCCGGCGACGTTTTCGGGCCAGTTGTCGTGCCGATCGACGCCGACACCGTCGGCGACTAGTTGGCGGGCGGCGCGGCGGCCGGCAGCAGCAGTTTGCGCAGATCCTCT
>DASYJS010000126.1:0-11138 GCA_035996225.1 Mycobacterium sp. | reverse complement strand
CCCCGCCTATCTGCCCGGCACCCTGCTGCCACCGGGCGTCCGGGCCACCCCCGATGCGGGTGCGGCGCTGCGCGGAGCGACAACGGTGCTGCTCGGCGTCCCGGCCCAGCACCTGCGGAGCAACCTCGAGCAGTGGGCGCCTCTGATTGCCGACGGCGCGACGCTGGTCAGTCTGGCCAAAGGCATCGAGCTGGGCACCCTGATGCGGATGAGCCAGGTCATCGTTTCGGTGACCGGCGTCGACTCGGAGCAGGTCGCGGTGGTTTCCGGGCCGAACTTGGCCAGCGAGATCGCCGAATGTCAACCCGCCGCCACCGTCGTGGCGTGCAGCGACTCCGGCCGGGCGGTCGCCTTGCAGCGCATGCTGAACACCGGGTACTTCCGCCCGTACACCAACAGCGATGTGGTCGGCACCGAGATCGGCGGGGCCTGCAAGAACGTCATCGCGCTGGCGTGCGGGATGGCGTTCGGCGTCGGTCTGGGCGAAAACACCGCGGCGGCGATCATCACCCGGGGCCTGGCGGAGATCATGCGGCTGGGCATCGCGCTCGGCGCCAAGGGCGCGACACTGGCCGGCCTGGCAGGGGTGGGTGACCTGGTGGCCACCTGCACGTCGCCGCATTCGCGCAATCGCTCGATGGGTGAGCGCCTGGGGCGCGGCGCAACTATGCAGTCGGCGCTTCAGGGAAAGGACGGCCACGTCGTCGAGGGCGTGACGTCGTGCGAATCCGTGCTCGCGCTGGCGTCCAGCTACGACGTCGAGATGCCGCTCACCGACGCGGTGCACCGGGTCTGCCACAAAGGACTCTCGGTCGACGAAGCGATGGCACTGCTGCTGGGCCGCAGCACCAAACCGGAATAAGTCGTCTCCGGGTTCGGCAAAAACCCAGCTAGAGACCGGCACTCCGACCCATCGGCAGCCCACCCGGTAGCGTCTCCAGGTTGTGAACGCCAGCGACGGGTCGAGCCGGCCTCCCGTGTCACGCGGTAGCCGCGTGCGCATCGCTGTCGTCTTCGGTGGACGCAGCAACGAGCACGCCATCTCGTGTGTGTCGGCGGGCAGCATCCTGCGCAACCTCGACCCGCAGCGATTCGACGTGGTCGCGATCGGCATCACTCCCGAAGGTTCGTGGATGCTCACCGACGGCGATCCGGACGCATTGGCGATCACCAACCGGCAACTGCCCGGGGTGACCACCGAGTCGGGCACCGAGCTGACGCTGCCGGCCGATCCGCAGCGCGGCGGCCAGTTGGTGTCACTGCCGCCCGGTGCGGGTGAAGTCCTGGGTTCGGTCGACGTGGTGTTTCCGGTGCTGCACGGCCCCTACGGCGAAGACGGCACGATCCAGGGGCTGCTCGAACTCGCCGGCGTTCCGTACGTCGGCGCCGGGGTGCTGTCCAGTGCCGTCGGGATGGACAAGGAATTCACCAAGAAACTGCTGGTCGCCGAGGGACTTCCGGTCGGCGCGTATGCGGTGCTGCGCCCGTCGCAGCAGACGCTGCCCCGCCACGAGTGCGAGCGGCTGGGCTTGCCGGTGTTCGTCAAACCGGCACGCGGTGGGTCGTCGATCGGTGTTACCCGGATAGCGAGGTGGGACGAGTTGGCCGCCGCGGTGGCAGATGCTCGCCGGCACGATCCGAAGGTGATCGTCGAGGCCGCGATCAACGGTCGCGAGCTGGAATGCGGCGTGCTCGAAATGCCCGACGGCACAATAGGAGCCAGCACGGTGGGGGAGATCAGGCTGGCCGGGGTGCGCGGGCGCGAGGACGGCTTCTACGACTTCGTGACCAAATACCTCGACGACGCAGCCGAATTGGATGTGCCCGCCAAGATCGATGACGACGTCGCCGACGCGGTGCGCCAATTGGCGATTAGAGCGTTCGAAGCCATCGACTGCCAGGGCCTGGCCCGGGTTGATTTCTTCCTCACCGACGACGGGCCGGTGATCAACGAAGTCAACACGATGCCGGGGTTCACCACGATCTCGATGTACCCGAGGATGTGGGCGGCCAGCGGCGTCGACTATCCCAGTCTGCTGGCAACGATGGTGGAAACGGCCTTGGCCCGGGGCGTGGGTCTGCGCTAACGCTCACCGGGACGAGCGGGATCGATGGGCACCGCCGCGATGGTGTGGTCGATCACCTCGGAGAGCTGCTGGATCGGTGTCGGCCCTGATCCCGCCGGCAGGGTCAGCGCGAGATAAACCGGCCGGTCCACGGTGTACCAGGTGGATCTGCCTGCGTCGCTGGCGGATTGCTGCTCGGCCGCCACCTCGAACCACTGCACCCGGTCGACGATCTGAATGGCGGATCCCACCACGAAACTGGACGGGCGGTCGAGCCCGCAGCGCATCACCACCGGCTCGCTGTCGGGTCCGGCGCGCCAGGCGGTCGCGCCCTCGGGCGCCGGCTGCGCCAGGGGTGCGCGCTGGTAGTCCCCGAGCCGCTGCGGCAGCGCCGCCAACAGTGCGCGGCATGCGGAATCGCCGGCCTGCGGTGCCGGCACGGCGGGAACGGCGACCGGCTGCGGCGGCGCTTGGCGCGTTGCCGCGATGACTAGGACGATGCCGATCGCCACGACCGCCACGGCAACCGCGGCGATCAGTAGGGCTCGTGGCGGTCCGCCCAGATCCTCGGTGTCCGAACTTGTCATCACCGCCCGGCCGTCGATGGCAGAGCACCGATCACCCGGGCACCTCCCATCTCATACACTGGCGCGGTCCGCTCGAGCGGGCAGGCACCAAATTTACCGCAGGTCGGACCACGGTACGAGGGCCGTACACGGCCGGACGCGCCGGAGGAGGTGGCATGCGCGACGACGCAGCTGGGGAGTCGCCCACTCTGGGGCAACTGGGCGAGTTCGCCGTCATCGATCGGCTGGTGCACGGCCGCATTCAGCCCGGTGCCGTCCTGCTCGGACCCGGCGACGACGCGGCGGTGGTGTCTGCCGGCGACGGCCGCACCCTGGTGTCCACCGACATGCTGGTGGCCGGACGGCATTTCCGGCTGGACTGGTCGACACCCCGCGACGTCGGTCGCAAGGCGATCGCTCAGAACGCCGCGGACATCGAGGCGATGGGCGGCCGGGCGACGGCATTCGTAGTCGGCTTCGGTGCACCCGCTGATACGCCGACGGCGGACGCGGACGCGGTGGTGGACGGAATGTGGGACGAGGCAGCGCGAGTCGGCGCCGGCATCGTCGGCGGCGATCTGGTCAGCTGCCCGTTGTGGGTGCTGTCGGTGGCGGTGCTGGGCGACTTGAACGGTCGGGCGCCGGTGTTGCGCTCCGGAGCGAAACCCGGCGCGGTGCTTGCCGTCGCCGGTGAACTGGGCCGCTCGGCCGCCGGATACTCGTTATGGGACAAGGGTATTGGCGGATTCGACGAGCTGCGCACTCGTCATCTGGTGCCCGAGCCGCCGTATGGTCAGGGCGCGGTGGCCGCGGATGCGGGCGCGCTGGCGATGATCGACGTCTCCGACGGCCTGGTCGCCGACCTCCGGCACGTCGCCGACGCGTCGGGTGTGGGTATCGAGCTGTCCACCGCGGCGCTGGCCCCGGATCACGACGCGCTGAGCGCGGCCGCGACGGCGGTGGGCGACGATCCGTGGTCGTGGGTGCTGGGCGGCGGCGAAGACCACGCCCTGGTGGCCTGTTTCGCCGGCCCGGCGCCATCCGGATGGCGCGTCATCGGGCGGGTGCTCGACGGGCCGTCCCGGGTGCTTGTCGACGGTGCCGAGTGGCAGGGATACGCGGGCTGGCAGTCGTTCGAGGGTTAGGGTGGCGCGGTGACCGGGCGTCCGTTGAGTGAACTCGTCGAGCAGGGGTGGGCCGCCGCGCTGGAGCCGGTGGCCGACCAGGTGACCCAGCTGGGGCAGTTTCTGCGGGCCGAGATCGCAGCCGGTCGCGGATACCTCCCCGCTGGCCCGAACGTGTTGCGCGCCTTCACCTTTCCATTCGATCAGGTGCGGGTGCTGATCGTCGGACAAGACCCCTACCCGACGCCGGGGCATGCTGTGGGCCTGAGCTTCTCGGTGGCTCCCGACGTGCGTCCGCTGCCCCGCAGTCTGTCCAACATCTTCGACGAATACTCTGCCGACCTGGGCTACCCGCGGCCCTCGTGCGGCGATCTGACGCCCTGGGCCCAGCGCGGCGCGCTGCTGTTGAACAGGGTCCTCACGGTTCGTCCGAGCAACCCGGCGTCGCATCGCGGCAAGGGTTGGGAGGCGGTCACCGAGTGCGCCATCCGCGCCCTGGTCGCGCGGTCGCAGCCCATGGTGGCGATCCTGTGGGGCCGCGACGCGTCGACGCTCAAACCGGTGCTGGCGGAAGGCAACTGCGTGGCAATCGAGTCGCCGCACCCCTCGCCGCTGTCCGCGTCGCGCGGATTCTTCGGCTCGCGTCCGTTCAGCCGCGCCAACGAGCTACTCGCCGGGATGGCGGCCGACCCGATCGATTGGCGGCTGCCCTGAGTTCGTCGGCGAGCCGGCAAGTACTTACGAATCCGGGAAGTTCACGTCCTTCGTAACGGCTTTCCACTCTTCGATCGACGCCGACATCGCGGCGATCTTGTCGCGCATTGCCTTCAGTACGTCACGGCCCAGCAACAGCCGCAGCGGTGGCTCGTCGAGTGTCGTCACCATCAGCACCGCCTCGGCGACCTTCTTAGGGTCGCCCGGCAGATGATCGGCGAACTGCTTGATCAGGTCCTTGCGCGCTGCCACCTCGGCGTAGGCGGCTATCGGGCTGCCCGATTCCTTCATCGACCGCGTTGCCCAATCGGTACGGAAGGCGCCCGGCTGAATGCCGGTCACCTTGATGCCCAGTGGGCGTACCTCGGTGGCCAGCGCTTCGGTCACCGCCTCCAGTGCGAACTTGGTCGACGAGTAGTAGGCGTTGGGTGGGTTGGCCACCAGACCGGTCATCGACGAGATATTGATGATGTGGCCGGTACCGCGGGCGCGCATGGCAGGCAGCACCGCCTTGATCATGTCGACGGCACCGAAATAGTTGACGTCGAACAACTTTCGAACCTCGGCGTCCTCGCCCTCTTCGACGGAGGACAGGTAACCATGACCGGCGTTGTTGACCAGGACGTCGATGCCGCCGAACGCTTCGTCGGCCGCCGACACCGCCGCCGCGATCTGGGCGGCGTCGGTCACGTCGAGTGCCACGGCAAGGGCCCGCTCGCCGTATTCGTCGGCAAGATCGTGCACCGCGTCGGCCCGCCGCGCGGTCACCACGACGCTGTGGCCGGCGTCCAGAGCGGCGCGCGCGATCTCGCGGCCAAAGCCCGTGGAACAACCGGTGATCAGCCAGCGCGCCATCTTTAGATCGTCCCTTCCGGTAGGCGGCGCAGATAGGCCTCGCGCCGCTCGGCCAGTTCGGTCGCGCGCTGCTGGGCGCTCACCCGTGGCAAGTGCGGCACCTCGACATCGAGCTGGTCCAGCTTGACCACGCGTCCGCGCGCCCCGAGGTCTTCGCGGGGGCCGGTCTCGCCGAACTCCGCCATGCGCAGGGTCAGGATGGCTTCCCGCAAGCCGTCGGAGTCAATCCAGTTCGCCACGCCGGGATCGACGGGGGAGATCACGTAGCTGTAGGTGCCGTCCTCGTTGGCCACCGACTGCGCCTTGTTGAGGCTGCCGGTGCGGTCGACGAGATCGAGCGTGGTGCCCCAGATATTGCTCAGTGGCACGGTGAAGTATTCCGCGCCACCGTCACTGAGGTCGACCACGAACGCCTCGTCAGGTTCGAGTTCGAAACGGCCCATCACATAGACCTGGTTGCGCATCGCGCCGACCTTGTCGGCCGACCAGGCCAGGTTGAAATGGTTGGCCGGCATCTTGTACACGCCATGGCTGAGCTTGCCAGTGAAGTTGGCGAAATAATCCATCATCGCCGCGGTTGCCTCGGCCTGCTCGTCGAGCGTGCGAGCCGGAGTTACCGGCGGACCGCCAAGTCGTTGCACCTCAATATGATTGGGGTCGTCACGACCCCAATCCAGCAGCACGTCGCGGATGTAGAACTCGTGGGCTTCCGCAGAGGTCTGCACGTGGTTTCCCCGCCCGTTGGCCGGGTCGGCGTCGACGGTGATGGTGAAGCTGCCGTCGGAGTCGACCGCCATCGTGCGGCCGTTGAGCACGTCGACGGTGCCCATGTGCGCATCCCACAGCGTGAAGTAGTTCTCGGTCATGCGGTGCTCGCCGACCCGGCCGTGGATCTCGTAGCGTTCGTCTCCCGAGATCGGGATCACGCGGTACACGCTGTCGGGATTGTCGATGCCCCACCGCGATCCGGGGATGCGACGGCCGTCCACCGGGTGCGCCAGTCGGGTGATGCAGCTGACTTTGGGCCGCAGCTTGTCCTGATTGGACGACCACACCGCCGCCGAGAACATCACCTCGGCGAAGGATTCGTCGAATCGCTCGCGCATCGCATCCGATGCCTTGGCCCGGCCCAGCCAGGCGTCGGCCACGGTTCGGTAGGCGGCCTTGACGATGGGATGCTCGATCAGGTCGAGGGCGGCCAGCTCTTGTTCGCGCTGGGATGCGGTCGAGACTGGATCATCAGGCACTGCGTTGCTCCTCACTGTCCGGCGTACTGCCGAAACCGTTTGTTGTACAACGTGAATCGCTCGTCGACCTGTTCGGGAAGCAGGCCGTAGTTTTCCAGCCCGTAGGGCGGGCGTGCCGCCTCGCGGGGACGTTGGGCCAACCAGCGCCGCATCGCGTTCTTGGCCGCCTCGGTGAGTGGCAGACCGACGGCGTCGTAGACGCGGGCCACCTGCCCGATCGGATCGGCCACCGCGTCGTCGAATTCGATGTCGGTGACCACGGCGGTCTCGTCCTCGAACCCGTCTCGTATCGCCATCGCCCGGTCATTGGTCCAGCCCATCCGCTGCAGCCACTGGGCACCGACCCGGTGCAGGTCCACGGTGTCGGCGTGCATCGCGTGCAGGGTGGCGTTCAGGCTGGCCCCCGAAGCGATCGTGGTGCGCGGGTCGCGATGCATGTGGACGATGTGCAGGTCGGGAAACTGCGCACGCAGTACGTCCAGGTAGCCCAGGTGCGCCGGCGATTTGAGCACCCAGCGTTGTGCCTGCTGGTCCCGCTGCCGCTTCTGCCATTGCACGAATTGCAGCATCCGGTGCAAGTAGTCGTAGGCGGGGGAGAAGTCCTGCTCGTCGAGCCAGGACCGGTAATGCGGAAGGTGGGCACCGGATTCGGGGACATGGGACAAAAATGCGTCGGCCATAAAGACGATCTCCTCCTCGGCTTCGGTCGCGTACATCGGGTGGATGGCAAACAGATCCGGCGCCAGTTCGCGCGATTTCGCTTCTCGCGCTTCGCTGATGGCGATGCGCGGATCAGCGACATCGGGACCGGCGAACTGATAGTCGAGCCGGGGCGCGACCTCGACCACCTCCCAGCCGTAGGCGCAGATGAAGCGCGGATCGGCGGCCAGCAGCCGCTGCAGCAGGGTGGTGCCACTGCGCATCATTCCGACGACGACGAGCGGGGCGGCGACCCGCTCCTCGAGGATCTCCGGGTGGCGGCGGATCCACTCCTGCGTACGAAGCCGCATCCGCAGGCTGTGCACCATGCCCGAGCGCAGGATGTGCACGCCGATGGCACTCAGGTCGGCGCGCGCATAGTCGTCCAGCAACACCCGCAGCGGGCCCTCGAATTCGCCGGGGCCCCAATCGGTCAGTGTCTCCTTGCGTTGCGCGTCGGCCAGCACGACGGCAGGGTCAAAAGCGCCGTCGAAGGCGCTCGAAGCTGGCACGCGCTCAGAACTTCAAATGCTGGCTGACGTCGCCGACCTGGTCGACGAACATGATGCGGCTGTCGAACCACCAGACCCCGTCCAGGCGGTGAAACGTGTCCTTGTAATGCCCGGTGACGATTACCTGCAGCGGAAGCTCGGGGGTGGCCTGCGTGACGCAGTAGTAGGACGTGCTGCGCGCGGTCCCCGCGGCCTCGTCGATGTGCAGCTGCACATTGGTGGTGTTGTGCTTGGTCTTGGGGGTGCCGTCTTCGTAGATGCGCGTGGCCATCTCATACATGCCCCGCACCCGGCCGGACCCGGCGAACACCGTCTCCGGCGGACCGTCCTGGATGCCGCAGATGCGGCCGTGCTCGAAAAGCCCGGCCACCCCGTCCAGGTCACCGCCGTCGAGGAGTTCGGCGTAGGTGTAGATGAGGTTGGTGATTTCTCGCGCGCTGTCACTCATGCCAAGCCATCTCGGATGAACTCCTGTGCCGTTTTGCAGACTACGTTGGCAGAACTTACCCAACTTACATAGAACCGACCATTACTCTTAGTCGCCGTGACAGTACCTTGGACGCCGAGCCGGCTCGGCAACTTGACCGGCAAACGAGTCATCGTGACGGGGGCCACCAACGGCGTCGGGCTCGGCACCGCGCAAGCTCTGGCCAAAGCCGGCGCCCACGTGGTCCTGGCCGTGCGCAATACCGACCTGGGTAAGCAACGTGCCGAGCAGATGGGCGGCTCGACAGCGGTGGTCAAGCTCGATCTCGCCGACCTGTCGTCGGTGCGTGCCTTTCCCGATCAGGTCGACGGGGAGTTCGACATCTTGATCAACAACGCCGGCACGCTCACCGATCGACGGACTGACACCGTCGACGGCTTCGAGATGACGCTGGGCACCAACCTGCTCGGGCCGTTCGCGTTGACCAATCTGCTGGTGCCCAGGGTGCGTTCGCAGATCATCAACGTCGGCTCCGACGCGCACAAGTCGGCCAGGTTGCGGCTCGACGACATGCACCTGCGCCGCAACAAGTGGACGAGGCTGGGATCTTATGCGCAGTCCAAGCTCGCGGTGATGTTGTGGGGGCTCGAGCTCGACCGCAGGCTGCGCGCCGCTGGATCTGCGATCGTCACCCAACTCACCCACCCGGGGTGGGTGGCCTCGAACCTGTCGAATCTCTCGGACTCGCCGCTGATGTCATTGGCGCACAAAGCCCACAAGGTCGTGGCCGACCGGCTCGCCAACGATATCGACGAAGGCGCGGCGCCCACCTTGTACTGCATCAGCGAACCGGTGCCGCCGGGCAGCTTCGTCGGTGCCAGCGGCAGGCTCGGCCTGCGCGGCGAGCCGGCGCTGATCGGTCGCACACCGCTCGCGTCCGACTACGACGCGGCCGCCCGGCTGGTGGCTTTCGCCGAAGAACAGACCGGTACCGAACTATGCGTGTAGCCGCCAGGTACGTTGCCCGTCATGGGTGAACTCGACAGCTCGGTTGCCGTCATCACCGGCGCGGCGCGCGGCCAGGGTCGCAGCCACGCCGTGGCGCTCGCCGAACAGGGCGCCGACATCATCGCGGTGGACATCTGCGCCGACATCGACGCGATTCCCTACCCGCTGGGGACCAAATCGGATCTCGAGGAGACCGCACGGCTGGTCCAGGCCGCCGGCCGCAAGGTGGTGACCGTCATCGCCGACGTCCGCGACCTGACCCAGTTGGAGGCCGCGGTGCAGAGCGGGATCGACGATCTCGGCGAGGTGGACATCGTCATCGCCAACGCCGGGGTGGTGGCGATCGGCGACCCCGAAACCCATTCCGAGCCGGTGTTCAACTCGATCGTCGACACCAACCTCAAGGGGGTCTGGCACACGCTGCTGGCGACGGTGCCGTCGATCATCCGCAAGGACCGGGGCGGTTCGATCGTTCTGGTCAGCTCATCGCAGGGCCTGACTGGGCGGGGAGGCGACGGCAGCGCCGCGATGTTCGCCTACGCCGCGTCAAAGCACGGCGTGGTCGGGTTGATGCGCTCGGCGGCCAATGCCTATGCGCCACACAAGATTCGGGTCAACTCGGTACATCCGAGCGGCGTCTCGACCCCGATGATCCTCAACGACTTCGTGGTGAACCGGATGCTGGAGAATCCGAACCCGGCGGTCTCCCAGATGCTGTTGCCGGGCGTGCCGCTGGTGGAGGCGCAGGACGTCACCGAGGCGGTGCTGTGGCTGGTCGGTCCCCGCGCGCGCTACGTGACGGGCGTGTCGATACCCGTCGACGCCGGACACGTCGCGATGTAGGTGCGGCCGCAGTAACTAGCCGCGGACGACCTTGCCGGCCTTGATGCAGGACGCGCAGACGTTGAGGCGCTGCCTGTTGCCGCCGGGACGAGCCACGACGTGCACAGTCTGGACGTTCGGGTTCCAGCGTCGGCTGGTGCGCCGGTGGGAGTGCGACACCGACTTGCCAAAGCCGGGGCCTTTCCCGCAGATTTCGCACACAGCGGCCATCGTTCAAGCTCCTCAAATGTTCAGGGGTCCGGCACTCGGCCGGGACGGCCCAGGATAACCCGGGCCAGCCCAGGATACCGACTGTGGTGGGCAACCACCAAAACGATCAACAACTGACTCCTTCCCTTGATCTGATGCTGTCGCCCGCGCTGGTTAGGCTCAATAGGCCGGTTACCTGCCGGCCGGCGGCTGGCCTTGATGAGGTTCCGAGGAGGTGGGTCACAGTGGGCGGTTCGGATCGTCTGCTCGACGCGCCGGCCCTGCGGGACTGGGCGCACACCGCCGTCAGCGACCTGATCACTCACATCGACGAGATCAACCGCCTCAATGTGTTCCCCGTCGCCGACTCCGATACCGGTACGAACATGCTGTTCACGATGCGTTCCGCGCTGGCCGAGGCCAACGTGGGGATCGGCGCCGACGGCGGCCCGAGATGCGTGGCCCGGGTCGCCTCCGCCCTGTCGGTCGGTGCGCTCAACGGCGCCCGCGGCAATTCCGGGGTGATCCTGTCGCAGATCCTGCGCGGTATCGCCGACGTCACCGCGCCCGCAGCCGCGGACTGCGGCGGTGAACTGCCGCACCTGGACGCGGTGCTGCTCGGAGCGGCGCTGCAGCGCGGCGTCGAGCTGGTGATCACCTCGATGGGCGGGCAGGAAGTCTCGGGGACCATCGTCTCGGTACTGCGGGCAGCCGCCGACGCCGTCGACGAGTGCGCGACCGACGGACTGGCCGCGGCGGTCACCGCGGCCGGCGACGCGGCGGTCGTCGCGCTGGAAAAGACCCCCGAGCAGCTGGATGTGCTTGCCGACGCCGGCGCCGTGGACGCCGGCGGCCGGGGCTTGCTGGTCCTGCTGGACGCGCTGGGCT
>DASYJS010000125.1:0-2725 GCA_035996225.1 Mycobacterium sp. | reverse complement strand
GCACTTGCCGGCCGAGGTGCTCGACGCCGCCGCGGTGACCATTTCCAAGTTGTGGGACGTGTTCGTCGGCGAGGACGCCACCCTGGTCGAGGTCAACCCGTTGGTGCGCACACCTGACGACAAGATTCTTGCGCTGGACGGCAAGGTCACCCTGGACGCCAACGCCGACTTCCGCCAGCCGGGCCACGTGGAGTTCGAGGACCGCGATGCCACCGACCCGCTGGAGCTCAAGGCCAAGGAACACGACCTGAACTACGTCAAGCTTGACGGCCAGGTCGGCATCATCGGTAACGGCGCCGGTCTGGTGATGTCGACGCTCGACGTCGTCGCTTACGCGGGCGAGAAGCACGGTGGAGTCAAGCCGGCCAACTTCCTGGACATCGGAGGCGGCGCCTCGGCCGAGGTGATGGCCGCGGGCCTGGACGTCATCCTGAACGACAAGCAGGTCAAGAGCGTGTTCGTCAACGTGTTCGGTGGCATCACCTCGTGCGACGCCGTCGCCAACGGCATCGTGACCGCCCTGAACATGCTCGGTGACGAGGCCAACAAGCCGCTTGTGGTCCGGCTCGACGGCAACAACGTCGACCAGGGCCGCCAAATTCTCGCAGAAGCCAACCACCCGCTGGTGATCCAGGCCGAGACCATGGACGCCGGGGCCGACAAGGCCGCCGAGCTGGCGAATAAGTAGAAAAGGACCAATGACCCATGTCCATTTTCCTTAACGCAAAATCCAAGGTCATCGTCCAGGGCATCACCGGCGGTGAAGGCACCAAGCACACCGCGTTGATGCTGAAAGCGGGCACTCAACTGGTGGGTGGGGTGAACGCCCGCAAGGCCGGAACCACCGTGTCGCACGTGGACTCCGTCGGCAAGGACGTAGAACTTCCGGTCTTCGGCACCGTTGCGGAAGCGATGAAGGAGACCGGCGCCGACGTGTCGGTCGTCTTCGTGCCGCCGAACTTCGCCAAGGACGCGATCATCGAGGCCATCGACGCCGAGATCCCGCTGCTGGTGGTCATCACCGAGGGAATTCCGGTGCAGGACAGCGCATATGCGTGGGCCTACAACCTGGAAAAAGGTGGATCAAGGGGCCCGAAGACGCGCATCATCGGGCCGAACTGTCCCGGCATCATCACGCCGGGTGAGGCGCTGGCCGGCATCACTCCCGCGAACATCAGTGGATCAGGTCCAGTCGGGCTGGTGTCCAAGTCGGGCACCCTGACCTACCAAATGATGTATGAGCTACGCGATTTCGGCTTCTCGACGTCGATCGGTATCGGCGGCGACCCGGTGATCGGCACCACGCACATCGACGCCATCGAGGCCTTCGAGAAGGACCCCGACACCAAGGTCATCGTGATGATCGGTGAGATCGGCGGTGACGCCGAGGAGCGGGCGGCCGACTACATCAAGGCGAACGTGTCCAAGCCGGTCGTCGGTTACGTCGCGGGATTCACTGCGCCGGAAGGCAAGACGATGGGCCACGCGGGCGCGATCGTGTCCGGCTCGTCGGGCACCGCGGCCGCGAAGAAAGAGGCTTTGGAGGCTGCCGGGGTCAAGGTGGGCAAGACGCCGTCGGAGACCGCGGAGCTTGCCCGGGAGATCCTGAAGAGCCTGTAGGAGCGGCGCTCGTGACCCTTGATCCACGCACCCCCGTCATCGTCGGGGTCGGGCAGGCGGCGGAGCGCATCGACGACCCCTACTACCGCGCGATGTCGGGCGTCGAGCTGGCCGCCGCCGGTGCCCGCGCCGCCCTGGAAGACTGCGGTGCTGATGCCGCCAAGGTCGCCGCATTGATCGACACCGTCGCGGGCGTAAGGCAATTCGAGATCTCCGGGCCGGCTGAGCCGGTCCTGGGGAAGTCGAACAACTACCCACGGTCGGTGGCCAACCGGATCGGCGCGGACCCAGCTCGCGCCATCCTGGAGGTCGTCGGCGGTCAAGGCCCACAGCACCTGATCACCGAGTTGGCCGGCCAGATCGCGGCCGGCCGGTGCGAAGTCGCGTTGATCTTCGGTTCCGACGCCACATCGACCACTCGCTATTTCGCCGGGGCGGACAACCGACCGGATTTCTCCGAGACCGTCGACGGCTCACTCGAAGACCGCGGGCATGGCCTGGAGAGACTGGTCTCGCGCTACACCGTCATCCACGGCCTGACCAGTGCGCCGATCCAATACGCGCTGCTGGAGAACGCCCGCAGGGCCGGAACCGGTTTGGGCCCAACGGAATACCTGCGGCGGATGGGCGAGCTGTTCGCACCGTTTACCAAGGTGGCTGTCGACAATCCGTTCGCCGCCGCGCCGGTGGAACGCGGCGTCGACGAGCTGATCACCGTGACGGAGAGCAACCGGATGATCTCGGAACCCTATCCGCGACTGCTCGTCGCCAGGGATCAGGTCAACCAGGGCGCAGCGGCATTGCTGATGTCGGTCGAGGCGGCACGCCGCCTGGGCGTGCCCGAGGACAACTGGATATACCTCCACGGGCACGCCGACATGGAGGAACAGGCCCTGCTGCAGCGACCCGACCTCGGCCACTCGCCGGCCGCCGTGACGGCGGTGCGCGAGGCGCTGGCCGTGGCCGGCATTGGAATCGACGACGTCGCCACCTTCGACTTGTACAGCTGCTTTCCGGTGCCCGTGTTCAACATTTGCGACGGCATGGGCATCGCGCCCGACGATCCGCGCGGCCTGACCATGACCGGCGGGCTGCCCTTCTTCGG
>DASYJS010000124.1:0-5279 GCA_035996225.1 Mycobacterium sp. | reverse complement strand
ATGGGCACCGCAGGCACCTGCGAGCCCACCGTCACAGGCTCAGCAGGCCCCGGCCGGCCCGGAATCTCCGGCCGCGCCTGGCGCTCCGGCGGCTCCGGCGGCTCCTGCTGCGCCCGGTGCTCCTGCTGGTCCAGCGCCGGGCCCGGGTAACCCGGGAGCCGCTAACCGCGGCGGCGGCACGGTGACGATCCCCAGCTACTCCGGTGGCGGGCAGGCGGTTCCTGTCGACAATCCGCGTCCGCTGGCGCCGACACCGACCCCAGCGCCACCCTCGCCACCCCCGCCGCCACCACCTGCGCCACCGTCGGCGCCCGACGCCTACAGCGGCATTGCCCCTGATGTCGACATCATCGCGATTCGCCAGTCCAGCCAGGCCTTCGGCCTCAAGGACGCCTATACCGGCGATGAGGACCCGCAGACCTCGGCAAAGATCACTGGCGTCGAAACGATGGCACGCGCAATCGTGCACGCCGCCAACATGGGAGCCTCGGTGATCAACATCTCCGACGTGACCTGCATGAGTGCGCGCAACATCATCGACCAGCGCGCACTCGGCGCGGCAGTCCGCTACGCGGCGGTCGAGAAGAATGCCGTCATCGTGGCTGCCGCCGGCGACACCAGCAAACGGGACTGCAAGCAGAACCCGATCTTCGACCCGTTGAAGCCCAAAGACCCGCGCGACTGGAACGCCGTCACCACTGTGGTGACGCCCTCCTGGTTCAGCGACTACGTCTTGACCGTCGGCGCAGTGGACGGCGAAGGTCACCCGCAGACCCAAGGCAGTCAGGGACAGGGACCGTCAAGCGTCGCTGGACCCTGGGTGGGGATCGCGGCGCCCGGCAGCGATGTCATCGGTCTCTCGCCCCGGGACGACGGCCTGATCAACGCAATCGACGGACCGGACAACTCGCTGCTGGTTCCGAGCGGCACCAGCTTCTCGGCCGCGATCGTGTCCGGGGTGGCGGCACTCGTCCGCGCCCGGTACCCCCAGCTATCGGCATACCAGGTGATCAACCGGTTGGAGCGCACCGCCAGGGCGCCGGCCCGCGGTGTGGATAACCAGCTCGGTTACGGCGTCGTCGACCCGGTGGCCGCATTGACCTGGGATGTTCCCGACGGGCCACTGAAACCGTCGCAGCAACTGTCGATACCGTTGAACGTGCCCAAAGCGCCCCCGCACCGCGACATGCTGCCGGTGTGGGTGGCAGCCGGGGGGTTGGCCGGAGCGCTGATGATAGGCGGCGCAGTATTTGGTATTGCGACGTTGATGAAGCGCCGCAAGCAGCAACAATGAGGGCGGAGCAGCAAAAGCAATGAAGGCTCAGCGCAGGTTCGGGTTGTCTTTGTCGTGGGCGCGGGTCACGGTGGTGTTCTTGGTCGTGATCGCGATCTTGTTGATCGCCAGTCATTGCCCCGACTCGTGGCAGGGCAACTACCGCATCGCGTGGTGGGTGGGAGTCGGTATCTCGGCGATCATCACGCTGCTGTCGCTGGTCACCCATCACGGCCTGACCGTGAGTTCCGGTTTGGCCGGGTGGCTGTGGGATTGGTCCGCCGACCCGGGCACCACGCTGGCTGCGGGCTGCACACCCGCGCTTGACTACCAGCGCCGATTCGGACGCGACAAGGTCGGGGTACGCGAGTACGACGGCCGCCTGGTCACCGTGATCGCGCTGGACGGCGATGACGACCCGGCAACGCGCCACCGCCCGCGGAGTGCGACGCCGCCCAGCGTGCTCGTGCGGTCGGTTGCTGCCGGGCTACGCCAGTTCGATGTCCATCTCGACGGCATCGACATCGTTTCGGTGCAAATGCGCCGCGGCGGCAATGCCGCCGAGTTGTCCAAGCTCGACAAGCTGGGTCCCGAAGAGTGGGGGCTGGTCAGTGAGCAGCCCGCCTCGTACGTGCGCCGCACCTGGCTGGTGCTGCGGATGAACCCGCAGTCCAACGTCGCCGCGGTGGCCGCCCGTGATTCGCTGGCCTCCACGCTGGTCGCGGCCACCGAGCGGCTGGTTCAAGATATCGAAGCACCCGGCTGCGTGCCCCGGCCGTTGACCTCCGAGGAGGTCGCCGAGGTCGACAGCGCCGTGCTCGCAGATCTGGAACCGACCTGGAGCCGACCCGGATGGCGCTACCTCAAGCACTTCAACGGGTTCGCTACCAGCTTCTGGTTGACACCGTCGGACATCACCACCGAGACGCTGGAGGAGCTGTGGCTGCCCGATGCCGAGGCGACCGTGCTGACCATCCAGCTCACCTCCGATGACGGTCAACCCGAAGTGGCGGGCTGGGTTCGGTATCACAGCGATAGCCGGTTACCCAGAGGAGTGTCGTCAGGACTCAACCGGCTTACCGGCCGCCAGTTGGCCGCGGTACGTGCCAGCCTGCCCGCTCCGACGACTCGCGCATTGCTGGTCGTGCCCACCCGCGAATTGCTCGAGGACGATGATCTGGTGCTTCAGGTAGGCCAGGTGCGGGAGGGCGCTGAGCGCTCGCTCACAGGTCAATGAGCCGCCCGCAATCGAACGCGGAGGACGCCCGTAACGCACTGGTTGCTGGTCTGTTGGCGTCGGGAATCTCCGTCAATGGACTACAGCCCAGCCACAACCCGCAGGTGGCGCTGCGGATGTTCACCACGGCCACCACGCGCGACCCGGCGATGTGCGACGCATGGCTGGCGCGACTTCTGGCAGGTGACCAGCAGAGCATCGAGGTGGTTTCCGGAGCCTGGGCGGCGGTCAGCACGTTCGGGTGGGAATTGCGTCGACTCGGCGTCACCGAATTGCAGTTCCGTCCCGACGTCTCCGACGGGTTGTTTCTGCGACTTGCGGTCATCAGCGTGGAGTCGCTGGCATGTGCCTACGCCGCGGTACTCGCCGAAGCCAAGCGCTACGAGGAAGCCGTCGAGGTGCTCGATCGCGTCGAACCCCGCCATCCCATCGATGAAGAGTTAATCGCTTACGTACGAGGCATTCTGTACTTCCGCACCGGACGATGGCCGGACGTCCTCGCCCAATTTCCCGAGGCAAAGACCTGGCGCAACCCCGAGTTGAAGGTCGCCGGCGCCGCGATGGCAACCACGGCGCTAGCGTCGCTCGGTGTCTTCGAGGACGCGATACGGCGCAGCCGAGACGCCGTTGAGGCAGATCGGGTGCCGGGCGCGGCCAATGTCGCCCTGTACACCCAAGGCCTGTGCCTGCGGCACCTGGGCCGCGAGGACGAGGCCGTCGAGTTGCTGCGCCGAGTGTATTCGCGGGATCCCAAGTTCACTCCGGCCCGCGAAGCGCTGGACAACCCCAACTATCGGCTGATCCTGACCGACCCGGAAACGATCGAGGCCCGCACCGACCCGTGGGACGCGGACAGCGCCCCGACCCGGGAAGAAAACGAGGCGGCTCGGCACGCCGAGGAGGCGGCGAAGTACCTGGCCGAAGGGGACGCCGAGCTCAACGCCATGCTGGGCATGGAGCGGGCGAAGCGGGAAATCAAACTCATCAGGTCGACGACGAAGGTGAACTTGGCGCGCGCCAAGATGGGCCTGCCGGTGCCGGTGTCATCGCGCCATACCTTGTTGTTCGGGCCGCCCGGCACCGGAAAGACCTCGGTGGCACGCGCTTTTGCCAAGCAGCTGTGCGGGTTGACCGTGTTGCGCAAGCCCCTGGTGGTCGAGACCAGTCGCACCAAGCTGTTGGGCCGATACATGGCGGATGCGGAGAAGAACACCGAGGAGGTGCTCGAGGGCGCACTGGGTGGCGCGGTTTTCTTCGATGAGATGCACACCCTGCACGAGAAGGGCTACCAGCAAGGCGACCCCTACGGCAACGCGATCATCAACACGATGCTGCTCTACATGGAGAATCACCGCGACGAGCTGGTGGTGTTCGGCGCCGGGTACGCCAAGGCGATGGACAAGATGCTCGAGGTGAATCAGGGTCTGCGACGGCGCTTTTCGACCGTGATCGAGTTCTTCAGCTACACGCCGGGCGAGCTGGTCGCGCTGACCCGGTTGATGGGCCAGGACAACGAAGACGTCATCACCGAGGAATCCGCCGAGGCCTTATTGCCGTCGTACACCAAGTTCTACCTCGATGAAAGCTACTCGGAAGACGGGGATCTGATTCGCGGTATCGACACGCTCGGCAATGCCGGCTTCGTGCGAAATGTGGTCGAGAAGGCCCGCGACCACCGGAGCTTCCGTCTCGACGACGAAGACCTCGACGCGGTGCTGGCCAGCGACACCGCCGAATTCAGCGAGCTTCAACTGCTCCGGTTCAAGGAGCTCAGCGGCGAGGATCTTCTCGAGGGTCTCAGCGCGGCAGTCGCCGAGAAGAAGCCGGACTAGCGTGCGCAGCTACGCGCGGTAGCACGGCCGCCGAACCCCCGGATGGCATTCGCGTAGCGACGCAATGAATTCTTGCAACCGCCTCGCAGCTAACTTGACTCACTGTGTCTCGAATGCCACGATGGCCTGTGCAGCACCTCGTTAGGTGAGGCTTCCATACGGATACAGGCCACTGACCTCAAACGTCGAAAGACGCCCAGGGTCAGGACAGCTCTTCCCGGCTTAAGGGTTGAGCCCAAGTGGCTTCTGGCTTGGGGTAGGCCGGATACGCAGTGTGGTGCCAAAGCTCTGACGAGAGGGGTGCCGGATCCGGCGAATTCGCCGGGCGTCCTCAACTCCTTCGTGCACAATGAAGGCATCTCGGTGTGCCCAGGCCTCGAGGAGGTGAGAACGAAATTAATCCCGGTGATAAACCCTATTCTCGATCGATGACGTTTCGTTCGAGCCGACCGTGGCGTCGCGTCTGCCTATCGGCTTGCACCGAGTCGCCTACCCACGTTGCGCAATCGGTGTATGTCCTAGCTAGGGTCGCGCCTCCGGCTCATCCTTATTCCTGAGGAGAACTCCGATGACCTTTGTCAACGCACTGACCAATTCCGGTTCGTATGCGGCCACCGAGGCAGCCAACGTAGCCGCCACCCGTTAGGCGCCGAGGGGGAACCATGCTGGATTTTGCGGCGTTACCGCCGGAAGTCAACTCGGTCAGAATGTATTCCGGTCCCGGTTCGGGGCCGCTGCTCGCCGCTGCCGCTGCTTGGAATGCGCTGGCCGCCGAGATGCGTTCGGCGGCAACCGCTTACGATTCGGTGGTTAAGCAGCTGCTCAGCGCAGGCTGGTACGGCCCGTCGTCGACATCGATGATGGCTGCTGCCGAGCCCTATCTGGCGTGGCTGAATGCCACTGCTGCTCAGGCTGAGCAGACCGGTATGCAAGCCAA
>DASYJS010000123.1:0-5982 GCA_035996225.1 Mycobacterium sp. | reverse complement strand
GCCTCGAGCGTGAGGCCATCGGCAGAGAAGGAGTACCGCAGGGCCGCCTCGCGCTCGAGCACGAGCGAAACGCGTCGTGTCGCCTCGATGAGCTCGGCGGTGTTGACGACCGCGTAGTTGTCGACCGACTCGGGGAAGAGCCGGCGCACGGGTGGAAAATTGCCCTTGATCAGCAAAGACGTCACGGTCTTCTTGTCGGCCGTGAAGGCGATGAGCTCACGGTCGTCGCGGTTGGTGATCGAGATCGCGATGGTGCCGCTGTGGCCGAGGGTCTTGCCGATCTCGGTCAGTGTGCGCGCCGGAACGAGGGCAGTGACAGGCTCACCGGAGGTGGTGCCGTTGTCCCAGTTGATCTCACGCACGGCGACTCGGTATCGGTCGGTGGCCACCAGGCCGAGCGTGTTGTCGCCCACTTCGAGCTGCACTCCGGTGATCACCGGGGTCACATCGTCTCGGGATGCGGCCACGCCGACCTGTGCGACGGCTTCGGCGAACTCGCCAGCAGGCACCAGACCCGCTTCGCCGCTGACCTGCGGGATGCTCGGGTATTCCTCGACCGGCATAGACAGCAGTGTGAAGTTGGCGGAACCGGCCCGAACGACGATCTTGGAGCCCTCGGTCGAGAACTGCACGGGAGCGTTGGGCAACTTCGCCGCGATCTCGGCCAGCAGACGGCCCGAGACGAGCACACGCCCTGGCTCTTCGACCTCGGCGGCGATCTCCGTCTGCGCCGAGACCTCGTAGTCGAACGATGACAGCTGCAGACCGGTCTCGGTCGTCTCGATCAGAACCCCGCTCAGGATGGGAAGGGTCGTCCGCTGAGGGAGGAGCTTCACGGCGAACGAAACGGCTTCGCTGAATACATCCCTGTTGGCTTGGAACTTCACGAAGTCACCTCTGTCGTAAGCGGGCTATGGATCGTGACAAATCCTAGCGCTTGCCTCCGTCGGGCAAAGTTGTGATTCGAGTTGAGGGCAAAGGTTGTCGGTCGATCCACTAAGAAGAATTAACAAGTAATGGTGTTAACCGCTGTGGAAACTGTGGATAACTTCGGCGAACCGGGTCGGCGGCTGGGAACTACAGGTCTGTCACTTGTTGATGACCTGGGGAATCCAGGCGGACAGCGGGGAGGCGGGCCACCGCTCGAGCGGCCGCAATTCACAGGGATTCACGATTCGTCCCCATTAACCGCCCGAGTTTCGGCATCTTCTCCACAAGTTATCCACATGTGAGCAAGACAGCCTCTCCCCACGTTGGGGAGAGGCTGTGGATAACTTCGCGAGCAGCGGCCGGCCGGCTACTTGGAGTAGCGGTGATTCTGCTTGATCCGGCTGGTGAGCTCGGTGACCTGGTTGTAGATCGACCGGCGCTCTTTCATGAGCTCACTGATCTTCTTGTTCGCGTACATCACCGTGGTGTGGTCGCGGTTGCCGAACAGCTGCCCGATCTTCGGCAGCGACAGATTGGTCAGTTCGCGGCAGAGGTACATCGCGATCTGGCGGGCGGTCGCCACAGCCTGCGAGCGGCTCGAGCCATAGAGGTCGTCGACCGTGAGCTTGAAGTAGTCGGCCGTGTTCGTGATGATGTCGGTCGGCGCGATCACATTGTCGTCGTCGAGTGTGATCAGATCCTTCAGCACGGTCTGCACGAGGGGCATATCGACCGGCGTGCGGTTGAGACTCGCGAAGGCGGTGACACGGATGAGCGTGCCCTCCAGTTCGCGGATGTTGCTCGACACCTTCGACGCCATGAACTCGAGGATGTCGTCGGGAACCTGGATCTTCTCGCTCTGAGCCTTCTTGCGCAGGATGGCGATGCGGGTCTCGAGGTCGGGCACCTGCACATCCGTGATGAGACCCCACTCGAAGCGGGACCGCATCCGGTCTTCGAAGCCGGTCAGATGTTTCGGCGGCAGGTCGCTCGTGATGACCACCTGCTTGTTGTGGTCATGCAGGGTGTTGAACGTGTGGAAGAACGCCTCCTGGGTCTCGACCGCCCGCTGGAGGAACTGGATGTCATCGATCAGCAGGATGTCGATGTTGCGGTAGCGCGCCTGGAACGACGATCCGCGGTTGTTCGCGATCGAGTTGATGAAGTCGTTCGTGAACTCCTCAGAACTCACATACCGAACCCGGATTCCCGGGTACAGGCTCATCGCGTAGTGCCCGATCGCGTGCAGGAGGTGGGTCTTACCGAGACCGGAGTCGCCGTAGATGAAGAGCGGGTTGTACGCCTTCGCCGGAGCCTCGGCAACAGCGACCGCAGCGGCGTGCGCGAAACGGTTGGACTGGCCGATGACGAAATTGTCGAAGCTGTACTTGGGGTTGAGGCGGGTGTCGCTGTTGCGGGGCGGCGCCGTGATCTCCGCCGAAATCGACGTCGGAGTCACGATCGGAGCCTCGATGTATGCGGCCTCCGACGGTTCGGCCGGGGCAGCCATGCTCTCCTGCTGGATTTCAGGGTTGACCACGATCGCGAATGTGGTCACCGCGAGGCCGTCATCCAGCGTCCCGATCGCGTTGAGAAGCGGCACACGGCTGCGCTGCTCGATCATCCCGCGGGTGAACTCATTCGGAACCTCCAGGTAGAAGGTGCCGGCCATGATGCCCTTGGGCTCGACCAGACTCAGGAATCCGTGGAGTTGCGGTGTGATGCGGTCATCCGACCCCAAAGTGTTGAGCACGCTCTGCCATGCCGCAGAAATGGACTCTTCGCCGCCTGCCATCGTTCCCCGTATTCGTGTTGGTGTGGATGTCGTCCACCGACGGAACGAACCACGTCATCGTGACTCGGTCGTCGGGTCGTCGGATTCAGGTCTCCGCCGGAAGGGTATTCACAGAGTTATCCACCGCTGTGTCTGCAATACCGTAGCGATCTCCAGCCTCGAGTAGGTACAGCTGGGGATAACTTTCGTCCTCACGCTAACTTGTCCACAGGTTGTGGATCAAATTCGATAATGGGAATACACCGGCGCGTCGCTGCTCGGTTTCCTGCCAATCCTGTGCATAATCAATGGATTTGGCTCGATCGGTTTGACCTCGTCCGGCCGACGCCGTAGCTTTAACCAGTTGACTTCAGCCGTTCAGGCTGCCCAAAAACTTTTCATGGCCTCCCCGTGCTGGCCCATCATTCAGCACCGGCCTGTTAAGAGACCACACGGAGATTGATATGAGCAAGAGAACGTTCCAGCCGAACAACCGCAAGCGCGCCAAGACCCACGGCTTCCGTCTGCGCATGCGCACCCGTGCCGGCCGTGCCATCCTGGCTGCCCGCCGCGGCAAGGGCCGCACCAAGCTCTCCGCCTAGTCCGGGCCGGTGCTCGCCAAAGCCAATCGCATCACGCGGGGGGCGGACTACAAGGCGACGGTTCGTCGGGGCGTTCGTGCCACAGACGCGAACACCGTGACGTACATTCGCCCGAATCCCGACTCCCAGGTGGTGCGATTCGGCTTTATCGTCGGCAAGACGGTGGGCACTGCGAACCGGCGCAATCTCGTGCGGCGAAGAATGAAAGCCATCGCACACGAATTGCTCCCCCAGATGACACCGGGCGTGGACGTCGTGATCAGGGCTTTACCAGGCTCTGCTCAAGCCGAGTGGGCTACCCTGCACGAAGAGGTCACACGATCCGTCAGCCGCATCACCAGTAGAGGCAACTCCCGTCGATGAACACCGCGATCACAGCCGTGCTCCTTGCGCCGAGGAACGTCGCCGTTCTCCTGTTGCGCGGATACCGGGCCGTGATCTCGCCGCTCTACGGAGATGTCTGCCGCTACTACCCCTCGTGCTCGGCCTATGCGTTGCAGGCCATCCAGGAGCACGGCGTGGTCGTCGGGTCGGCGCTCGGGGTTCGGCGCATCGTGCGCTGCCACCCGTGGGCAGTCGGCGGGGTCGATGATGTCCCGCTCAAGAAGAAACGTCGCTATCGGCTGACTCCGTTCGGATTCGTCGTAGCCACAAGCCAGGGAAAGGCCTAGCACCCACATGGACATCTTCGGAACGATTCTGTGGCCCATCAAGTGGGTCGTAGAACTGATCCTCGTCGCCTGGCATTGGTTGCTGACCAACGTCGGTCTCGACCCGGCCGCCGGCCTCACCTGGGTGCTTTCGATCGTCGGCCTCACCATCGTGGTGCGTGCCGCGCTCATCCCGATCTTCGTCCGCCAGATCAAGAACCAGCGGCGGATGCTCGAAGTCGCGCCGCAGCTCAAGAAGATCCAAGAGAAGTACAAGGGCAAGAAGGACCAGTTCTCCCGCGAGGCGATGTCGCGCGAGACCATGGATCTGTACAAGAAGACCGGCACGAACCCGTTGAGTTCGTGCCTCCCGCTTCTGCTTCAGATGCCGATCTTCTTCAGCCTGTTCCAGGTGCTGAACGGTGCGCAGAGCGGTCACGCCGGCGTCGGCCCGCTGAATGAGACTCTCGCCCAGCAGTTCGGAAACGCATCCCTGTTCGGAATCGCTCCCCTGCACCAGAGCTTCCAGGGCGCGCTGAACGCCCACCCGCAGCAGGTCGCCGTCATGGTGATCGCCGCCGTCATGGTGGTGCTGATGACCGGGTCGCAGTTCTTGACGCAGCTCCAGATCGTCTCCAAGAACATGTCGCCGGAGACCAAGGCGAGCCCGCAGTTCAAGCAGCAGCGCATCCTTCTCTACCTGCTCCCCTTCGTGTTCCTGTTCTCGGGCTTCGCGTTCCCGCTCGGTGTCATGTTCTACTGGCTGACCTCGAACATCTGGACGATGGCGCAGCAGTTCCTCGTCATCCGCAACATGCCGACACCCGGCTCCGATGCCGCCAAGGCTCGCGAGGCGCGCCTCGCCCGCAAGGGCAAGCTCGTCAACGAAGAGGGCGCCGTCGTGCTCTCAGTCAACGAGACCGAGGCACCCAAGAAGGCCACGCAGCGAGTTCAGCCGGTGAGCAAGAACCGCGCCAAGAAGCAGACCGGAAAGTAGTAGGGATCCCAGGATGACCGACGTGCAGCAGACCGAGCCCGAGTTCACAGCCGAGAGCGGCCCCGAGTCGGAAGGGCAGTCACTCTCTGGCGCAGCCGGCAGCGAGTACACAGAGCCGACCGCCGACGAGCTCGACCAAGAAGGCGACATCGCCGCGGACTACATCGAAGAGCTGCTCGACATCACCGATATCGATGGTGACATCGACATCGACGCCCGCAACGGCCGTTCGTACATCTCGGTCAACACCGACAATGGAGGCAGCCTGCGGCTGCTCTCGAAGCCCGAGACGGTGAGTGCGCTCCAGGAGCTCACGCGCCTTGCGGTGCAGAACAAGACCGGCTCCTTCTCGCGTCTGATCCTCGACATCGGCGGCTCGCGGGATGCTCGCCAGGCCGAGCTCGCCACCCTCGTCGAGCACGCCATCGTTCGAATCGAGGAAGGGGCTGCGCAGGCTGCCCTTCCCCCGATGTCGTCGTACGAGCGCAAGCTGGTCCACGACATCGTCTCGGAGCGTGGCTATGTGTCGAATTCACAGGGCGAGGGACGCGACCGGCACACCGTTATCACTGCTGCCTAGTTTCACGTGAAACATTGACGGACCCGACGTGACTGAAACGCTCGAACTCGAGCCCGCCGCGGCACTCACCCTCTTCGGCGACCACATCGAGCTAGCCCGGCAGTTCACCCGCAACCTGGCGGACCAGGGCGAAGAACGCGGTCTCATCGGTCCACTCGAACTCCCCCGTCTCTGGTCCCGGCATATCCTCAACTGCGCGATCGTCGCTCCGTTGATCAGACCGGGCAGGGTCGGGGATGTGGGAAGCGGCGCAGGGCTACCGGGTATCGTGCTGGCGATCGCACGGCCCGACGCGAACTTCGTGCTGATCGAGCCGATGGAACGTCGCGTGGCCTGGCTGACGGAACAGGTCGAAGAGTTGGGCCTCGACAATGTGCAGGTCGTTCGCGCCAGAGCCGAGGACGTTCGGCTCGACACCCCCCTCGACCAGGTGACGGCCCGTGCCGTGA
>DASYJS010000122.1:0-12366 GCA_035996225.1 Mycobacterium sp. | reverse complement strand
AATCGCGGTCGCATCGCCGGTCAGCCCGGCCGTCGGGACGATCGCGGTCGCGTCGCCGGGGAGCCCGGCCGCCGGGGCCATCGCGGTCGCATCGCCGGTCAGTCCGACCACCGGGGCCATCGCGGTGGCATCCGCGGCCAGCGGTGCCGCCGCGATCGCGGCGCCGCGGGCCAGCGCGAAGGTGGGGTCCTCGGGAATCTGCACCCGCATGGTGGCATCGCGAAGCTGGTCAGCAACCCCGGTGAGGTCCGAAGAGGCGCCCACCAGATACACGTCGCTCGGGGCGTCCGGCTGTTCGCCGAGCCGGGCCATCATCGTGTCCAACGTGCCGGTGGCGTCGCCTCCGAGAGCCTCGCTGGCCAGCAGCGTCGGCGGCGCATCCGGGTCCCCCGCGGCCGAGCCCAGCACCGACAGCGTCGCCGTGTTGTCATCGACCACCAGCACACCGCCGGACCGCCCCGCAGCGCGCATCAAGGCCGTCACCGCCTGCGACTGCGACAGCACCGCGACGTTGTGGACGCCGGAATCCTCCAGCGCCTGGCGCAGTTGATCGGCGCTGGGATGATCGGTCCAGCACAGCCGGGTCCCGACCAGCCGGTGGTTCTCGGTCGCCAACAGCCGATTCGTGCCGACCACGGCCTCGGTCAGTTGCTCGATCGGGTTGTTAGCCAGGTCAACGACGGATTGGTCGATCACGTCACTACCGTCCGCACCCGCCCCGATAAGCGCCAAGCGGGCGACGGGGCCAGTGACAGCGACCCCCAAAACGACGTCCATACCTGCTCTCCTTCGGCTGGCCACCCCAGAACCAGCATGTCCCCGGCATCATTACACTTCGGTACCGTCGGCAGTATCAATCATTCGGGCGACCCCGTTCGCCTACAGGCGCAGCGTAACCGCGTTCCACTAAACCGCGGGACGTACTGCCGCGTCGTCCGAACGGAGATTATGTTTCCAAGTAAGCAACGCAGTCGCCTCGGCCGGGGGTTCCCTCGCCAGCTATGCGAAATTGCGCCGCCAGTAACCGTCCTCGATACGCGGGGGGAATCGTGAGTCAGAGCAGCGAAGAGGCGCCGACCGGCCCCATCAGGGGCGTGCCGGCGCCGCAGACCCCTCCGGGCCCGCAGGCAGCCGGGGCGGCCGCCCGGCAGCGCAACGTCGTGGCCGACCTGACCGCCGCCGTCCTACTGCTCCTGGCGCCGCTGCTGCCGTGGAATCTGTACTTCGGTATCGCGATCCCCGATAGCAACACGACCGTTTTCGCGGTGCTGATCGCGGTGACGCTGCTTTCCCTGATCGCTATTGCTTTGCCCGGTTCCGGGCGCACGACCCGCGGGCTTCGACTGGCGCTCAACGCTCCCTATTTGCTGCTGGTGCTCGCCTTCGTCGGGTTCGACGTGTTCGAGACCGTCCGCTTCGGTGGGACCGTGACCGTGCCGGGAGGTGTCGGCCCAGGGGCGTGGCTGGGGGTCGCCGGTGCGCTGTTGAGCACGCAGTCGGCCAGCGGCGCCGCAGCAGCGGACGACGACACGTCCGATGGGCGGCAGCGGTCCGCTCAGATCATCGGCTACGTGTCGATCGTGGCCGCGGCACTGAGCTTTGGCTTCACCCTGTACTGGCGGGTGAAATACGCGTTGCGCGACGCGGGCGGCTCTGCCGACTTCGGTAAGCAGAACATCGCGGTCATCGCGACGGCGACGGTGTACGGGCTAGTGGCGCTCATCGCCGTGCTCGTGGCCTCGAGGTGGCTTGTTCGCCAAACCAGGGCCTCCCGATTGGCAACGATCGCACTGGGCGCCTCGACATTGGTCGCCGGGATCATCGTGTGGTTTCTCCCGGCCGGCCGTGACATCGACGCGTTCCATGGCATAGCGCAGAACACGTCGACGGCCGGAGTGGGGTTCGAGGGTTATCTGGCGTGGGCGGCGGCCGCGGCGATTTTCGCACCTCGGACGCTGTTCGGCCGCGCGGGCACCGAATCATCCGAAGAGAATGCCTGGCGGGCGTCGGCCCGAAATGGCTTGCTGCTCATCGCCGTATGGTGCCTGGGGTCGATGGCGATGCGGATCACCGATCTAGCGGTCGCGGTGAGCCTGGACTACCCGTATTCGCGGTACGACAGTGTCGTGCTGGCCGCCTTCGATGTGGCCACCGCGGTCCTGGCGATCTGGCTGCGGATCAAACTGCGCAGTGGCTCGTCCGCCCGACTGATCACATCGCTGTCCGGACTTGTCGCCGCGCTGACCATTTCGCGCGTCATCGTCGGCGTTGTGCTTGCGCCGCGGTTCCAGGAACCGCCAAATGCCGTGCAAAATCCGGTCTACGGAAACGATCTCGCCCAGCAGATCACCAGCACCTTCGACGTAACGCTGTCGGCGCTGGCCCTGTACATCCTCGTGGCGGCGATCATCACCGGGCACTTCGCCCGTCGGCGCCTGCGGCGCCGTGCCGCGCGCAAGCGTGCGGTTCCGCCGGGCGCTAACGCCCCGACGACCCGCATCCCGACCGGCGCTCCCCCGCCCTCGGCCGCCGCGACCACCCACATTCAGACCGGTGAATCACCCACCACCGCAATACCTCAGCTGACCGGCTCGCCCCGGATCTTCCGCGGCGACGATTCGGCCACCGGGCAGATACCCGTCTCCAAGCCCAAGATCTACCGGCCCCCGCAAGACCCGTCCTAAGACGGATTAGCGCAGCGGCGCGAACGCGAACTCGCGCAGGCCCTCGAGTGGGTCAATCGCCGCGCGGAAACCCAACACGTCGGCGGCGCGGGCGGGATCGGCGACGATGTGGCGCACATCGCCGCTGCGATATTGCCCGGTGATGACCGGGGACACCGCGCCGTTGCGCGCCTCGCAGAGCGCGGCGGCCACCTCCAGGATCGAGATGGGCCGCCCCGAACAGACGTTGGCCGCCGTGAAGCCGGAGCCGTCCGTCGCTAACAGGTGGGCCGCGGCGAGATTGGCGGCCGCCACATCGTCGACGTGGACGAAGTCACGCATCTGGCCGCCATCCTCGAAAACCCTTGGCGGCTCGCCCTTTTCCAGGTCCGAGCGGAAAATCGCCGCCACCCCGGAGTACGGGGTATCGCGCGGCATGCCGGGGCCGTAGACGTTGTGGTAGCGCAACGCGACCACCGAGCCGCCCGTCGACTCCGACCACGCCAGCGCGTAATGCTCCTGGGCGGTCTTGCTGGCGGCGTAGAGGCTGCGCGGTCGCAGGGCGGCATCCTCGTCGACGAGCCGCCAGGCCAGCTCCTCGCCACCGAGCGGGCAGCGATGCTCGAAGGTCCCGGCGTCGAGGTCGGCACGCCGCCGCGGCAGCGGCTCGACCGTTCCGTGCTCGGGGCAGCGATAGCGGCCCTGTCCGTACACCACCATCGACGACGCCAGCACCAGGCGGCGTACTCCGGCGGCGAACATCTGCGCCAGCAGTACCGTGGTCGCGAAATCGTTGTGGCCGCCGTAGGCGGGAGCGTCGGCCGCGTCGACCCCGGCGCCCACCATCGCGGCCTGGTGACACACCAGATCGACACCGTCCAACAGCGGGGCCAGCGCGTCGGCGTCGCGGACGTCGACCCGGTGACATCCGGTCGGTAGCACCGAGTTTGGGCCGTGCGCGGCGGGCAACAACACGTCAACGGCGACCACTTCATGACCCGCCGCGCGCAGCGCCGCGTCCACCCGCGAGCCGATGAAACCAGCCGCACCGGTCAGCAATACCCTCATGGCAGCTCGATCGGCAGCGTCACACCGGTGTGCGCCAGGCAGTGCGTGCAGCTGCGCTCGACGTCCACCCGGCCGATCGCTTCGCGCACCAACTTCTTGAACAGCTCCATGTTCTTCTCGAATTGCGCGTACACGTCGACTGCTTTCACACCCTCGCCGGCGCTGACACCGGCGTCCAGGTCGGTGACCAAAGCGATTGCCGCATAGCAGATTTCGAGTTCACGAGCCAGCACCGCCTCCGGGTACCCGGTCATGTTGACCAGAGTGAAGCCAGCTGAGGCGAACCACTGGCTTTCGGCGCGGGTGGAAAATCGCGGCCCCTGGATCACCACCATGGTGCCGCCGTTGACCACGCCGGGCAGGCCGGTGACCGCCTCCCGCAGCGTCGAGCAATACGGATCGGCGAAGTCGACGTGAATCGCGCCGGAGTCGAAGTAGGTGTCGGCGCGTCCGTTGGTGCGATCCACCAGCTGGTCGGGCACCACCACGGCGCCCGGACCCTGTACGGGGTCCAGGCTGCCCACCGCGCACGGCGCGAGCACCCGCCGCACGCCCAACTTGCGCAAGGCCCACATGTTCGCGCGGTACGGCACGGTGTGCGCCGAGTATTCGTGTTCGGCGCCGTGCCGCGGCAGGAAGGCGACTTCGTGCTCCCCTATCGTGCCGACCGTCACCGGGGCGCTGGGCGGGCCATAGGGGGTGTCCAGATTGATGTGGTGAACATCGGAGCCGAAGAAGGTATAGAAGCCGCTGCCACCGATCACTCCGAGCATTCGCCCATTGTGGTGCATAGGGCAGGATGCCCTGGTGGCCAGTTTTGCGCAGTGGATCTCGGGCGCCCGACCGCGGACGCTGCCCAACGCGGTCGCACCGGTGGTCGCCGGCACCGGCGCGGCGGCATGGCTGCATTCCGCCGTGTGGTGGAAAGCGCTGCTGGCGCTGGCCGTCGCGGTCGCGCTGACCATCGGCGTCAACTACGCCAACGACTACTCCGACGGCATCCGGGGCACCGACGACGATCGGACCGGCCCGGCGCGGCTGCTGGGCTCGCGACTGGCGACTCCGCGGTCGGTGCTGACCGCCGCGGTGGCATCTCTCACCGTGGGTGCGGCGGCCGGTCTGGCGCTGGCGCTGCTCAGCGCGCCGTGGCTGATCGCGGTGGGCGTCGCGTGCCTCGCCGGGGCCTGGTTGTACACCGGCGGCTCGAGGCCCTACGGCTATGCGGGTTTCGGCGAGGTCGCGGTGTTCGTGTTCTTCGGCCTCGTCGCCGTGCTGGGCACGCAGTACACCCAGGCATTACGGGTGGACTGGGTCGGGCTGGTGTTGGCGGTGTCGACGGGCGCGCTGTCGTCGTCGGTGCTGGTGGCCAACAACCTGCGGGATATCCCCACCGACGCGCAGGCGCACAAGATCACGCTGGCGGTACGCCTCGGCGATGCCCGCACCCGGGTGTTCTACCAAGGGCTGCTGGCGACCGCCGGGGTGCTGACCCTGGTGCTGATGCTGGCGACGCCGTGGTGCGCGGTGGGATTGCTGGCCACCCCGTTGGCCCTGCGCGCCGCCGGGCCGGTGCGGTCCGGCCGCGGCGGGCCCGCGCTGATCCCGGTGTTGCGCGACACCGGGCTGGCGATGCTGGTGTGGGCGGTCGCGGTAGCAGCGGCGTTGGCGCTGGCGCACTGACGCCCAAAGCGATTTGGCACGCGGCGATCAATGAGGGATTAGCGTCGGGTGTGACAGCCCTTACACCACGAGCCGAGCGAGGAGCGCAATGCAGCAGATCGCCGTGACCAGTGGGCCCAAGAACATCGGACTGCTCAGCGTCGGCGCATACCGTCCCGAGCGCGTGGTCACGAACGCCGAGCTGTGTCAGAACATCGACTCATCCGATGAGTGGATCTACTCCCGTACCGGAATCAAGACGCGCCGATTCGCCGCTCGCGACGAATCCGTCGCTTCCATGTCGATCGAGGCCGCTCGGCAGGCAATTTCAAACGCCGCATTGCAAGCAACCGACATCGACGGCGTGATCGTCGCCACCAGCACACAGTTTTTGCAGACCCCGGCCAGCGCCCCGGCGGTCGCTTCGGGGTTGGGCGCTACCGGTGTGCCGGCATTCGATATCTCAGCCGGGTGCGCCGGCTTCGGATACGCGGTAGGCGTCGCGGCCGACATGATCCGGGGCGGAAGCGTCGCCAAGATGCTGGTCATCGGTTCGGAGAAACTGTCACCCACGATCGACATGCTCGATCGCAGCAACTGCTTCATCTTCGCCGACGGCGCGGCCGGAGTCGTGGTGGGCGAGACGCCCGTTCAGGGTATTGGACCGACCGTCTGGGGCAGTGACGGTGAGCAGGCCACGGCCATCCGCCAGGACATCGACTGGATCACCTATACGGAGAACCCGACCGGCCCGCGCCCATTTCTTCGGCTTGAAGGCAGTGCGGTCTTCCGTTGGGCGGCATTCGAGATGGGCAAAGTCGGGCGCCAGGCGATGGACGCCGCGGGCGTCAGATCCGATCAAATCGACGTGTTCATCCCGCATCAGGCCAACGCCCGGATCAATGAAGTGCTGGCCAAGAACCTGAATCTGCGGCCGGACGCGATAGTGGCCAATGACATTGAACACACCGGAAACACGTCCGCGGCTTCCATTCCGTTGGCGATGGCCGAACTGCTGTCCACCGGGGCGTCCAAGCCCGGCGATCTGGCCCTGCTGATCGGATACGGCGCAGGTCTGAGCTATGCCGCGCAGGTCGTGCGGATGCCCAACGGTTGAGCGCTCGAGCTCACGTCTCGTCGGGCTCGTCGTCGGGTCCCGGATCAATGACCGCCTTACCGCGCAGCCGGGCTTGCAGCTGCTCGCGTTCGGCGCGACGCCGTTCGCCGGCGACGGCAAGCGCCGCCGTGGCACGTCCTCGCAACGGCGTGAACAGCCAGATGCCCAACGGCATCGCGATGATCAACGCGAACAATGCCGCGACCACGACCGGGACCTGGGTGACCCCGAGCAACCGTGCGGCCAGGTAGATCACTCCCGTGAGCACGACCGCGAGCAGCAGTCGCGCGGCCGCGTAGAGCAAAACGTCGACAATCACGCGATCTCGAGCGCGCTCCTGCACGGCGTCCGCCGCGTCATCCCCAGTGCTGTTGTCGCTCGGCCCTTCTGACACAGGTCGAGCCTACGGCGCGAGTATATTCGCTCAAAGGAGGTGTTGAGTGCTCTACTTGGTGGTCGTCCTGGTCCTGGGGACGCTGATCTACATTGGCTGGCGCGCGGCGCGGTCGCAGACCCACCGGCAGAAGACGCGCGTCATCGGACCTGACGACGATCCAGACTTCCTGCGGCGGTTAGGGAACGGGGACAACAACCCCCGCTGACCGCGCCACCCTCCCTCGCTACGTGACGCCCAGGTTGGGCTGGTCTCCCGGAAACCCTTCGGCGACAACGGCAGCCAGCCCGGTGAGCGCTTCGCGAGTCTCCCGGCGCATCTGATCCAGATGGATCTCCGCGCCCTCGTCGAGATGAGGGTCGTACGGCACCAACCGCACCGCGCGGCAGCGCCGGGAGAAGTGATCGATCACCTTGTTCATGTCGACCTTGCCGGTCCGCGGGCGCACCGCGTTGATGACCGCGATCGAGTTGCGAACCAGCGCTTCGTGGCCGTGCGCGTCCAGCCAGTCCAGCGTCGCCGAGGCACTCCGCGCCCCGTCGATGGAGCCAGAACTCACCACGACCAGAACGTTGGCGTTCTCCAGCACCGACGACATCGCCGAGTGCAGCAGTCCGGGGCCACAGTCGGTGATCACCAGGCCGTAGAACCGCTCCAGGATCCCCAGAGTGCGGGTGTAGTCGTCGGCATCGAAAGCCTCCGATACCGCCGGATCGCTTTCCGACGACAGCACTTCCAACCCGCTCGGGCCCCTCGAGGTGTAGCGGCGGACATCGCTGTAGCGTTCGACGGTTCCGGCATCCTGCAGCAATTGGCGCACCGTGGCCGCGGTCTGTAGCGGGACCTTTTGGCTCAGGGTGCCGCGGTCGGGGTTGGCGTCGATGGCCACCACCCGGTCGCCGCGGATCGCGGCGAAGGCGGAGCCCAGCGTGGCAGCGATCGTCGTCTTGCCGACGCCACCCTTGAGCGACACCACGGCGACCCGGTAGGAACCGCGTAACGGCCGGTTGACCTGCGCCACCAAGTTGTTGTGAAGAGCGGCCCGAGGGCTTTCCCCCAGGTTGATCAGCCGGCCGGACAGCACATAGACCAACCGGCGCCAGCCCTCCGAAGGCGGCGGCTTGATCGGCCGCAGCAGCATTCCGGTCGACAGTTCCGGGTAGGGCGTGTGTGGCACGGTCTCGGGGCGATACGGGGCTGCCTGGGCTTCCAGCGGAGGCGCGTCAGCGTGACCGGTGTAATACGCACCGTATGCGGTCGGGTCGACCCGCGGGATGCCGGTCACCGGCGTGGAATCCCAGCGCGGCATCCCGGCCGGTGGCCCCGTGGCGGTGGGCGGCGCTTCCCGCCGTTCGGTCGCGGGAACCCGGCGCTCGGTGCGGAAGCCGGCGAAGGCCCGGGTCGGTGCCTCGGCCTCTGAATCGGCGGACTGGTCACCGCCGTGCTGTTGCGATGGCTCCTGGGCGGACAGGTCGGCCGTCGGATGCTCGGGCGCCCCCACCCCGCTCGTTGATTGCTCAGACACGTGCATTCCCCCTTGTTGCGGTGTCGATCCTATCTGTCAGCCCACGCCCGCGTAGGAATGCAGGCCCACTGTCACCAGGTTAACGAAGAACAGATTGAAGACCATGGCCACGAACCCCACCACGTTGATCCAGGCGGCCTTGCGGTCCCGCCATCCCGCGGTTGACCTGGCGTGCAGGTACGCCGCGTAGACCACCCACGCGACGAAGGAAACCGTCTCCTTGGGATCCCACCCCCAATACCTGCCCCAGGCCTCCTCGGCCCAGATGGCTCCGAAGATGACCCCGAAACCGAACACCGGGAACGCGAAGATCGTGGTTCGGTAGGCGATGCGGTCCAGGGTCTGCGCGTCGGGCAGCCGATGCACCACTCGCGCCAACGCGCCTGCAGTGTCTTCCGGGTCGGGACTCCCTAAACGCGAGGTCCGCAGCAAGAACAGGATGCTGGCAATGCCGGCGACGAGGAAGACCCCGGAACCCAGGCTGACCACTGACACGTGGATGGGCAGCCAGTAGGACTGCAGGGCCGGCATCACCGGTGCGGCGTTGGTGTAGAGCCAGCGGCCGGAAACCGTGAGCAGGATCAGCACCGGGAGCAGCAGGAAAACCCACAGCGGGCGGAATTGCGGGCGGCGCAGCATGATCGCGCCGGCGACCAGCCCGCACAAGCAGGTGAGGTTGATGAACTCGTACATGTTGCCCCAGGGCACCCGCATGGTGGCCAGGCCGCGCAACACGAGGCAGGCCAGGAGCAGCCCGATGCCGAGGTAGACCACCGCCAGCCCGGCCCGCCCGACGCGTTCGTCGAGCGGTCGCGGCACTTCGTCATCGACGATGCCGGGGGTGGCGCTGTCGGCCGTGACCCCGCCGGCCAGCACCCGCGCGCGGGTGTCCGCGCGGCGGCCGCCGACGTAGGCCAGCTCGAAGGCCAACAGCAGCAGCGCGACGACCAGTGCCACCACCGCCGAGGTGAACGCCCAGTCGGAGTAGCGCGCCAGGCCGATGTTGACGTGCAGCGTGTTCATGTGACGTCCACCTGAGAACTCCTCCTGGACGCTGGGTCGCCGGCGCCGGATTCGTCGAGCCCGGTCAACAAGCGCTCGGTGAGCCTTTCGAACTCGTCGCCCCAACCGGAGTTGTCGGTGCGGGCCAAGCCGCCCAGCTCGACGTTCACCGTACCGGGGCCCGATTCGACCGGCGTGAGACGAACCCAGACCCGGCGCCGGCGCACCAGCAGCGACACCAGCAGTCCCGCCATCATCGTGATCGCGAAGACCAGCACCCAGGCCTGGCCGGGGTCGTGGGAGACCTGCAGGTTGACGAATGGCACGGCGCCGTCGAAGCGGACGGTGGTGCCCGCCGCCGGACCCTGGTCGATGCGCACCTCTTGGCCGGCGCGCAGGTTGACCCGCTTTTCCTTGGTCAGCCGGCCCTGCTCAATCAGCCGGGGATCCAGGGTGAACAACGACTGCGGGCGCCCGGTGTCCAGGCCGGTGTCGCCGCGGTAGATGTCGACGGCCACCGCGGGGGCGTCCAGGGCCGGGAACCGCGACGACAACAGGGCCCCGTCGAGCTGTTCGGTCGGTGCGAGCAGGCCCTGGATCGCGATCTGGTGTTTGCGGCGCTCGGCGGCGTTCGGATAGCTGCCGGCCGGCGGGTCGATGCGCGCCACCCCCGACGAGAGCAGGGTCTGCGGGTTGTCCGGTCGCCACTGCACGGTCGAGGTGCGCGTTTGCCCGTCGGGGAACCTCACCGTGAAGGTCGGCGCGTAGCCGTGGCCCTGCAGGTACACCCGGTCGCCGCCGACCCGCAGCGGGTGGTTGACCTCCAGCCGGTAGGGCCGCCAGCTGTTGGCCGCCAGGTCGCGGCCATCCTGGTAGTCGATGTCGGCCGCGAACGACGTGGCCTGCCCGGAGGGCAGGTAGTGGGCTTGAAAGTCGTTGACCCGGACGCAGATTGGATGCAGCGACGTCCCGTCGACGGTGTTGCCGGCGCGGAACGAGTCGAACGCGGCCGGTGAGGCCGAGCAGAAGCCGGGGCCGCCGTCGGCGATGACGATGACGTTGCCCTCGTAGCCGAACAGCTTGCCCACGGCCACCGCGACCAGCAGCCCCAGCAGCGAGAAGTGGAAGACGATGTTGCCGAATTCGTGCAGGTAGCCTCTCTCGGCGGATATCTCGATTGTGTCCGAGACGGTGTCTTCGCGATGGCGGATGGCGGTGCGCCAGCCGTGCAGCCGGCCGGCGATCGTGTTCGCCACGGCGTTGAGGTCGGCCTCGTCGGCCAGGGTGAGCTCCGAGCTGGTGTGCTTGGGCAGCCGGGCCAGGTTTCGCGGGGCGGTCACCGGGGTGGCGCGCAGGCTGCGGGCATGCTCGATCAGCCGCGGGGTCAGGCAGCCGACGAGGGAGACGAACAGCAGCACGTAGACCGCGGTGAACCAGAAGCTGGAGAACACGTCGAAGGCCTGCAGCCGGTTCAGCCACGGGCCTATCGTCGGATGGGCGGCCAGGTACTCCTCGACCTTGCCCGCGTTGAGGCTGCGCTGCGGCAGCAGCGCCCCGGGTATCGCGCCCAGCGCCAGCAGACACAACAGCACCAACGCGGTGCCCATCGAGGTCAGCGCGCGCCAGGTGTTACGTGCCCGGGCAATCACGGCTATGAGCAGACGCATCAGATCGGCAACCTCGCGTCGCTGACGAAGGCGTCCCGCAGCCAGGAGACGAAGTCGTTCCACACGCCGGTGACCAGCAGCACCCCGACCACGATCAGCAGCGCGCCGCCGAAGATCTGGATGGCGTGGGTGTGCCGTCGCAGCCAGCCCAGGCCGGCGACCGCGCGCGCCGAGCCGAAGGCCAGCAGCACGAACGGAATCCCCAGCCCCAGGCAGTAGGCGATCACCAGCAAGATTCCCCGGGCGACATTCGCGCCTTCGGTGGCCGAGGCCACGGTGATCACGCCGGTCAGGGTCGGGCCCAGGCACGGCGTCCACCCGAGTCCGAAGACCGCGCCGAGCACCGGCGCCCCCGCTACCGTCGTCAACTGTTGCGGGCTGAAGCGGATTTGGCGCTGCAGGGCCGGGATCAGGCCGACGAACACCAGCCCCATCACGATGGTCAGCACGCCCCCGACCCGTTGCAACAGCAGCTGATTGGTGATCAGCGTCGTGGTCATTCCGAGCACGGCGACGGTCCCGAGCACGAATACCGTGGTGAATCCGGCGACGAACAGTGCCGCCGATCCCGCGACTCGCCACCGGGTCGCCGGCGGGGCTTTGACCGGGCCCGACCCCGGCTGCTCAGCCACTTCCTCGCCGACCAGTGCGGCCAGATACGACAGGTAGCCGGGGACCAGCGGCACCACGCAGGGTGAGGCGAACGACACCAGCCCCGCCAGCACGCAGGCACCCAGCGCCACCAGCAAGGGCCCGGCAGCGGCGGTCTGTGCGAAACCAGTCATTTCTGGCTCGGCGTGGTCAGGCCCGGCGGCGCTTCCTGGGTCAGCTTCTGCACCACGGGTTGCAGATCGGAAGCCAGCAATTCACGCAGAAACACCGCCGCGACCCGGTGCTGACGGTCCAGCACCAGCGTGGATGGGATGACGGTGGTGGGGTACTTGCCGCCGAACGCGATCAGGGTTCGCATCGCCGGGTCGTAGATCGACGGGAAGGTCACGGCGCGATCGTTGACGAAATCCAGGGCTGCCTGGCGGTTGTTGTCGCGGACATCGATGCCGAGGAAGGACGCCCCGGAGCCGCGGGTGGCGTCATACACCTGCTGCAGCTGGGTGACTTCGGCGCGGCACGGCCCGCACCACTGTCCCCAGACGTTGATGACGACGACATTGCCGGCGAAGATCGGATCGTCCAGCGACAGCGTGTGCGCCGGGTCGGCCAGGTCCGGCCCGGACAACGGGCCCGGGTGGCTACGACTCGAGGCCGGGTCG
>DASYJS010000121.1:0-4404 GCA_035996225.1 Mycobacterium sp. | reverse complement strand
TGCGACCGCGGCGGCCAGGGCCTCCACATTTCCCCCGTGGCCATTGACGAACACCTGCCGCCTTGCCCAGTTCGCGGCCGACCGGCCGAACTCCACCAGCAACAGCCGTAGCGCAGCGTTGCCGATCGAAACCGTGCCGGGAAAGCTCTCGTGTTCGCCACTGGCGCCGTAGCCGATCGGCGGTGCAAGCATCCATCCAGAGTCATGATCGGCCTCGGTCAGCCGTTCAGCAACCCCACGAGCGACAGCGGCGGCGATCCTGGTGTCGGTATCCAGCGGCAAATGAGCGCCATGCTGTTCGGTGGAACCTATCGGGATAACCAACGCGGGTGATGTGCCTCGCAGCTGTCTCGACGTTGAGTTCCCAAGCTCGCTGGGGAAAGCCACCCGCCGATGGTAGGACGAATTCACCTGCCGTGCGCCGGTTGTTGGCGCATGCGCATATTTTCTTTTCCACGAATTTGCCGTGGAGTCTGTCGGCTAACCACGTCTGTCCCGCCTGCCACGCATGTTTCACGCGCAATCTAGCTGGTAGCGGAGTTGACGCGTCAGACGCCGGCCTCATCCGGCAGACCAAGCGCCCGGACGAAGCCAGGAGGAACCACTACGTCGCCGGCGACAAGGTCGTGGATCGACGCCCGGCCGAGGCCCATCATCACTGAGTCGATACCGCCGCGCAGGACGTCGAGCACGTTCTCGACACCGGCCTGGCCCTCGGCCGCCAAACCCCAGAGATACGCCCGACCGATCATGACAGCGCGCGCGCCGAGCGCCAGTGCCTTGACCACGTCGCTGCCGCGACGCACGCCACCGTCGAGCAGAACGTCGATCTGGTCTCCTACGGCTTCGGCGATGGGGGCCAGCGCGCGAATGGATGCGGGTGTCCCGTCCAGGTTGTTGCCACCGTGGTTCGATACCGAGATCGCCGAAACACCGGCATCCACAGCACGTTTCGCGTCGTCGACCCGCATCACGCCCTTGAGCATGAACGGTCCGCCCCAGAGCTCGCGAAGCCAGGCGATGTCCTCCCAGGTGGGCGGTGGCGTCGCCATCCACTCGCCATACGCTGCGAAGAACGGCGGACCGGGCTCGCCCAGCCGGGCCTGATTGGGCACCCGCAGATCTGGCGGGCGCATCGTCTTGGCCCATTGCATGAGCCACCGCGGCCGGGTGAGGCCCTCGGGGAGCATCCGCACCGTCGTGCGCAGGTCCATGTGCTCGGGAATCTTCGGGCTGCCCCAGTCACGGCCGTGCGCGAAGCTCCAATCCGTTGTGGCGATCAGGCCGACGGCGCCCGCGGCTCGGGCGCGTTCCACACGTCCCGCGATGGCATCCCGTCCGCCCAGCCAGTACACCTGGAAGAAGGTCTTCGGGTTGGCGGCGATGACGTCCTCGATCGGCTTGCTTGCAAACGACGACAATCCCATCGCCGTCCCCCTCGCGGCGGCCGCACGGGCCACGGCAATCTCACCGTCTGGGTGCACCGCCTGCACCCCCGTTGGCGATATCAGCACGGGCAGCGAAATATCCTGCCCCATAACGGTCGTCGACAGATCGCGCTTCTCGATGGCACCGATGACGTGCGGGGCGAACCCGAGCTCGCCGAACGCCTCGACATTGTCTGCGACGGTGATGCCCTTCTCGCTGGCGGCGAGCAACGCGCTGTAGACCGACTTGGGCAGCCGCTTCTTCGCGCGCTGTTGGGCGAATGCCACCGTTTCGAACCACTTGTCTCGGGCCACGGTCAGACCGGACTCTCGTTACACAGCCGGGAAGGAGGGCTGGTCAGCAGCTTGAGTGGGATCGGCCCTTGTTTTGTCCCGCGGGAGTGGTCACCGCTCGGCCTTGGCTTGACCCTCTCCCGCTCGAGCGCCGGAACGCCATATCCCTCAACACATTCTGGGTCAGGACCGTCAAGAGGCAGGCCGGTGAAGAACTTTGCCGCCATGCACCCTCCCCGGCAGCTGTCATAGTGGCCACAGCTGCCGCACGCGCCCGCCGACTGAGGCTCCCGCAGCTCACGAAACAGCGGGGCGTTCTTCCAGACGTTGTCGAAACCCGAGTCGGACAGAATGTTTCCGGCCAGGAATCGGTCGTGGATGGCGAATGGACAGGCGTAGACGTCACCGACCGGATCTATCAAACAGACCACCCGGCCCGCTCCGCAGAGGTTCAGTCCGGCGAGCGCACCCGGTGCGCCCAGGCCGGACAAGTGAAAGAAGGAGTCACCCGTCAGCACGCGGTCGCCGCGCTCGACGAGCCAGTCGTACAGCTGCACCTGCTGCTCGGGGGTTGGGTGCAGTTCATCCCATACATCGGCGCCGCGGCCCGACGGGCGAAGGCGGGTGATGCGAAGGGTTGCGCCGTAACGTGCTGCCAAAGCCGCGAATTCATTGAGCTGATCGACATTCTGGCGAGTGACAACAACAGAGATCTTGGCGTCTTCAAACCCGGCGGCGGCCAGATTCTCCAGCGCTCGCACGGCCATCGCGAAGGAGCCCTCGCCGCGCACGGCATCGTTGACCTCTGCGGTGGCCCCGTCGAGGGAGATCTGCACGTCGACGTAGTCGCTGGCAGCCAGCCGGGTCGCCACCTCGGGCGTGATCCGCACACCGTTGGTGGAGAACTTCACCCCGACATGGTGGGCGGTGGCATAGTCGACCAGTTCCCAGAAGTCCGGGCGCACGGTGGGTTCACCGCCGCCGATGTTGACGTAGAACACCTGCATGCGTTCGAGCTCATCGATGATGTCCTTGCACTGCTGCGTCGACAGCTCGCGTGGATCGCGTTTGCCCGACGAGGACAGGCAGTGCACGCACGCCAGGTTGCAGGCGTACGTCAGCTCCCAGGTCAGGCAGATCGGCGCGTCGAGCCCTCGCTCGAACTGCTCGACCAGCCGTGGCACCGGTTGGACTTCCGGCGATTTGGCAGACGTCATGGGTTCTCTCCCGCTATGAGCATCTTCGACTCGGCCAGCACGCCCAGCGCGTGCAAGTACGGACCCTGATGCGCGTCGTCGACTCCCGCCGCGCGGCAGGCTGACCTGACGTCGGGGTGGTCCCCCAGTGAGTTGATCACCTCGACGATGGTCCGGTTCTTCAGGAACGACAGCTTGCGCGTGCCGAAGTGGTACAGCAGTGCGCCGAACGGTTCAGGGCGCACCGCCACCTGGTGGTGCAGCCGCCAACTGGCGTTCGGATCGAACGTCACGATAGGCCTGCTTGCTCACGCGTGCGGGTCAGTAGACCCCGCACATCCCGTCGATCGACACCTCTTCGACCAGCGTCTCGGTGACGAGTTCGGTGTCAGTTTCCGCCTGCTGATTCGGCTCCATGCGCCACGCCTTTCTCTACCGGGTCTCGACAAATGTGATCGAGATCGCAAGAATATGGCATCGAGTGCCAGAATGGAAGAGCGGGGTTGGTGATGCGGCCGAATTCCGAACACCGGGTGGGGCGGCGTCGCTCGACGACCTGGGACCACCTCAGCAACGTCGCGATCGATCTCTTCGCCGCACGCGGCTTCGACGCCGTCAGCGTCGACGACGTCGCACACGCCGCAGGAATCGCACGCCGCACGCTCTTCCGCTACTACCCGTCCAAGAACGCACTGCCATGGGGCGATTTCGACGCGCACCTCGAGCGCATGCGCGACCAACTGGCCGACCTCGACCCGGGCGTGCCGATCGGTGATGCGCTGCGAACGGCGCTGTTGGCGTTCAACACCTTTGACGACACGGAGACCGCGCGGCACCGGCAGCGGATGCGGGTCATTCTGCAGACAGCCGAGCTGCAGGCCTATTCGATGACCATGTATGCCGGATGGCGCGCGGTGGTCTCCGCGTTCGTCGCGCGACGGCTGGGCGTCACGGCAGGCGCTCTGGTGCCGCAGACAGTGGCATGGACGATGCTCGGGGCGGCGTTGTCCGCCTACGAACACTGGCTGGCTGACGAGTCGGTGTCCTTGGCACAGGCGCTGAACAGTGCGTTCGACACGGTCAGCGACGGTCTTCGAGCGTTGGCCTGAGACGGCGTCAAAGAAATTTTTTCGATTGGGGCGTCGGAGTTCGGCGCTTCGAGGCGACGATAAGGGTGTGAGCGCCGAACGAGAGCCTGATGACGCTCCGCGGGCGCTGTTGGCGCTGTACGACGAGGCGCTGCCCACGGTGTACGGATATTTCGTCCGCCGCTGCGGTGACCGCGGAGCCGCAGAAGATCTGACGTCGGAAACCTTTCTGGCGGCGATGGACGCCGCGCGGAAAGACGCTCCGCCGCCGATCACGGTGCCCTGGCTGATCGGCGTGGCGCGGCACAAACTCGCCGACCACTACAGGCGAAGGGCCGACCGGTTCACCGTTCCGCTCGCCGAGCCGCCCGAACCGGTAGACCCGGCCGACGGGTGGGA